>DASPHN010000258.1:0-32024 GCA_035629655.1 Saccharimonadales bacterium (SeqCode) | reverse complement strand
AGCCAGACCAAGCTCTATCACCACGTCAACACGCTCGTCGAGCGTGAGCTGGTCCGGGTCGCGAGCCAGCGGGTCGTCTCCGGGATCATCGAGACGAGCTATCGCGTGGGCCAGCTCGACCTGCGCCTCGACCGTGCCCTGCTCTCCGCCGATCCATCGGTCACGCATGACACCCTGGCGACGTTCTTCGATGGGGCGCGCGACGACATCGAGCGTGGGCTGCGCGCCGGTGTCATCGCCACGGAGGAGGATGCCCCGCCCGAGCGAAAGCTCGTCCTTGCCCGCGGCATGGGGCGGCTCGACGCGGCCCAGGCCGCGGATTTCCGGGCGCGGCTCCTCGAGCTGTTCGCGGCGTTCGGTGCGACCGAAGGCGACGGCGCCGTCGTGACCGGCCCCGATGCCGCGCCGCCCTACGGCCTCGTGCTGGCCATGTACTCGATGGTCGATCCCGTCGCTGACGGGTCGACGGAGGGACCCGAATGACCGCCCAGACACCGTCCAGTGCTGCCCCGCGCCCGGCCATGGGCGCCCGCGACGTCCTGCGCCTGCCGGATTTCCGGCGCCTGTGGGCCGCGCAGGCGGTCTCGGACGTCGGGGACGGCCTGACCCTGCTGACGCTGATGCTCCTCGTGAACCAGCTGACGGGCTCGACGCTGGCCCTCGCCGCGGTGGCCATCGCCCTGGCGATCCCGCCGCTGACCATCGGCCTCGTGGCCGGCACCTACGCCGACCGCTGGGACCGCCGCCGGATCATGCTCGTGTCGGACACGTTGCGAGCGATCGTCGTGCTCGGCTTCGTGGTCGTGGCGTCGGCCGACCTCGTGCCGCTGCTCATCGTCCTGGCCTTCATCCAGGCGTCGATCGGCACGTTCTTCACGCCCGCCCGCGGGGCGCTCGTGCCGCGTGTCGTCCCGGCCGAGGGCCTGCTCGCGGCCAACTCGATCACCCAGGCGACGCGGGTCATCGCCGGCGTCGTCGGGACGGCGTTGGCCGGCTTCATCGTCGGCGTGGCCGGGGTCACCTGGCCCGCCTTCGTCCTCGATGCCCTGACCTTTCTCGGCTCGGCCGTGATCATCCTCGGCGTCTCGCCGTCGATCGGGCGACCCGAGGCAGCCGGCCAGGTCATGGCGAGCACGCGCGGCGCCGTCGTCGAGGGGCTGCGCATCATCAGCGGCACCCGCGTCCTGTGGACGACGCTCCTCGCGCTCGCGGTCTCGATGTTCGGCCTCGGCGCCGTCAACGTCCTGTTCCTGCCGCTCGTCGTCGACGTCCTCGAGGTCAGCCCGGTCTGGCTAGGCGGCATCGAGCTCGCGCAGAGTGTCTCGATGATCCTGGCCGCGGGTGTCGTGGCCATGCTCGCCGCCCGGCTGCGACCGACGACGATCATCAGCGTCGCGCTCGTGGCGTCGGGCGTCCTCGTCGGGTTGACCGGCGCCGTGACGAGCGTCGTGCAGGTGATGATCCTGCTGTTCGCCATCGGCTGGTTCATCACCCCGCTGCAGGCTTCGGTGGTGACGCTCATGCAGACCGGCGTCCCCGACGGCGCACGCGGTCGCGTCATGTCGACGCTGCAGGCGTCCATGGCCGGGGCGAGCATCGCGTCGATGGCTCTGGCCGGCGCGTTCGGCGACCTGCTCGGGATCCGCGAGGTCTTCTTCCTCTCGGCCGCGATCGTCGTCGGCGGGGGGCTGCTGTCGGCCGTCCTCTACCGCGGCACGGCCGCGGACACGGCGAAGCCCGGCGTGACGCCGGGCTTCGAGCGCTCCGCAGCGGGCTGACCGATCGAGCGGATCAGTTCCCCGCGGCGCGGAAGGTCGTGGCGGTCATCGACCGCTTTCCGATCAGCGACCGGTAGTACTTGCCGGAGCTGGGCGGGTCCATGTGACCCGTGTAGCCGCTGGTGCGGACCGAGGTGAAGGTGAAGTCACGAGCGCCGCTCGCGCTCGGGTGGCTCATGAAGATCGAGTCCATCGACCGGCTCGACTTGAAGAGCGCCTTGATCGTGTACCCGGCGTTCTCGATCGCGTGGGCGAAGACGGCCTTCGCACCGGCGCGCAGGAAGCCCGCCCCGTAGTTGTCGACACGCTTGATGGCCGTCGACTTCGTGGGCGATGCCTTGCCCCACTCGGGGTTACCCGACGCGTAGCAGAGGCGGTTGAGGATCACGACCGAGTTGGGCGCCATCTGGATGTAGTGGTCGATGTAGTACTCGCCCCAGTACTTCACGTTGTAGTTGCCGTTCCCGGCCGTCTTGTTCAGCCCGAAGCCGTCCTTCGTGTACTTCTGGAAGCAGCAGTACGGGCTGGGCCAGCCGTTGCCGTGGCCGAGGTAGATCAGGAGATTGGCGCCCTGGGCGGCTGCCTTGACCTTGGACCACGTGGCGTTGGGGCTGTAGATCTCGATCACCTTGGCGCCGTAGGACCGGGCCTGGGAGGCGTACTTCTTCGCGTTGTAGATGTAGTTCGCCGTGCTGGATCCCGCCGGACCGACGATGACGACGACCTTCAACGCTGCGGCGGAGGCCGGGGTCGGATTCGCCGCGACGCCGAAGCCCACGACCAGGGCGGCGACCAGGGCGAAGACGGTCAGGCGACGTGACCGATGGGTGGACGCCCGCTGGGCGCCATCTGTGTGGACCGGCAAGATTCTTGCCTCCTCTCTGCCAGAGCGCCACGCATGGGGCATGACGACGGTAGGTGGTGCCGCCGCGGCAGGAGGAAAGGGGCGTGATGACGAGGCGTCGGCCGTGGGCGCATGCGGACGCTGACGGGCGATGCCTTGCGGGTCCGGTGAGCGGATCCGCGGCCGTCGAGATGAGGACCACCCGACCGGATGGGTCGACAGGGTCCTGCCGTGGGGGGCGGCGAGCTCTTCGGTTTGGGCCTGTCTGTCGGGTGCTTGGCCTGGGGGCCTGGTCGGCAGTATGGCAGCCGACACAGCCGTGTGTCTCTACGTCATGCGGGTGAAAGGCGCCGGGGGAGGTCACGACGATGGTCCGGTGCTTCGCGCCACCGGATGGCTCGGCTCAGCGGGCGATCGGCGCGATCGTCGCCGCGCACAGCTGGACGAGGTCCGCCGGCGCGAGCTCGAGCTGCAGGCCACGACGCCCCGCCGAGACGTGGACCGTGCGGTGCTCCAGCACCGACGCGTCGATGATGGTGGGCAACCGCAGGCGCATGCCAAGCGGCGAGATGCCGCCCACGACCGACCCCGCGGCACGCTCTGCGACACCGGGCTCGGCCAGCTCGGCTCGCCGGCCGTCGAGCGCGGCCGCGAACCGCTTCAGGTCGAGCTGGCGATCGACCGGCACCACGGCAACGGCGGGCCGTCCGTCGACCAGGACGACGAGCGTCTTGCCGACCCGTGCCGGGTCGACGCCCAGGGCCGCGGCGGCCTCGAGCCCGTAGTCGGGGCGGGCGTCACGCGCTCGGCCATGGGCCGCCGGCACCTCGTAGGCGTGGACCTCGTGCGCCACCGCCTCGGCGCGGACGAGCGCGATGGCCGGGGTCGCGCTGGCGCTCACGGTCCCGATCGTAGCGATTTCGGCTATGCTCGGTCGGCTGCTCACCGGACGAGCCCACGGGCCGGATGAGTCGCACCCGTCGCGCTCCCGCGCCCCGCACCCGCGACGGGAACGGGATCCATGCAGGAGCCACGCTTGACCTTCGACACGCTCGGCCTGTCGGCCGATCTGCTCCAGACCGTCATCGAGGAGGGCTACACCGCCCCCACCCCGGTCCAGGAAGCCGCCATCCCCCTCGTCCTCCAGGGTCGCGACGTGCTCGCCGCCGCGCAGACCGGCACCGGCAAGACGGCCGCGTTCACGCTGCCCATCCTCGATCGGTTGCGTCAGCACGCGAACACGTCGTTCTCGCCGGCTCGGCACCCGGTGCGTGCGCTCATCCTCGTCCCGACCCGCGAGCTCGCGATGCAGGTCGACGAGAGCGTGCGAACCTACGGCCGCTCCGTGCCATTGCGGTCCACGGTCGTCTATGGCGGGATCCCGATGGATCCCCAGATCAAGGCCCTGCGCGGCGGCATCGAGATCCTCGTCGCCACGCCCGGCCGATTGCTCGATCTCGTCGGCCAGAAGGTCGCGAACCTCAGCCAGGTGGAGATCCTCGTCCTCGACGAGGCCGACCGGATGCTCGACATGGGCTTCCTGCCCGACATCCAGCGGATCATCGAGCTGCTCCCCCGCCAGCGCCAGAACCTCATGTTCTCGGCCACCTTCTCGGACGACATCCGTCGCCTGTCGGGCACGATCCTGCGCGACCCGGCCACGGTCGAAGTGGCCCCCCGCAACCAGGCCGCGGAGATGGTCGAGCAGCTGGTCTATCCGGTCGATCGCGATCGGAAGGAGGCCCTGCTCGCCCACCTCGTTCGCAGCAAGGACCTCCACCAGGTCCTCGTCTTCACGCGCACGAAGCTCGCCGCCTCGCGTCTGGCGACGCGGCTGGACCGCGAGGGCATCGATGCGGTCGCGATCCACTCCGATCGTTCCCAGCCCGAGCGGACACGGGCCCTCGAGGGCTTCAAGTCAGGGGAGATCCGGGTCCTCGTCGCCACTGACGTGGCCGCCCGTGGGCTCGACATCGAGGACCTGCCGGTCGTGGTCAACTTCGAGCTGCCGTGGAACCCGCAGGACTACATCCATCGCATCGGTCGGACCGGCCGGGCCGGCGCGACGGGAGCCGCGATCTCGCTTGTCTGCATCGACGAGGTCGACCTGCTGCGTGGCATCCAGCGGATGCTCAAGCGGGCGATCCCCTGGACCGTCGAGGATGGCTTCGTCCCCGATCGCAACGCCGAGCCACGACCGCTCGGGATGCGTGCGGGGCACGCCCGGGTCAGCCCCGAGCACCACGCGCACCGAAAGCCCGTCCGGCGTCGCGCCGGGGCCGGCTCGGCCGGTGGCTCTCGTGGAGGCGGCCGCTAGGTCCGTCCGGCCGACGCGCGGGCCATCTCAGTCTCCCGGCGACCCGCCGCTGCCACCGGGCCCGGTCGCCGCATCGACGCCGTCAAGGGCCGCGCCCGGGAAGTAGAACCCGAGCATGATGTCGGAGCTCACCCGCTCCACCCCGTAGCGGTTGACCAGCGCGTGCAGGCCGAGGTGCACGCCCGCCGCCGGATCGGTCAAGAGGGCCATCCGGACGTCCCGCAGGAGCACGAACTCGCCCGTGGGTCGGGTCAGAGCACGGCCGGGGTCGTACCCGGGCAGGGTCGGCAGCTCGCCATCGAGGACGTACGGACCGATCTCGAGATGGATCGGATGCCACGAGGCATGGACCGGGCTCGTCGGCTCGTCATCGGCGACGGCCACCAGCACGTCGTCGATCGCGACGGTCACCTCGCCCGCCGGGTGTGGAGCGGACTCGCCGATGGCCTGCCAGGCCGCGCGTTCGAGGGTCAGCTCGGGCTGGGCATCGAGCAGCTCACGAAGATGGCCGGAGCGCGCGAGGATCCCGCTGGCCATCCCCCCGGCAAGATAGGCGTCGACCCGGATCGACATCGCGACCCCCGATGCAAGCGATGACGCTCACCCTCACGCACGCGCGGGGCCGGCGTCCAGAACCGGAGGTACCGGGTCGGCGAGGCAGTCGTCCGGGCCGCGCGGCCGACGGTGCCGCGACGCACCCATGCCAGCCGGCCTCGCCTCAGCGGCCGACGGCGTGCGGCGGGCGACGGACCCCGCCGTCCTCGGAGGAGCGAAGGGAGATCTTCAGCAGGGCCCGGGCGATGATCGCCGGGTCGGTCCGGCTCTGGTTCGTCAGGACCGCGATCGAGACATGCTCCTCGGGCAGCCAGCGGACGACCGACCGGAAGCCGAGCAGCCGGCCGGAGTGGCCGAGGGTCTGGTGGCCGGCGACGTCGACCAGCTGGACGCCGAGGCCGTAGGGAACGGTCGGCCGGTACCGCTCGGTCCGGGCGACGTCATCGACCATCTCCTGGACGGAGCGTTCGCGCAGAACGTCGCCGGCGTAGAGCGCTCGCGCCCAGCGGGCCAGATCACTCGAGGTCGACGCGATCGCCCCGGCCCCCGCGGCGGCCGTCACGACCGAGGTGAACGGCACGATGCCGGACCCATCAGAGAGGTCGATCGGCTTGCTGTCGATGGCGGCGGTCTCGAATCGATAGCCGTGCGCGACGGGGCCCGTCGCCGTATCGGCCGGCTGGTAGTAGGTGTGGCGCATCCCGAGCGGCTCGAAGAAGCGGTCGTGGAACAGCGTGGCGAGGGTCTTGCCCGTGACCCGCTCCGCGAGCATCCCCAGGATCAGGTAGTTCGTGTTGGAGTAGTGCCAGCCCCGGCCCGGCTTGAAGTAGCGCTTCCCGACGTAGCGCATGGACTGGAGCGAATCCCAGCGGCGGTCGGGGTGGCTGAGCAGGATCTTGTCGATCATCGGGTGGAAGAAGTAGTCGCGCAGGCCGCTCGTGTGATCGAGCAGCTGGCGGACGGTGATCTTGGGATCGAGACGCAGGCCCGGCAGGTAGGTCCGCACCTGGGCGTCGAGGACGAGCTTGCCGTCCTCGGACAGGGCCATGATGAGGGCGGCCAGGAACGTCTTGCTCACGCTCGCGATGGCGAACGCCGTGTCCGGTGTCACCGGGCGCTTCTCCGCGAGGTCGGCCATGCCGCTCGAGCCGACCCAGGTGGTGCCGTCCGGGAAGAGGATCGTCACCGAGATGCCGGGGATCGCGTACTTCTCGCGGATCCCCTCGAGGCGTGACTGCAGCGCGAGCCGGGTGGCCGTGGTGGCACTCGGCCCGTCGGGTTGGCGTGGCCGGATCGCGATCGGTGAGATCGTCGGGATCGAGATGACCGGCGCCGGCACGTTGATGATGTCGGGCTCGGTGCGAACCAGAGCGGGCTTCGGCCGGACGATCGGCGCGACCGGACGCAACGGCGCCGGAGCCGGGCTCATGCTCATGGAGCTGAAGGTCGCCACTGCGACAAGGCCGAGGATCGGGAACGCGCGACGGGTCGCAGACCGAGGCGAGCGAGACGGGGCCATGCTGTGCGCACCATACCGCCGAGCCGGGGCGCGTACCATCCCCATGTGCCTACCGTCACCGCTGCCTCGTTATTCCGAGAGATCGGACTGCTCCCCGATGGGCCGTTGCCGTGGGGTCGTCCGATGCCCGCACGCGGTCCGGGGCTGTTCATCGTGGAGCTCGCCACCCCACGTCCCACCGCGCCCATCGAGCTGAGCCGCGTCGGCAAGTGGCTCGAGCGGGTGCCCTCGCTCACCCTCGACGGATCGCGTCCGTCCTCGCGCGCCCTGTCCGCACGGCTCGCCTCCTTCTGGCTGCCGTCGCAGCCGGTCCTGTACATCGGCGCGACCTCCGTGTCCGTCGGGGCTCGGGTGACCGCCATGGAGCGGACCGTGCTCGGCGATCGCCGGCCGCACTCGGGCGGCCACTGGCTCAAGACCCTGAACCTGCCGGTCGCCACCCGGGTCTTCTGGGCATCGACGCCGGCCGTCGAGGAATACGAGGACGCCCTGCTGGCCGCGTTCGAGGCGTCGGTCTCGGCAACCGAGAAGGCAGCGTCCCCCGATCCCGCGGTCGTGCTGCCATGGGCCAACCTGCGCCGCGCCACCGGCGAGCGCAAGGCGACGGGCATCGCGAACTCGCTCCTGCTCGAGCCGGCCGCCCCGCCGCCGCCGCCCAAGCGGGTGCGGGTCGTCCCCGATGGAGACGCCGAGGGTGCCCGCGGTGAGCCGCCGGCCAAGAAGACCCGGGCGTCCGCGGCCCCGAAGCCGCCCGCCGACCCCAAGCCGCCCGCCTCCCCGAAGCCGAGTGCCGCCGCCACACGAGCTGCGCGGGCACCGGGTGCGTCGACCGCGGGTTCGGTGTCGCCGGCCGGCACCATGACGGCCGAAGGGGCCGAGCGGATCCGCCTGGAGCTGGCCGAGCTGACAGGCGTCAAGCGGCCCGAGGTGATCGCCCGGATCCGGTCGGCCAAGGAGCTGGGCGACCTCAAGGAGAATGCCGACTACACGTCCGCCCGCGAGGAGCAGTCCTTCCTCGAGGGTCGCATCCAGGCGCTCGAACAGCGCCTCCGCGACGCGGTCATCGCCGAGGCACCGGCACCGGGTTCGCGGGCCGACATCGGATCGGTGATCACCCTTGAGATCGACGGCGATGCCATCACGTACACGCTCGTCGGCTCGGCCGAGGCCGACGCGGCGGCCGGCCGCCTCTCGGTCGCATCACCGGTCGGACGGGCGCTCCTCGGGGCCATGCCCGGCGACGAGGTGTCCGTGTCGACGCCGCGCGGCCCGGTGACCTACAAGGTGACCGAGCTGGCCTGAGGCACGGTTCGCGGGTGCGGGTTGCGAGCCAAGGCGGACAGTGCCGCCGGTTCCGAGCCCATCTGATCCTGCCAACCAGCGGCCTGACTGCTGATACGGGGAGCTGCGAGGCCGGCCGGGCCACGCTTCACCCGGTCCGGGGGTAACCGCACGCTCAGGCCGGCTCGCGGAACCCGTGGCGGAGCGTCCGGGCGAGTCCGTTCTCGAGGTACCAGCAGGCAGACTGCTGGGCGGCAGATCGGGCGCGCACGGCGGGCGCCGCGTCACAGCAGCACCGGTGCTGTCTGACAGCGCTGCGATGGCACGAGCCGTGCAACGGGCTCGCCCCGACGCATCGGGACGAGGCCGCCCGAGGCACCAGGCAACGGATCGCCCACCAGCCGGGGCCCGGCTGGAGCATCACCTGAGACGAACTCGGAAGGAGCACGCCTTCCACGGTTCATCGGAGCCTTGCACGTTCCATCTAGCGGCGGAAGGACCCGTGTCGGTCCATCCGGGCAGAGTTCGTAACGAGTCATGTTCCAAGCGTCGGGCGGGCGGGCGGCGGGCCGCGAGACGGGTCCGAGAGGTCGTGGATCGGTACGGCGCGGGAATCGGCCCGCCCAGTGCACCCTTCGCCGGCCCCCGCCGCCGGCCCTCCAGCGCGGCCGCTTCGGCCCGTGGGGGGCCATCACGGGCTCAGCCCTTCGGGGCGTCCACCAGCTTGTGCTCGACGGCGTAGAGCGCGGCCTGCGTGCGGGACGCGAGCCCGAGCTTGCCCAGGATGTTCGAGACGTAGGTGCGCGCAGTCCGTTCGGTGATGAACAGGGTCGCGCCGATCTCCTTGTTGCTCATCCCCTGGCCGAGCAGGCGGAGGACGTCCTTCTCGCGGTCGGTCAGCGGCTCGGCGAGCGACTCCTCGGGCGACTTGCGGTTGCGCATCCGCTGGGCGAGCAGGCGGGCGACGGCCGGATCGAGGTGGACCTCACCGGCGTAGGCGGCTCGGACGGCCTGGGCGACCTCCTCCGCCTCGGCATCCTTGAGGACGTAGCCCGAGGCGCCGGCCTCCAGGGCGGAGGTGACCTTCTCCTCCTCGATGAACGAGGTCATCGTCACGATCTCGGTCTCCGGACGCTCGGCCTTGATCCGGCCGATGGCCGTGACGCCATCCATGTTGGGCATGAGCAGGTCCATCAGGACGACGTCGGGCTCGAGGCGCCGGGCCATGGCGACTCCCTCGGAGCCGTCCGCGGCCTCCCCGACCACCTCGATGTCCGGCTGCAGGTCGAAGAACATCCGCAGGCCCATCCGGACGACCGAATGGTCATCGACGATGAGGACGCGGATGGGCGGGCTGTCGGTCACGTCGGCTCCTGGCGCGGGCGCGCCATCTGGCTGCTCTACGGTACGGGAGTTCGCGGCGGTGGCATTCGCGACGAGGGACGGGGTCGAGTCTAGCAAAGGACCATCCTCCGGGGCATCAGGCGGCATCGGTCCGACGTCCCGTCGCGACGATCGCGGCGATCAGGTCGTTGGGCCGGAAGGTCTTGCGGATGAACCCGTCGGCACCGCCGTCGAGGGCGCGGTGTTCGAGCGTGTCCGACCAGCTCATCGCGAGGATGCGCACGGTCGGCGCGACCGCGCGGACACGGGCGATGAAGGCGAGGCCCCCGTCCACCTCGGGCAGGCGGGGATCGACGATGACGACGTCCGGATCGGCCTGCGCGATCAGGTCGAGCGCCGCTCCGGCATGCCCGGCACTGCCGACGACGACCAGACGGCCACCGATGGCCAGCAGACCGGTCAGGCTTTCGCGCACGCGGTCGTCGGCATCGACGACGAGCACGCGGAGTGGCCGGTCGGACCGTGCCTCGGGGTCGGGCATGGACCGGATGGTGCCCGGCGTCCCGGGACAGCGGAACGGACCTTCGCCCAGCCCCGCCTACGTCAAACGTCGCGGATGGAGGGAGACTCGGTCGGCAAGGCACGCTGATGGCCGTCGGCCAGGGCCGTGGACGCGGCGATGGATTCCAGGGCGGCCGGCGGCAACGTGACCTCGATCGTCGTGCCGTGACCTGGCTTGCTGGTGCAGGCGAACGTGCCGCCCATCCGGTCGGCCCGGGCGCGCATCCCGGCGAGACCCAGGTGCCCGTCGGGAACGGAGCCGGGGTCGAAGCCCTTGCCGTCGTCCTGGACGCGCAGCCGCACGGTGCCGTCCCAAGAGCGGACCTCCAGCCAGACCTGCCGAGCCGCGGCGTGTTTCACGATGTTGTGGAGGGCTTCCTGCGCGATGCGATAGAGCCCCT
The DNA here is from genome assembly GCA_035629655.1 of Saccharimonadales bacterium (SeqCode). Lineage (GTDB taxonomy): Bacteria > Chloroflexota > Limnocylindria > Limnocylindrales > CSP1-4 > SPCO01. The sequence continues at coordinate 21,424 of DASPHN010000258.1, read as the reverse complement.
CCTCCGCGGCGAGCGGCAATCGACCCTCGAGATCGCTCTCCACGACGATCGGCAGGCCGATCCGGCCCTGGAGCGCCGAGCTGTGGGTCTTGAGCGCGCGAACGAGCCCGTCCTGCTCCAGGTTTCCGGGGCGGAGCTCGAAGATCAGCGCGCGCATCTCGGCCAGCGCTTCGCGTTGGAGGTCGCGCAGCTGACCGAGCTGGACCATCGCCGTCTCCGGGTCGCGGGCCAGGAGCATCTCGATGGACCGGGTCACCAGGGTCATGGAGAAGAGCGCCTGGGTGACCGAGTCGTGCAACTCGCGGGCGAGGTGGGCCCGTTCCTCGCCAGCGGCCAGCTCGCCGGCCTGGCGACGGAGCTCGCCCTCGAGGCGGACCTGTTCGCTCACGTCGCGGGTCGCCCCCTGGATGCCGACGAACTTCCCGTCCGTGACGAGCCCGGTGGCGCGGACGTCGACCGGCGTCCGGCGACCGTCCCGGCCCTTGAGGATGAGGTCCGCGGCGACCTCCGCGTTCGGATCGACCTCGACGTTGGCCCAGCGCTCGGCCGCGACCGGCAGCGTCGACTCGTCGACGATGATCGAGAAGTGCTCGCCGACGAGCTCCTCGGGCCGGTAGGCGGTCATCCGCTCGATGGCCTCGGACAGGAACGTGAAGCGGCCCTCGCCATCGGTCGTGAACACGATGTCGGGCGACTGCTCGACGAGGAACCGGTACCGCTCCTCGGACCGCCGCAGGTCTTCCTGGAGGCGCTCGCGCTCGGAAACGTCGCGGGCCACCCCATGGATGGCGGTGAGCTCCCCATCTTCGAAGCTCCCGACGACGTTGATCTCGAGCGGGACCGTCTCGCCATCCCCGCGCAGGAAGTCGAGCCGCGTGCTGTGGACCGCGCTCGGGTCGGCCATCAGCTCGCCGAAGCTCGCCACCGCCGCCGGTTCCCAGCCGGGCGCGACGAAATCCAGGAACGGGCGGCCCAGCGAGGTCGAGAGATCCCAGCCGAGCATCGAGGCCGCCCGGTCGGACAGGAAGGTGTAGTGCCCCGCGGCGTCCGTCGCGAAGACGAGATCGGGGGACGACGAGGCGAGCGTCTTGTAGCGCTCCTGGGAGCCACGCAACTCGCGCTCGAGGCGGTCGCGGTCGCTCATGTCCCGGACCGAGCCGTTGGCGCCGGCGAAGCGGCCCTCCCCATCGAGCGAGGCGACGGCGATGAACTCCGCCGGCACCGAGCTGCCATCGCGATGGAGCAGATTGATCCGCCCGCGGATCTCCTGCGACGGCGCAAAGAGCGCCTCGGTCCAATCGATCTCGGCCACGTCGCGGGACGACGGATGGACGATGGCCCCGAAATGCTGTCCCAGGAGCTCCTCGGGGCGGAAGCCGGTCAGGCGCTCCGTCGCATCCGACAGGAACGTCAAGCGCGCCTCGTCGTCCACCGACCACACGATGTCCGGGGCGTTCTGGACGAGGTACCGATAGCGCTCCTCGGAGCGGCGCAGCTCCTGCTCCAGGCGCTCGCGCTCGCTGACGTCGCGGACCGTGCCCTGGGCGCCGACGAACCGCCCGTCCTCGAAGACGCCGGCCGTGGTCACCTCCGCCGCGAACGTCGAGCCGTCCTGGCGGACGAGGGTGATGGGCACGCGATCGACGAGCTCGGGGTCGGCTGCGACCGCCGCGTAGCGCTCGCCCGCGAGAGCCATGGACCCTGGGTCGGTGAGGAAGCCGAAGTGCTGGCCGATGATCCGGTCGACGGGCCAGCCGAAGAGGGCCCCGGCGCTGTCGGCCATGAACGTGAAATAGCCATCGGCGTCGGCTCGCCACAGGACGTCCGGCATGGTCTGGACCAGGCCGCGGAAGCGCGCCTCCTCCCGGGTGAGCCGCTCGAGCAGGCGCGAGTTCGTCAGGGCGATGGCGGCCTGGTCGGCGAGGCCCTGGAGCAGGTCGAGCTCGTCCGCCTCGAACGTGCGCGGCTCCGCGGCCGAGACGGCGAGCGTGCCGATGACCTCGCCGCCCGGGGCCCGCAGCGGGGCCGCCGCCATGCCCCGGAGCCCGAGCCGCTCGGCGACGACGAGATCGTCGGCCTCGTGCGGGATGCGCGGGTCGGCGAGGTAGTCGAACGTCCAGATCGGGGTGCCCTGCTCGGCCGCGAGGCCGTTGATCCCGTCGCCGAGCGGGAACTCCATGTCGAGCAGCCAGTCGCGGGTCAGGTCGTCCGAGGCGCCGGCCACCACGACGGGGACGAGGTAGGTCCCGCTCTCGGACATCCGGGTCAGGTGCGCGCCGTCGGTGGCGAGCAGGCGCTTCGCATCCTCGACGACCCGTTCGAGGACCTCGTCGGGGTCGCGCAGGGCGGCGATGCGGGCCGTGATGTCCCGCAGCGATCGCTCGGTCTCTGCCCGCCGGGCGAGGGCGGCCTGGGAGCGCTCCAGCTCGTCGATGAGGCGCGCATTCGTGATCGCGATGGCCGCCTGCTCGGCCAGCCCGCCGAGGACCGCCGCGTCGATCTCGTCGAAGCGGTAAGGCTGGCGGCTGAACACCTCGATCGCGCCGAGCGGCCCGGTGTCGCCGATGATCGGCGCGACGATGAGGTCGCGGATCCCCTCCCCGGCCGCGAGGGAATCGGCCAGCTCGTCGTGGCGGAACTCGCCGCGCTCGTAGTCGCCGACCGTGATGACCCGGTTCTCGGCGACGGCCTTGCCCGACACGCCCTCGCCGAGCCGCAGGTTGCTCAGCTTCACGCCCTCCCGCTGGGCCTCGCTGATCCCCGAGTCGTACGCCCACTGGAGCGTCTGGCTGTCCTCGTCGAACTGGTCGATGACCGCGCCATCGGCACGCAACAGCCGAAACGCTTCATTGACCACGCGCTGGAGAACGTCGTCCGGCTCGCGCAGGGCGGTGATCCGGGCGCCGATCTCGCGCAGCGTCGATTCCGCTTCGGCGCGGCGCTCGATGTCGGCGCGCGACCGGTTCAGCTGGGCCATGAGGTTGGCGTTCGTGATGGCGATGGAGGCCTGGGCGCCGAGGGCCGCCAGCATGTCCATGTCGGCATCGTCGTAGGCGCCCGGCTGGCGGGCCACGACCGAGAGCGTCCCCAGCGGCCCGGCCTCGCCCCCGAGCGGGACGGCGATCACCGAGCGGATGCCGGTCTCGCGCACGAAGGTCGTGACGTTGTCGTCCTTCACGAATCGATCGTCCGCGAGGTAGTCGTCCGTCCGGACCGGGCGCTGCTCGGCGAAGGCCGTGCCGGCGACGGCCTGGTTGGCCTTCAGCCCACCCGCCCGCGCCCAGTCCGGCACGACGGACATCGCCGGACCCGCCGCGTACGACCAGCGCAGCGCGTCGATCTCGGGGTCGTACAGGTCGATCCGGGAGCCGTCCGACTCCAACAGCCGCGCGGCCTCGTCGACGATGCGCTGGAGGACCTCGGCCGGGTCGAGGATGGCGGTGACCCGGGCGGCGATCTCGCGCAGGGTCCGCTCCGCATCGGCTCGCCGGGCGACCTCTGCACGTGAGCGCTCGAGCTCCTCGATCAGGTTGACCGTCGCGATGGCCACGGCCGCCTGGTCGGCCAGCCCGGCCAGCACGGCGGCATCGGCGTCGTCGAAGCCGTCGAGGCGCGTGCTGTAGACCGTGATCGCGCCGAGCACCGCGCCACGCTGGAGCAGGGGCGCCGCGACGACCGACTTGATGTTTCCCTCGCGGACGAAGGCATCGCGTTCGGGCGTGTGTGTGAAGCGGTCGTCCTCGAGGTAGTCGCCGGTCCGCACGACCTGCTGGTTGACGATGGCCCGTCCGGACACGCCGGCATCGGGATCGACCTCGATCTCGGCGAGCAGCTCCCGGTTCGAGCGGATCCGGGCATCATCCGCCTGCGTCCAGGCGCCGGTCATGCGCGGCACCGCGATGAGGTCGATCATCGCGCCGTTCGCGCGGAGCAGACGGGTCGCCGCATCGACCACGGCCTGGAGGATCTGGTCCTGGTCGCGCATCGCGCTGACCTGCGCCGCGATCTCGCGCAGGGTTCGCTCGGCTTCGGCGGTCCGGCCCAGGGCCGCACGCGAGGAGGCGAGCTCGGTGATGAGGCGGGCGTTGGTGATCGCGATGGCAGCCTGACCGGCGAGCGCCTGGATGAGCGCCGCGTCGACCTCGTCGAACGCGTCCGACTGGACGGCGTAGACCTCGATGACGCCGAGCGGCCCGTCGTCGCCCGTGATCGGCGCGGCGATCATCGAGTGGAATCCGGTGCGTTCGTAGAACTCGGTCGACTCCGGGGATGGCGGGAACAGGGCGCTGAGGTCGTCGCCGGCGATGACGACGCGGTCCTCCGCCACGGCGGTCCCGGTCGCCCCGACACCGACCGAGATCCACAGCTTGGCTCGCTCCTCGTCGGTGAATCGACGCCCCAGGCCGTCGTCGTAGGCCCAGCGCAGGTTGGTGGTGCCCGGTTCCAGGAGGTCGAGGATCGCGCCCTGGCCGCGGACCAGGCGGCTCGCGAGCTCGATGACCTCCTGCAGGATCTCGGCCGGGTCGCGCAGTGCCGTGATGCGCGCGGCGATCTCGCGCAAGGCCTGCTCCGCCTCGGCCCGCCTCGCAAGCGCACCACGCGATCGGTCGAGCTCGTCGAGGAGCCGTGCTCGCGTGATCGCGATGGCCGACTGGGCGGCGATCGCCTCGAGCACTTCGGCATCGACGGCGGACCAGGCGTCACGGGCGCCGGTGAAGATCGTCAGGGAGCCGAATGGGCCGTCCTCGCCGATCAGCGGCGCAGCCATCACCGAGGTGATGCCCGAGGCCTCGATGTAGGTGTCCGCCCCCGCGCCGTGGGGGAACCGGTCGTCGTGGGCGTAGTCGCCGGTCCAGAACGCCCGACCGGTGATGACCGACTGCCCGCTGATGCCCTGGTCCAGGGTCTCATCCGGATCGTCCGGCCAGACGTCGTCGTCCGGCTTGAGGGCGCCCGAAGCGTACGCCCAGCGCAGCAGACCCGAGCGCGCATCGATCAGGTCGATGCGGGCCCCATCCGCATGCAGGAGCCTGGCCGCCTCGTCGACGGCGCGCTGCAGGACCGCCGACAGGTCTGACGCCGCCGAGATCCGCGCGTTGATCTCCCGCAGGGCGCGCTCGATCTCGGCCTTCTCGGCGAGCTCGGTCCGCGAACGATCCAAGGCCTCGATGAGGGTCGCATTGGCCATCGCCGCCGCCGCGTGGTCCGCGAGCGAGCGGACGAGCGCGATCTGGGGATCGTCGAACGCGGACGTCCTCGTGGAGAACGCGCCAAGGGCGCCGAAGACCTCGTCGCCGGCCACGAGCGGCGCCACGACCATCGACCGGATGCCGATGTCCTCGACGACCCGGTCGGGGTCCGCGGCGTGGCGGAACGTCGGGTCGGCGCTGTAGTCGTCGGTGATCACGACCGTCCGTGTCGCGACCGCCTGGCCGAACATCCCGGTCCCGATCTCGAGCTCGATCTCGCGCACCCACTCGCGGCTGCGAGCGCTGCGGATCCCCGCGTCGTGGGCGAAATGGAGCCGGCCGGTGGCGCGGTCCAGGAGGTAGACCATCGCGCCGTCCGCCTTCAGGAGGCGGGCCGTCTCCTCCACGGCGGCGGTCAGCAGCTCATGGACGCCGCCGGTTCCGCCATCGGGATCCTCGCCGTGGCCGCGCACCGCCCCGTCGGTCGTGGGCGCAGGCGCGCCGTCGGCCGGGGACGCGGGTGTGCTCGCGCGGGAGCGTGTTCGGCGGGATCCCGTGGGTGCTGCCACGCCGCGGAGGATACGCCGGGCTGGCCCGGATGGGGCATCGCCGTCCGCCCATGGCCGCTACGTCATCCGGCCGAGTCGTCATGGATCGACGACGGGGCGACGGTCGTGTCGAGCGTCGGGTCGGATCGGCGTCAGCCGTCGGGTGTGCCGGATCGGTGCCCGGACCGACGATGACTCCCGTCACCGGCCGAAGGGTCGGACCCAAGCCCGAAGCCCCAGCATGAGGTCCACATCCCGATGTTCGCTTCCCGCACCAGCCTGCGCACCTCCGATGTCGTCATCCGCGCCGCGATCGTCGGCCTGGCCCTGGCGACCGGCTACATCCACTTCACCCTCGGCGGTCTGCTGTTGACGCTCAACGCGATCGGGTATGCCGTCGGCGCCCTGGCGATGATCGTCCCGCTCGCGCTCGCCGTCCGCTTCCGCTGGTTCATCCGCCTCGGCCTGATGGGCTACGCCGCGACGACCATCGTCGGCTGGGCGATCCAGGGCCCGTACTTCTCCACCGCCTACGTGGCCAAGGGCATCGAGGTCGCCCTCATCGTCCTGATCGCGGTCGACTTCGCCCGCATGGACGGCAACCCGATCACGCTCATCAAGCGCGAGCTCGCGTCCTTCGCCTCGCTGGTTGCCGACCGCCGCGGTTCGCGTGGCACGGCCGGCGCCGGCGCCTAGGCCCGACTCGGCTTCGACCTCGAACCACACGACTCGCCAAGGAGCCACCAGCCATGAAGCGCCTGTCCCTCAGCCTCGGCCTCGTCGCCCTGGCCGCCGTCCTGGCCGCGTGTTCAGGCGCCACCGCGGCGCCGCCCGCCGGCTCGCCCGCCGCACCTCCGGCGGGCGCCGGGGACGCCACGACGATCGTGGCCAAGGACCTCAAGTTCTCGACCGACACGCTGTCGGTCGAGGCCGACACCGCCTTCGAGGTGGTCCTCGACAACCAGGAGGGCGCCCCCCACAACATCGCCATCAAGGACGCCGCCGGCGCCGAGGTCTTCAAGGGCGAGATCGTCGCCAATGCCAAGGTGACGAACGCCATCCCGGCCCTGGCCGCGGGGACGTACACGTTCCTGTGCGAGGTCCATCCGGACATGAAGGGCACGATCACCGCCGGCTGACGACCGACGGGCATCGCGCCCACAGACGCCACCACCGACCCCGGGTCCGCTGCACGGACCCGGGGTCGTTCGCTGCCCGCCCGCTCCCGGTCGGCTAGCCTGTACGTCGACCGCCGGAGGGGATGCCCATGCTCGAGATCGTCGACCTCGCCAAACGGTATGGCGCCGTGACCGCGCTGGATGGCGCCTCGTTCACCGCAGAGCCGGGCCGCATCGTGGGCTTCCTCGGGCCGAACGGCGCGGGCAAGACGACGACGATGCGCTGCATCTTCGGGCTGGCCCGGCCGGACCGCGGCGAGGTGCGCTGGCGCGGCGGACCGGTCGATCGCGAGACGCGCCTGCGGTTCGGGTACATGCCAGAGCAACGTGGCCTCTACCCACGGATGCGGGTCGGCGAGCAGCTCTCGTACTTCGCGCAGCAGCACGGGCTCTCGGGACGCGACGCCAACGCCGCGGCGACCCGATGGCTCGACCGGATGGGCCTTGGCGACCGGGCGAAGTCGAAGCTCGAGGAGCTCTCGCACGGCAACCAGCAGCGCGTCCAGCTGGCCGTCGCCCTGGCCCACGACCCGGAGCTGCTCGTCCTCGATGAGCCCTTCAGCGGTCTGGATCCCATCGGGATCGCCACCATGACCGAGGTCATCCACGAGCGAGTCTCGGCGGGCGTCGGGGTGGTCTTCTCCAGCCACCAGCTGGATCTGGTGGAGGATGTCTGCGAGGACGTCGTGATCATCGCCCGCGGTCGCATCGTGGCTTCGGGCGCGATCGACGAGCTCAAGGCCCGGTCGGGCCGCCGCCATCTCGACATCGAGGTCGCGGGCTCAGGCGGAGCGTGGCTGGACGACGGTCGCGATCTCACGATCCTCGAACGGTCCGGTGACCGGGTCCGCCTGCTCGTCCGGGACGACCTCGACCTTGGCGGCCTGCTCGCCCGGGCACAGGCTGCCGGCGAGGTGCGCCGGTTCGCCTACCAGCCGCCCAAGCTGTCGGAGCTGTTCATGGAGGCGGTCGCCCCGACGTCGGATCCGGGTGATGTCGTCGGAGCGGGATCGGCGACGGCCTCGATGGATCCGACCGTGGAGGTGGCGCGATGAGTCGCTGGCGGAGCATCTGGCTGGTGGCCAAGCGCGAGATCCTCGAGCGAGGCCGCAGCCGCGGGTTCCTCCTGTCGGTCCTGTTCACGACGGTCCTCGTCATCGGATCGTTCGTGCTGCCGAGCCTGCTGTTCGGCGAGGACCAGCCCGAGAAGATCGGCGTGGTCCAGCCGGTGCCCGCCGGCCTCGAAGCGGCCATGACGGCGACGGCCGCCCAGATCGAGCAGCCGATCGAGATCGTCCCCTACCCCGACGCAGCCACCGCCGCCGCCGCCCTCGACGAGGGCGACGTCGCGGCGGTCGTGGCCGTGCCGCCTGACCTCTCGAGCGCGGGGACCCTCCGGTTCAAGGAGGATGCAGACCAGTCGATCGGCCAGGTCGTCACGCAGTCGGTCATCGCGCTCCGGGTCCAGGACGTGCTGTCCGAGGCCGGCGTCGACCCAGCCGCCCTCACGGCCGCCCAGCAAGCACCGGCGATCGATACCCTGCAGCCGACCTCGGACTCGGACGACGCGAGGTTCCTCTTCGCGAACATCGGCGCGGTGCTCATCCTCGTCGGGATCTTCAGCTTCGGCTTCACCGTGCTGACCGGGGTCGTCGAGGAGAAGCAGAGCCGCGTCGTCGAGGTCGTCCTGTCAACGGTCCGTGCCCGCGATCTGCTGATGGGCAAGGTCCTGGGCATCGGCATCCTCGGGCTGTTCCAGCTCGGGGTGTTCGTCGTGGCGGCGCTCGCCGCGGCCGTGATCACCGATCGGTTCGTCCTGCCGCCCACGACGCCGAGCGCGATCGTGCTGCTCGCGATCTGGTTCATCCTCGGCTACACGCTGTACTCGACCGCGCTGGGCTTCCTTGGCGCGCTCGCCTCGCGGATGGAGGAAGCCTCGAATGCATCGACGCCGGTGACGATGGTCGCGATGATCAGCTACTTCGTGGCCATCTTCGCGGTGGTGAACGACCCGTCCGGGCCGGTCGCGATCATCGCGACGTACCTGCCGCCCTCGGCGCCGTTCGTCGTCCCGCTTCGAGCGGCGTTCGATGCCATCGGGCCGATCGAGATCGTCGTCTCGATCCTGGTCACGCTCGTCGGCATCTGGGCGTTGTTCGTCGTCGGGGCGCGGGTGTATGCCGGCGCCGTCCTGCAGACCGGTGGCCGCATGAAGCTGCGCGACGCATGGCGGTCCGCCGGGGAGTAGCGAGCACCAGGTCGCCTCGGTCGCGCCCTACTCGAGCGGCTCGAACAGCCCGGGCAGCCCGCCCGCGTGCCAGAAGACGACCGTCTCGCCATCCCAGGCGCCGGACCGCACGCCGGCGATGAGCGCGGCGAGCGCCTTGGCGGTGTAGATCGGGTCCACGAGCAGCCCCTCGGTCCGTGCCAGGAGGGCGGTGGCCTCCGCGGCCTCAGCGGTCGGGCGGCCGTAGCCCGGCCCGAGCTGCGTCGGGTCGAGCTCGATCGCGTCGCTCCCCACCCGAACGCGCGCCGAGGTCGCCAGCTCATCGACCATCGTGGCGAGGGCCGGCCGGAGCTCCGCCTCCGGCCGGGCGACGATGACGCCGCTGACCCGCGCCGCGGCTCCGGCCATCGCCACGATCAGCCCGGCCTGCGTCCCGCCGGTCGCCGACGGCACGACGATGCGGTCCACCCGGCGCCCGGCGGCGGCGGCCTGACCGAGGAGCTCCCAGCCGGCCAGCACCTGGCCGGTCGCCCCGAGTGCCCCGCTGCCACCGAGGCCGATGACGAACGGGCGGCGTCCCACCGCGCGGAGCTCGGCGACCACGGCGGCGAGTCTCGCCTCACGTTCCGCTCGATCATCGGTCGCCGCCTGGTGGACGACGGCACCGAACAGCTCGTCGAGACGAACGCCGGGGTTCGGTGGCGCTGCCGGCGGCCCGGAGAGGACGAGGTGCACCGCCAAACCGGCCCGCGCCCCGGCCGCCGCGGTCAGTCGCGCATGGTTCGACCAGCGACGCCCGCTCGTGACGAGCGTGTCGGCACCGTCCGCGAGGGCCGCGCCGATGAGGAATTCGAGGTTCCGCAGCTTGTTGCCGCCGAGCCCGACGGGCAGCAGGTCCTCGCGTTTCACCCACAGCTCGGCGCGACCACCGAGGGCGGCCGATAGCCGTGGCAGGGCCCCGAACGGCGACGGTCCGTCGAGCAGGGGGTAGCGCGGCAGGTCGTCCGGCCAGGTGGTCATCCGGCCGATGGTAGCGGCCTATCATCGGGCGGTCCGTCCCCCCACGAGGAGTCGCCCGCATGGCCGTCCGCGTCACCCCCGCCGATCGACTGACGAGTGTCGGCCAGCACGCCGGGATGGAGCGCTCGATCGCGATCTCCCGGCCGCTCGTCGGCTCGGACCGCCTGTACTCCTCGATCGTGTCGACGGCGCCCGGCGACCGGACCCGGGTCCATCACCATGGCGACTGCGAGACCTCGATCTACATCCTGTCCGGCGTGGCCGGCTACACCTACGGCCCGACCGGCACGGAGCATGCGTTCGACGCCGAAGCCGGGGACTTCATCTACATCCCGGCCGGGGAGATCCACGTCGAGGCGAACGCGTCGGCGACGGAGCCGCTCGTGGTCGTGCTGACCCGGAACTGCCCCGACTCGCACGTGGTCTACCTCGATGGCGGACCGGATGGAGCGGACGACGTGCCCGCTCCGTGCTGAGCGGCTGGCGCGACCGGACGCTCCCGGAGCTGCTCGACGCGCACGGGCTCGGCCTCGCCACGGAACGACCGTTCCCCACCGACGGCTGGTCAGGTGCGACGTTCAGCACCCTCGAGGCCGATGGCCGGCGCTACGTCCTGAAGCGAACCTCGCCGGCCATCGACTGGATCGCCGAGGCGACCGACGACCGCGACCTGCGCGAGGCGTGGCTCGCGGCCGCGTTCAGCGGGGACCCGACGGGCCGGGACTCCGGCCGCTTCGCTGCCATGCCGTCGATGGCCTATCTCGGCGCCGCGCGGGATGGGGACGGTGACGGCGCGGCGATCCTCCTGCCCGATCTCTCCACCGAGCTGATCGCCTGGGAACGAGCGGGTCACGACCCCGCGATCGATGCGGCCACGCTGGGCCGCGTGCTGCGCGGCATCGTCCGGCTTCACGCGGCACCCTGGAGCCGGATCCTCGACGCCGACGCGGCCGATGCGGGCGTCACCGTGCCGTGGACGCCGCTCGTCCCGCGGTTGACCCTGCTGACCCGCCCATCAGCCGCCCGCTACGAGGCCTCGGGCAACCCGGTCGGAGCGCGATTCCTCGCCGGCTGGGACGCCTTCGACCGCACGGCGCCGGCTGGGGCCCGTGACCTCATCGAACGGCTCTCGGCCGATCCCGAGCCACTCGTCGCGGCCCTCGGGCGGCTGCCGGCGTTCGGCCTGCACGGCGACCTCAAGCTCGCCAACGTCGCGCTCATCGGCGACGACGCCATCACCTGCATCGACTGGCAGATGAGCCTGCGTGCGCCGGCGGCCGTCGAGCTCGGCTGGTTCCTCGTGTCGAACAGCGGCTCGCTGCCGAGCCCGCCGGAGGCCGTGATGGCCGCCTATCGCGACGCGCTCGCCCACGCCGGCCGCCGGGGAGACGGCTCCGAGGCGAACGATCCGGCGGGCCTGGCCGGCGACTGGTCGGCCCAGGAGGACCTCACCTGGATCGTCGGCCTGCTGCTTCGTGGCTGGCGCAAGGGCCTCGACGCCGAGGCCGGCGTGTCCCTGGCATCGGGCGTGTCAGCCGTCGAGGACCTCGGCTGGTGGGCGGCGCACGCGGTCGACGCGGCGGGCCGCCGGCTGTGAGTGCCGATCAGGTCGGCGCGGCGAGATCGCGGCGCGGGAAGGCGACGAGGGCGTACGCGCCGGCAACGGCGACGACCCCGGCCAGGACCGCGAAGTCACGCCATTCGGGCAGGCCGGCCAGGGCGGCACGGGCATCGAGGTAGTGGAACAGGGAGAGCGGCTGCAGCCCGGCCGCGTCGGGCCACAGCTGGCCCAGGACGTCCAGGAAGTAGGACACGAGCACGAAGGCGAGGGACAGGCCGACGGCCGGCGTCAGGCGGTCGAAGGAGACAGACAGCGCCAGGGACACCGCCCCGAACGCCCAGAACAGGAGCGTGCCGTTGAGCCACAGGATCGGCAGGTTGCCACCACCGAGCTCGGCGAGCCGCCCGGTGAGCCCCGCGCCGATGGCCGCGCCGATGGTCAGCGCCCCGACGGTCACGGCCAGGAAGAGGGCCGCCGCCGCCGCCAGGGTCAGGTAGACGACCCGGCGCGACAGCGGTCGGGCGAGCAGGACCTCGAGGGTCCCGCGTTGGCGTTCGCCGGCGATGCACGTCGCGGCGAACCCGATCGCGAAGACGAGGTTCAAGCCGACGGCGATCGGGTGGATGAAGCCGAGCGCCACCGAGCCCGTCAGGCTGAAGATGTCACCGCCCCCGAACGTCGTGAGCTGCTCGGGGATGATGCCGCTGTCCATGATCTGCTGGAACTGGGCGCCGAACGCGTCGTAGATGATCGGCAGCAGGCTGCCCCACAGGGCCAGGGCGATGGCGACGACGAGCAGCCGTCCACGATTGGCGCGCCAGGCGTGCCGGAAGAGGGGTCCGTTCACGCGGCCGGCCCGTCCTCGTAGAACTCGAGGAAGGCATCCTCGAGGCTCGCCGGCTCGATGGTCAGGTCGCGGACTCGTGCGTTCGTGATGGCGGCCAGGAACGGGCCCACCTCACCGACCAAGCGGCAGGTGAGGCGTCCGTCGGCCCCGACCACGATGTCGCTGACCCCCGGGACGCCGGCGAGGTCGGGCGGCTCGCCGTCCGTCCGCAGCTCGACGACGCGCTTGCGCCGAGCGAGGAGCCCGGCGACGTCCTCGAGCGCGACCAGCCGACCGTGGCGGACGATCGCGACCCGGTCGCACACGCGCTCGACCTCGGACAGGACGTGCGAGGAGAAGAAGATCGTGCGGCCGGCAGCCTTGAGATCGTCGAGGATGGCGTAGAACGCGCGCTGCATGAGCGGGTCCAGTCCCTCCGACGGCTCGTCAAGGATGGCCAGCTCCGGGTCGTGCTGGAGGGCCTGGATGATGCCCAGCTTCTGGCGCATCCCGCGCGAGTACGTGCGGACGCGCCGACGGAGGGTCGCCGCGTCGAGCTCGAGCCGGTCCTGCAGCTCGGCGCGCCGGACGGGTGGGCGCCCCGAGAGGTCGGCGAGCTCGTCCAGCAGGCGGTCCCCGGCCAGGTCGTCCCAGAAGGCGATCCCGCCCGGGAGATAGCCGACCCGTCGCCGGATCTCGACCGAGTCGTGCTCGATGTCGCGGCCGAGGACCGTGGCCGAGCCCGCGGTCGGATGCAGGAAGCCGAGGAGGAGGCGGATCGTCGTGGACTTGCCGGCACCGTTCGGACCCAGGAAGCCGAAGATCTCGCCGGCCTCGACCGAGATATCGAGGTCGGCCAGGGCCGGCGCGCCCCAGCGGCCGGCCGCCGCCACCGGTCGTCCCCGGCGCGCGCCATAGTCCTTCGTCAGCCCATGGGTCTCGATCGCGGCCATCGGCGCAAGGCTACCGTGCGGGCGGCCGACCGACGACCGGATGGCGCACACTCGTGGGCCAGCCACCGCCAGCGAGGTGCCCCGTGCCCAAGACCGTGCCGGCCCTGCCCGGTATCCCGCCCAGCCGCTATCCGTTCTCCGAGGTCGTGGAGGCCAACGGCTTCGTCTTCCTGGCCGGACAGGTCGGGGACGTGCCCGGGGCTCCCGGTGCGGTGCCGGGCGGCATCGAGGCCGAGACGCGCGCCATGCTCGACAACGTCGGGCGCCTCCTGCACGCCGCCGGCCTGGACTTCGGTGACGTCGTGAAGTGCACCGTCTACCTGCGCGACTTCAGCGAGTTCGGGGCGATGAACGGCGTCTATCGCGAGTACTTCCCGACCGAGCCGCCGACGCGCGCGACGGTCGGGGTGACCGCCCTGGCCGAGGACTTCCGCGTCGAGATCGAGGTCCTGGCGGCCCGCTGACGCGAGCCGCCAGTCCACGCGCAGTTACTTGGCGACGACGAACTCGTCGATCGCGACCATCGGGTGGCCCTTCGTGCCGAGGACCTTGATCGTCAGCCGGTGGGCGCCGGCGGTCTTCCACGACGTCTTGAACGCGGCCACCCGGGCCGTGAACGAGCGTCGGTGCAGGTCGACCGTCTTGACGTACGTCCCGTCGATCCAGACCTGGGCCTTGCCGCGGGTCGGGCCGGCCGGTGCGTACCACGTCACCTTCGTACCCGTGAACGTCACCGTGGCGGTCGCGCCGGCCTTCGTCGCGTAGCGGACCTTGTCGCCGGCGTACGCGCTGTGCCGGGCGAGACGCCACGAGCCCTTGTAGGCGATGGACTTGCTCGTCTCCCCGATGCGCCGGCTGGGGCTCGCCTTCTTGCCGCCGGACCCCGCCTCGTAGTTGCCCATGACCTTGTTGACGTAGCGCGTCGCGTACGTGGACCAGCCGGTCTTGCGCGACGAGCCGGTCAGCCACCAGTAGGCGACGCGACGCCAGCTCCCGAGACGGCCGTACAGGTCCTTGAACTTGCCCGAGGCGACCCGCTCCTGGTTGGCGGGCGTCTGCTTGGCCCGCGAGTTCCCGAGGTAGCGCTTGGCCCATGACGGCCAGTTCGAGGGCATGATCTGGTACTTGCCGTAGGCGCCGGACGACGGATTCCGGGCGGTGTAGCGCCCCCCGGACTCGACCTTCCCGATGGCGTTCTTGAAGCGCTGCAGCCCGGGCGGATCCTTGGCCAGCGCTGTGGCTGGTCCGATCAGGGCAACCAACAGGGACGCCGCCATGATGGCGACGATGACCGCGCTCCCGCGGCCGGTGGCGACTCGCAATGCAGCTCCTTCCTACCGGAACGACACGTGGGGTCGTGTCGAACGTCGGCTGGTCGACCGGAGCGAGCAAGCGTTCGGTGTTTCCGCGGCGTGGGCGTTCCGGCGGCGACAGCGATGCGTGGGTGACCGCGCGACGGGGTCGCGGGGCGTGTGGGGGAGGCACAGGATAGGGGCTGGTCCCTGCCGGCACAAGGGGTCCGGGGACGTTCCGATGGGGTGCGGTGCGGTCCGGGGCGGTCCGTCAGGCGGCGATGCGAGCCAGGAACGCCGCGACCTTGTCGAGCGCGTCGTCGAGCACCGGCGTGAGCCCATGACCGAGCCTCGGATAGGTCACGAGCTCGACATCGGGCAGGAGACCGACGGCCGTCCGCAACAGCTCGATCCGCGCGAACGGGTCGGATTCGCCCGAGAGGAGCAGTACGGGGCAGGTGATCCCCGGCCAGTGGGCGATCCGTGCCTCGGTCCGTTCCGGCCGGCCCGGCGGGTGGAGCGGGTACGAGAAGCAGACGAGGCCGGCATATGGGGCGCCAGGCTCCGCAGCGGCCAGGCTGGCCACCCGACCCCCGAACGAGTGGCCGCCGACGACGACGTCCGTGGCCGAGGGCACGGCGTCATGGAAGGCCGGGATGGCGTCCTCGGCCTTGCGCTTCGGCAGGTCGATGGCGGTCGCGGCGTACCCGCGGGCCGCCAACCCCTGGACGAAGGGTGTCATGCTGGCCGCGGTGCCGCTGGCGCCGTGCCCCAGGAAACAGCGGAGCTCCATCCCCACAGCGTAGCCGTCCGGTAGCCCCATCGCCGCGAGCCGCGTGGCCCCGTCGGGCCATGGCCGTCGTGGCCTTCCCGCGGACATGCTGCCAACCCCACCCCGAGGTCCGATGCCCATGCTCGCCCGCCGTCTGCCCATCCGACATCTCGCTGCCGTCCTGGCGCTGGCCCTCGTCGTGGGCGGGGTCGCTGCCGCACCGCCGCCGGTCCGGGCCGCCGATCCGGTCCCGACGCCGATCGGCGACACGGTGACGTTCTACGGACGCGGCTATGGGCACGGCGTGGGGATGAACCAGCACGGCGCTCGGGGCCGCGCACTGGCCGGCCAGACCTCGACCCAGATCCTGGCCAAGTACTACCAGGGCGCCACGCTCGGCAAGATCGATCTCGCCACGCCCATCCGGGTCCAGGTCCTGACCGACTTCAAGGCGACCTCGACCACGCCCCTCGAGCTGTACGCACGGCTGCGCGACTGGACGATGACCGGCACGGAGATCGTGTTCCCACCGGACGCCAGGATCACCGTGACGCCGACGGTCACGACCGCCTCGGACGGCACGAAGACGACGACCTGGCGGGTGACCGTCAAGAGCGCCGCCGGGACGACCCTGCACACGCGGATCACCGCGGGCTTCCGGATGACGCCGGTATCAGGCGCGGGACGCATCCAGGTGTGGTCCCGGACCTCGACGAAGGACGAGTACCGAGGCACGATCCGGGTCCGGCTATCGACGGTGGCCCGGGTCGTGAACGAGGTCTCCCTCGAGACCTACCTCCGCGGCGTCGTGCCCGCCGAGATGCCCTCGTCGTGGCCGACCCAGGCGCTCAAGGCGCAGGCGATCGCGGCCCGCTCGTACGCCGCCCGCCACCTGCGCCCGGGCGTCTCCGACTACGACGTCAGGGACGACACGTCGTCGCAGGTCTACCTGGGCTCCGAGGGAGAGAAGGCGACGACCGATGCCGTCATCTCGTCGACCGCGGGCGTCGTGCTCAAGAGCGGCACGGCGGTCGCGAACACGCTCTTCCACTCGACCGGCGGCGGCGCCACCGAGCACAACGAGAACGTCTACGTCTCCTCGACCGGCAAGAAGCTCGCAGGGCCGGTCAGCTATCTGCGCGGCTCGATGGATCGACGCTCGGACGGGTCGGCCTGGGACGAGGACGCACCGTATGCCACCTGGAAGACCAAGACCTACTCGAAGACCCAGCTGTCGGCGTGGTTCGCCGCGGATACGCGCACGAACGTGGGCACGATCAGCGCCATCGACCTGTCGCATCGCGGCGTGTCCGGGCGCCTGATCAGCGTCACCCTGATCGGCTCGAAGGGCTCGAAGACGGTCTCGGGCGGGGTCTTCCGTTCGGTCTTCAACGAGGGTCGCCCGTCGGCCGACCCCAGCATGCGCAGCACGCTGGTGAACACCAAGTTCGTCCCGTGACCGGGGCTGTGCGACCATCGCGCTGATGGACGCCGCGGCCGAGGCCTCCGACCGCCCGCGCTGCTGGTGGTCCGGGGCGACCGCCCTTCGGCCGGATGCCCGGATGGTGGCCTACCACGACGAGGAGTGGGGCCGCCCCTGCCACGACGACACGGAGCTGTTCGAGCGGCTCGTCCTCGAGACGTTCCAGGCCGGCCTGTCGTGGTCGACCATCCTCAACAAGCGTGAGAACTTCCGGACGGCGTTCCGTGGCTTCGACCCGGCGACCGTCGCGGCCTTCGACGAGGCGGATCGGGCGCGACTGATGGCCGATGCCGGGATCGTTCGCAACCGCGCGAAGATCGACGCCACGATCGGCAACGCGGCGCGGTTCGTCGAGACGGCCGCGGCGTTCGGTTCCTTCGACGCGTACCTGGCGTCGATGGTCCCGGCGCCGCCGTCACGGATGCGGCCCGGGACCGGATCCGGTGACATCCCGTCCACGACCCCGGCGTCCGATGCCCTGTCGGCGGACCTCAAGCGGCGCGGCTTCAGGTTCGTGGGCTCGACGGTGGTCTATGCGTTCATGCAGAGCGTCGGCCTCGTCGACGACCACCTGCCAGGCTGTTTCCGCTATGCCGGCGATGGACTCGGAGGCGACGCCGCGAGGTCGTGACACGCTAGGTGACACGCTCGCCACGGAGACTCCGGTCATCGGAGCCAACGCTGGAGCGACCGCCATGACGACCATCGACTGCCCGTGGTGCACGGGCCAGCTCAGCACGGATGAGGGCCTCACGGCCGTCTCGTGCACGGACTGCGGAGTGACCGTGGAGGTCGCCCCGGATCCCATCGCCGCGACGCTCGACCTGGCCGCCTGACGCTCCGTCAACTCCGCGCCGGTTGCGCGGTCGCGCGCCGGAGGACGGAGACCGGCGCGAAGGCGAGACTGATCAAGGCAAGCGCGATGCCCATGACGATGATCGTCGTCGAGCCATCGGTCAGGTCGATCAGCGCCCCGCCGACGAGCAGGCCGACCGGCTGCAGCCCGAGCGAGATCGTGCGGGCCGTGCTTCCGATCCGGCCGAGGAGCGCATCGGGCGAGTAGGCCGTGCGCATCGTGATGTAGGTCACCAGCACCATCGACTGGGCGACGCCGGACGCGGCCGCGACGACGAACATCACCGGGACGATCGGCGTGACCGCGATGATCACCAGGAGCAGGCCGGTGCTGAACGTGCCGCCCAGGAGGATGGGGCCGATCGGTCGACGCGAGGAGGCTCGCGCGCTGAGCAGCGAGCCGACGACCGTGCCCACGCCATACGCCGTGAGGATCAGCCCGAGGATGGCGTCGTCGAGTTCCAGGTCTCGCGTCACGTGGACCGCCAGGGCCGACACGAGCGGCGCGGTCACGACCGAGACGATCCCCCAGAACAGGATCCCGGAGCGCAGGAGTGGATGACCGACGATGTAGGCGATGCCTTCGCGGATGTCCTCGATCAGGCTGGCTTTCGCCCGATCGACGGGGGCCCGGAGGTCGCGCTTGACGAAGAGCAGGGCGACGGCCGACAGCCCGAACGAGATCGCGTCGATGGCCAGCGTGGGACCGGGTCCGATGGTCGAGGACAGCAGGCCCGCGATCGCCGGCCCGAGGATGAACCCGACGGAATAGATCGCCTCGAAGATCGAGTTCGCGCGGGCGATCTGCGAGCGTCCGACCAGGGCCGGGACGGAGGCCGTGTAGCCCGCGAGGAAGAAGGTCCGGAGCACGCTGATCGGCGCGGCGACGATGAGGATGACCGCCATCGTCGGGCCGTCCAGGAAGACCGAGATCGGGATGAGCGCCGTGAGCACGGCCCGACCGAGATCGGCCAGGAACATGAGGCGCTTTCGATCGCTCCGGTCGGCGATCGCGCCCGCGAACATCCCGAACACGAGATCCGGCAGCGTCTGAAGGGCACCGACGATGCCCATCGCCAGGCCCGATCCCGTCAGGGCGAGGACGAGCAGGGGCAGGGCCGTGAAGCTGACCGCGTCGCCCAGCGCGGAGATGCCCTGCGAGACCAGCAGCGTCCGGAAGTCGCGGTTCTGACTGAGCGGCGGGTCCTCGCGCGGCTGGCGTGCTCGCGAGGGCGCGACCTCGGTCCGGGTGGCGTCGATGGGGTCGTCGGGCGGGAGCACCCGGGGATGGTACGGGAGCGCGCCGCGGCGTCGCGGCGACCCGGATGCTGCCGTAGCATCCGTCCGTGGATCGAACGACGGCGGCCGCCGCGATCGTCGCCGCGGGCCGGCGGCTGGGGGCGCGCGGACTCATCTCTGCGGGAGAAGGCAACCTGTCCGTCCGCCTCGATGGGAGCCGGATCCTCATCTCGCCGACGGGGCGTCGCAAGGACGAGCTGACCGCCGACGACCTGATCGTCGTGCGCCTCGATCACGAGGGCGTCCCCGACGTGGCGCCACCCCGCTCAGTCTCCGGGCTCCGCCCGAGCTCCGACCTCGCGATCCACCTCGCGGTGCATGCCGCCCGACCGGAGCTCGGCGCGGTCGTCCATGCCCACCTCCCGGCGTCGATGACCCTCACCCTGGCCGGTGAGGTCCCCGATCCCGCGGTCCTGCCCGAGACGGGCGTGCTCCTGCCGCGACTGCCCGCCCTCTCGTTCGGTGAGATGGGCAGCGCCGAGTTGGCCGCGCGTGTCGCCGACGCCCTGACGGCCGGACCCGAGCCGCTCGCGACCGCCGTCCTCCTCGAGCGTCACGGGGCCGTGGCGGTCGGCCCGGATGCCGCGATCGCGGTCGACCGGCTCGAGCTCATCGAGGTCCTGTGCCGGACCTGGCGCGATGCCCTGCTCGTCCGGGCGGCCCGCGCGAGCCTCGACGCAGCCGGTATCGTGTGGTCGCCCACCGCTCCCGAGGCGCCACGGCCCCCAGGGGCCCTCATGGAGGAAGGATGAACACCCGCAAGTACCTGGCCGAGCTGCTCGGCACGTTCCTGTTCATGACGATCGGCTACCTGTCGGTGGCGGCGGTCGCGGCTGACGCCGTCCCCACGCCCGGTCTGCTCGTCGTCCCGTTCTCGTTCGGCTTCGGCCTGCTCGCGGCGATCTTCGCGTTCGGGCATGTCTCGGGCGGACACTTCAACCCGGCCGTCACGGTGGCCGCGGTCGTCGACGGCCGGACGAGCCCGATGGACGCCGTCGGCTACATCATCTCGCAGATCATCGGCGCGATCGGCGCGGCCGCGCTGGTGCTCGTCGCCCTCAACCAGGAGGCGGTCGCCTCTGGGATCACGAAGCCGGGCCCGGGCGTCACCGATGTCGGGGCACTGATCATCGAGACCGCCCTCACCGCCGGATTCGTCGCGGTCATCCTCGCCGCGACGCGGCACGCGACCAGCCTGGCCGCCCTGGCCATCCCCCTGACACTCGTCGCGATCCACTTCGCATCGGCGACGCTGAGCGGCGCGTCGGTCAACCCGGCGCGGTCGATCGGCTCGGCGCTGGTCGGTGGCGACGTCAGCTCACTCTGGATCTATCTCGTCGCACCGACCATCGGCGGGGTCATCGGCGCGATCATCTTCCGCGTGGCGGCCGCCGAGGACCCGGCCCCGGTGGAGGTCCCCGCCACGGTCTGACCCACGGGCGGGCTGGCGTCGGCTGGACCGGCGTCAGCCCTCCTCGAGGCTGAACCGCTGCGCGTTGCCCATCTGGGCCCAGACGCGCGACTGCGTGACCTCGAGCAACTGGCGGACGTGATCGCGGTCGTGGAAGACCCACTCTCCCAGCAGCTCGCGGACACGCAGCTCCCCGACGTCCGGATGCCGGCCGAAGCGGTCGAGATCGTCCGGTGTCAGCGACCGGACGAGGGCGATGCCATCCGCGCGAAGCGTGGCGAACTCCGCTGCGAGCGCGATCCCGTCACGCAGGTGGTCCTCGCGTGCGGCCGCCACGGCGGGTGGATCCCAATGCTCGAGGTCGGGCGGGATCTCGGGCCGGTCCGCGGCCAGGATCGTCCGGATCCGACCGGCGAACCCGCGCCGCTCGGCCTCGATGAGGTGACCGACGCACTCGTTCGCGCTCCATTCGCCCGGCGCCGGCCGCCAGCCGCCGGCCGGCCCGAGCGCGGTCATCTCGGCCGTCACGGTGGCGACGGCCGCCCCCAGCAGCTCTGCGATGGTGGGCGCATCGAGCGGCTCGGCGGCGGCGTCCATCCAGTCGTTCGTCACGTGGCGTCCGCCGCGGCGCCCGGGGCCGCGACCGTCGCCGGGACCTCGTGTGCCATCCCCTCCACGACCGGCAACGCGCGCCCGCCCTCCACGACCGACGGCTCGGCCAGCCAGCAGGCAGCGGACTGCCCGCCGCCGACGTCGAACAGCGGCGGCTCCTCGACGAGACAGCGGTCGAAGGCCATCGGGCACCGCGGG
>DASPHN010000257.1:0-10793 GCA_035629655.1 Saccharimonadales bacterium (SeqCode) | reverse complement strand
CCTCATCGGCTCGTTCATCGGCGCCATCGCCGGCTTCTTCGGCGGCGCGTCCGACAACATCCTGATGCGCATGATGGACGTCGTCCTCTCCTTCCCGAGCCTCATCCTGGCGATCGCCATCGTGACGGTCCTCGGCCCGGGCCTCATCAATGCCCAGCTCGCGATCGGCATCGTGGCGATCCCGATCTATGCCCGCGTGGCACGCGCGTCCGTGCTGTCGGTGCGGGAGACCGAGTTCGTGACGGCCTCGCGCGCGCTCGGCGAGTCCTCCTATGGGATCCTCACCCGACGGGTGATGCCCAACGCGCTGACCCCGCTGATCGTGCAGGGCACGCTGGGCATCGGTGGCGCGATCCTGGAGGTCGCGGCACTGTCGTTCGTCGGCCTCGGCGTCGAACCCCCGACCGCAGAGTGGGGGGCGATGATCGCGCTCGACCGGAGCCTCTTCTTCTCCGCGCCGCACCTCATCTTCTTCCCGGGCCTGGCGATCACGCTGTGCGTCCTCGGCTTCAACCTCCTGGGCGACGGCCTGCGCGACGCGCTCGATCCACGGCTCAACCGATGACCGACGACCGACGCGACACCCCGCCCGGTGACGCGACCCCGGACCTGACCACGGCCAATGCGACGGCCACCCTCATCGACGCCTCGGGCGAGAGGATCGTCATCGAGGAGCTCGTTCCGGCCTCCAAGCGACGCCCGAAACGCGAGCGCGGCGAGCGGCCGCTGCTCGAGGTCAAGGGCTTGCGGACGTCGTTCTTCACCCGCGATGGGGCGGTCCGGGCCGTCGACGGCATCGACTTCCACGTCGACCGCGGCGAGATCATGGGGCTCGTCGGCGAGTCGGGCTGCGGCAAGAGCGTGACCAGCCTCTCCGTCATGCGCCTGATCTCGCGCCCCGGCCGGATCGAGGCCGGCGAGGTGCTCTTCGACGGGATGGACCTGCTCAAGCTCAAGGACGACGAGATGCGGCGCATCCGGGGCGACCGGATCAGCATGATCTTCCAGCAGCCGACCTCGTCGCTGAACCCGGTCTGGGATGTCGGCCGGCAGATCGAGGAGGTCCTGCGCATCCATCGTGGGATGAAGGGCAAGGTCGCGCGCAGCCGCGCCGCCGAGCTGCTCAAGATGGTCGGCATCCCCGACCCGGAGCGGCGGCTGAAGAACTTCCCCCACGAGATGTCGGGTGGCATGGCCCAACGCGTGATGATCGCGATGGCCCTCGCCTGCGAGCCCGAGCTGCTCATCGCCGACGAGCCCACGACCGCGCTCGACGTGACCATCCAGGCCCAGATCCTCGACCTCGTGCGCAACCTCCGCGACGAGACCGGGACCGCCATCATCCTCATCACCCACGACCTCGGGGTCGTCGCCGAGATGTGCGATCGGGTGGCCGTGATGTACGCCGGCGAGATCGTCGAGGAGGCCGACGTCACGACGCTCTTCCGACGGCCGAAGCACCCCTATACGAGAGGCCTCATCGGCTCGATCCCCGTGGTCGGTTCCGTGCAGGAGGAGCTGGCCGTCATCCCCGGCCAGGTCCCGAACCTCGTCGACCTGCCCAAGGGCTGCCGCTTCGCGCCACGCTGCTTGACCCGCGTCGAGGAGGACGTCGCGATCGCGACCGAGGTGCACCCGGCCCTGCTCCCCGTGGAGCCCGGGCATGACGTCCGCTGCTGGCTCTACCACGATGCCGCCGGCGGCCTGTTGCCGCGTCCCGAGGCCGGACCCGCCGGCGTAGCCACCGTGCTCCCACCGGGCGCCGCGGCCAGCGGCCGGCCGGACCTGCCCGGCGTGCGGCCATGACCGCGACGACGACCGTAGAGGACACCGGCGGGATCGGTCCCGCGGTCTCCGATGCGCCCGGGCCTGCCCCAGCCGACGCCGGCGGGCCGCTGGTCGAGGTCCGGGACCTCGTCAAGCACTTCCCCATCCGGGGCGGCATCCTGCAGCGGACCGTGGGCCTCGTCCAGGCCGTCGATGGCGTGAGCTTCGAGATCCGCCGGGGCGAGACACTCGGTCTCGTCGGTGAATCAGGCTGCGGGAAGACGACGGTCGGGCGCCTGCTCCTGCGGCTGATCGACCCGACCTCCGGCACGATCCGGTTCGACGGTGTCGACATCACCAAGGTCGCCGGAGCTGACCTCAAGCCGTACCGGCGTCGCATGCAGATCATCTTCCAGGACCCGTACGCGAGCCTGGATCCACGCACGCCGATCGCCGACAGCATCGGCGACGGGCTGCGGATCCACGGCATCGGGACCCCGGCCGAACGGGATGCGAAGGTCAAGCGGATGATGGACATGGTCGGCCTCCAGCCGTATCACGCCCGTCGTTATCCCCACGAATTCTCGGGCGGACAGCGCCAGCGCATCGGCATCGCCCGGGCCCTCGTGCTCGAGCCCGATCTCGTCGTCTGCGACGAACCCGTCTCTGCGCTGGACGTCTCCATCCAGGCCCAGGTGCTCAACCTGCTCAAGAACCTGCAGCGCGAGCTCGGCCTGACGTACGTCTTCGTCGCCCACAACATGGGCGTCGTCGAGCACATCAGCGACCGGGTCGCGGTGATGTACCTGGGGCGCATCGCCGAGCTTGCCGACCGACGCGACCTGTTCCAGAAGCAGGAGCACCCGTACACCCAGGCCCTCATGTCGGCGATCCCCATCCCCGACCCCGAGATCCGGCGCCAGCGGGTCATCCTGACCGGCGACGTCCCCAGTCCCGTCAACCCACCCTCAGGCTGCCGGTTCCACCCACGCTGTCCGCTGCGCGCGGAGCTGGGCAACCCGGACATCTGCGCCGGGCAGATCCCGGCCCTCATCGACCTCGGTGGCGAGCACCTGTGTGCCTGCCACTTCCGGCAGCCAGCCACATGACCGAGTTCCTCGTACTGCGATGAAAGGGATCTCCATGCCCGTCACGAACCGGAGGATCGGCCTCGTCGCCGGTCTCGTCACCCTCACCGTCCTGATGGCCGCTTGCGGGGGTGATGAGGGCGGCCCGGCGGCGGAGGTCAGCGCCCGTCCACCGCAGGCCCAGATCACGATCACCGAGGCCGACGTCACGACGCCCGTCCAGCTCCAGGAAGGTCGCTACCGCTTCGGGTGGGATGCCCCGGAGTGCGCGGGCGTGGACTTCGCGTTCACCGGCCAGGCGCAGGGCTTCTCCTATGCCAAGAAGTCGGCACTGCCCAAGTTCCAGAGCATCATGAGCGACGTCCCGTCGGACACCTACACGCTTTCGCAGAGCGACGCACGGTGCACGACCTGGACCGTGAAGATCGACCGGATCGGCAGCTGATCCCGGCGCTCGAGCGCACGAGCCGCGTCAGGCGGGGGCGATCTCTGACGGATCGTGGACCGCGGGCGCGCTGGCCGGCGGGACGGCGTCCGCGCCTGGCTCGTTGACGTCGAGGCCGATCGCGGCCTTGATCTCGCCGCCGACGGTGTTCATCTCCTCGGCGAAGTGGCAGGCCACGTCGTGGCCCGGCTTCAGCGCACGGAAGGCGGGATCCTCGGTCTCGCAACGCTCGGGGTTGCCGAGCCGTTCGCGGAGCCAGCAGCGGGTATGGAACCGGCAGCCGGATGGCGGATTCGCCGGTGACGGGATGTCGCCCTTGAGCACGAGCCGCTTCTTCTTCAGCCGCGGGCTCGGGTTGGGGATCGCGGACAGGAGCGCCACGGTGTACGGATGGCGGGGGTTCTGGTAGAGCTCGTCGACATCGGCCATCTCGACCATCTTGCCCAGGTACATCACGCCGACACGGTCGCTGATGTGCTCGACGACGGCGAGGTTGTGGGCGATGAACAGATACGTCAGCCCGAATTCCTTCTGGAGGTCGTCGAGCAGGTTGAGGACCTGGCTCTGGATCGACACGTCGAGAGCGGACACGGGCTCGTCGCAGACGACGAAGTCCGGGTTGACCGCGAGGGCCCGCGCGATGCCGATGCGCTGCCGCTGGCCACCCGAGAACTCGTGGGGATAGCGATGGATGTGGCTCTGGTTCAGGCCGACCTTGCCGAGCAACTCGCGGACGAGCGCTTCCCGCTTCTTCTTGTCGGTCAGGCCGTGGACGAGCGGGCCCTCACCGACGATCTCGCCGACCGACATGCGTGGATTGAGGCTCGCGTACGGATCCTGGAAGACGACCTGCAGGTCCCGTCGGACCTTCTTCATCTTCGAGTTCGAGGCCATCACGGCCTTCTTGCCCTTGTCGCCGGCGGGCGGCACGTCGAAGATCGGCTCACCCTTGAAGTAGACGGAGCCGGAGGTCGGCGGCAGCAGCCGCAGGATCACCTTGCCGAGCGTCGTCTTGCCGCAGCCGGACTCGCCGACCAGGCCGAGCGTCTCGCCGCGGCGGACGTCGAAGCTGACGCCATCGACGGCGCGGACCGCCCCGACCTTGCTGACCCCCAACAGGCCGCCACGGATCTCGAAGTGCTTGACCAGGTCGCGGACGCTGACCAGGACATCGCCGCTCGCGCCTGATGCGGCGCGATCGGCGGTGGCGGCCCGGCTCGTGGTGTCCACCGGGGGCATGGGTGCCTCGCTCGGGGGCATGGGTGCCTCGCTCATTCGACGGTCAATGCGGCGGCTGCCTCGGCGGCCGCCTCGGGTCCGGGATCGGTCCCGGGCTCCGGCGGGCCACCCCCCGGCGTCAGCCAGCAGCGCGACACGTGACGCACCGCGCCGATGGGTGTGCCGGCGACGGACACGTCGCGCAGCGGGGGCGGCGTATCGCAGATGGGCATCGCGTACGGGCAGCGGCGCTTGAACAGGCAGCCGCTGGGCAGGTTCAGCGGGTTCGGCACCACGCCCTGGATGACCTCGAGGCGTTCGCGCTTCTCGCCGAGTCGCGGGATCGACGCGAGCAGCCCCTTGGTGTACGGGTGGTGGGGCTCCTCGAAGATCGTGTCGACGTCGGCCCGCTCGACGACCTTGCCGGCGTACATCACGACGACCTCGTCGGCCATCTCCGCCACGACGCCGAGGTCGTGGGTGATGAGCATGATCGCCATCTTGTTCTGCTCGCGCAGCGTCTTCATGAGCTCCAGGATCTGGGCCTGGATCGTCACGTCGAGCGCGGTCGTGGGCTCGTCCGCGATGAGCAGCTCCGGGTTGGTCGAGAGCGCCATCGCGATCATCACACGCTGGCGCATGCCGCCGGACAGCTGATGCGGATAGGACGACGCCCGACGCTTGGCATCCGCGATGCCGACCTGCTCGAGCATCGCGATCGCGCGGTCCCAAGCCTCCGACTTGGAGACCTTGTTGTGGAGCGAGACGGCCTCGGCGATCTGGTCCCCGCAGGTGAAGACCGGGTTCAGCGAGGTCATCGGCTCCTGGAAGATCATCGAGACCGAGTTGCCACGGATCTCCGACATCTCCTCGTCGCTGAGACGGAGCAGGTCACGACCGTCGAGCTTGATCTCGCCGGCGATCGTGCGGCCGGGGCGCTCGATGAGGCGCATCGTCGAGAGGGCCGTGATGCTCTTGCCACAGCCCGACTCGCCGACGACGCCCAGCGTCTGGCCGTACTTGATCTCGTAGCTGACGCCGTCGACGGCCCTGACCGTCCCGTCCTGCGTGAAGAAGTGCGTGCGAAGGCCGTGGATCTCGAGCAGGTTCTCCGCGTTCCGCTGTCCGGACCGGACGTCTGCCTTGGAGATCGAGGTCAACTCTCGACTCGCTGACGCGGATCGAGGGCGTCACGAAGGCCGTCGCCGAGGAAGCTCGCGCACAGGACGATGACCACGAGGACCACGGCGGGATAGAGGATCCGCTCCGAGTGGGTGAAGAAGTACTCGCGGAAGTCCTGGAGCATCTGACCCAGGCTCACCTCGGGCGGTGCGATGCCGAAGCCGAGGAAGGACAGCGCCGACTCACCGATGATCGCGTCCGCGACACCCAGCGAGGCCGCCACCACCAGCGGCGCCATGGCGCCGGGCAGCATGTGGCGGACGATGATCCGGCGAGGCGACGCGCCGAGGGCGCGGCCGGCGGCGACGAAGTCCGTCTCGCGCAGCTGCAGGAACTCGGCCCGGACGAGTCTCGCCGCGGTCGTCCAGCCGGCGATGCCGATGGCGATGACGATGACCCGGATGTCGCGGATGCCGAAGAAGGAGACGATCAGCAGGACGAGGAACAGGAACGGCAGCGACAGGACCACGTCCACGAGCCGCATCAGGAGGTTGTCGACCCAGCCTCCGAAGTAGCCGGCCAGCGAGCCGACCAGGGCGCCGATGCCGGCGATGATGATCACCGACGCGAAGCCGATGATCAGCGAGGTCTGGGTCGCCTTGGCGAGTCGAAGGAAGATGTTCCGACCGATCTCGTCGTAGCCGAGGGGCGCCGTCAGACTGGGCCCTTCATCGATGAGGGTCAGGCTGGACGTCCGATATGCGTTCCCGGTGGCCATCGGCACGACGATCGAGACGGCGATGAGCATGGCCAGGATGACGACCGCGATGACGGCGAGGCGGTGGCGCAGGAACCGTTGGCGGACGAGCTGCCAGTAGGTCCTGACCGGGACGAGGTCGACCTCGTCGAACTCGTTCGGGAGCGGAAGCGTGCCGGCGCCGGCACGGGCATCGACGCTCATCTCATCGCCTCTCAGTACTTGATGCGTGGGTCGACCACGCCGTACAGGATATCCGCCAGCAGGTTGCCGAGGATGACCATGACGCCGATCAACATGCCAGTGGCATAGATGGTCGGGTAGTCGTTCTGGCCGATCGCGGTGATCGTCAACTGGCCGATGCCGGGGTAGCTGAAGATGAACTCGGTGATGACCGCACCCGCGATGAGGCCCGGGACCGACAGGCCGATCAGCGTGATGAGGGGGATCAGCGCGTTCCGCAAGGCATGCCGTCCGATGACCCGCGAGCCCGGGGCGCCCTTGGCCTTGGCCGTTCGCACGTAGTCCTGGCGCAGCACGTCGAGCATCGACGCACGCAGGTAGCGGCTGAAGCCCGAGATGGACTGGATCGCCAGGGCCGTGACCGGCAGGACGAGGTGGAAGGCGAGGTCCACCGGGTCGTTATCGGAGCCCAGGCTCTGCCGCCCGAACAGCGGGAAGCCCCATTGCGTCCCGAACAGGTCGCGAGTGATGTCGGCAAGCACGACGCCGCCGAGATACCAGATGTAGATGCCCAGGAGGAAGGACGGGATCGCGTAGCCGATGGTCGCGAAGGTCGTGATGATCTTGTCCGTCCAGCTGTACTGCTTGACGGCCGAGATGATCCCGATCGGGATCGAGAAGATGATCGTCACGACGAGCGCCGTCCCCATCAACAGCAGCGTCGCGGGCAGGCGTTCGAGGATGTTCTGGATGACCGGCCGTCCGTCGATGAACGAGTAGCCCCACGCGTCGACGCGCCAGACCTGGACGAAGGCGGTGATCCAGCTCGTGTACTGCTCGAGGACGGGCTTGTCGAGGCCGTAGAGCCGGATGAGTGCCTCGATCTGCTCCGGCGGCACCCTGGGCACTCGGAACCGGTCGACCGGGCTGCCTGGGGCCAGCTGCACGATCCCGAAGATCAGGATCGAGATGCCGAACAGGATGGGGATGGCCTGGATGATCCGACGGATCACATAACTTGCCATGGCACTCGCTCGCTACGGTCGCGTCCGGGGGAGTATGGATGATGGCGCCCCTGGGGCGCCATCATCCTTTTCACGCGTGGTCGTCGCTGGCTCGGACGGTCCGATGACCGTCCGAACCTTGACGTCGGACGCGGACGAACGGTTCCCGTTGCCGGGTTACTTGACGTTCGTCAGCTTCTCGTACTGGCGGAACCAGGTGGGGGTGTCGAGCTGGAGGCCACCCTCGGCGGTCGTGTCGACCGTCGAACGAAGGCCTTCGCGAGCGATGTCAGACCAGGCGTAGAGGACCGGCAGGTCGTTCGACTGGATGACCGCGTACTGCTTGTAGATCTCAGCGCGCGCAGCCTGATCGAACGTGATCAGACCCTCGTCGATGAGAGCGTCAGCTTCGGCGCTCTGATAGCACTCGTAGTTGAAGGTCGCCGGCTGCTCCGCCGTCGAGCACTGACTCGAGTGGTAGAGGCTGAACGGATCCGGGTCCAGGCTGGTCGAGAACCCACCGAAGTAGGCGTCGAACGGCTTGCCGGCTTCCGGCGCGGCGGCATTGATGTGGGGGAACACGTCGAGCATGTTCAGGATGGCCGCGAAGTCGATCTCCTTGTACTGGAGGTCGATGCCGCACGCCTTGACCTGATCACCCACCAGCTGCATCCACTTGGACCGGTCCGGCCGCTCAGCGCGGACGGCGACGACCGTGGACAGCTTCTGGCCGGCCTTCTCGTAGATCCCGTCCGAGCCCAGGGTCCAGCCGGAGGCCTCGATGAGCTCCTTGGACTTGGCCGGGTCGATCGGGTAGGTGTTGAGACCCTCGGTCGGGTACGCCCACGAAGCAGGCGGGATGTCGCTGTAGACGGCGACGCCCTGACCACCCGTGGCCGCCTCGGCCGTGGCTTCCTTGTCGACGCAATAGGAGACAGCCTGTCGCAGGTTCTTGTCCGCGAAGAGCTGACCCTCTCGCATGTTGAAGTAGAGGCCGAAGAAGCCGAAGTCCGGGTACTCGACGAACTTGAGATCGGGATTGTCCTTGATCTCGTTGTAGGTCGGGCCGGCGAGCGAGTACTTCCAGTCGACCTGGCCGGCGGCCAGGGCCTGGCCACCCGCGATGTCGTCCTTGATGATCGGGATGAACAGCTTCTTGATCGCCGGTGCGCCGAGGAAGTACTCCTCGTTGGCGTCGTACTCGAGGGCCTCGCCCGGCTTGAACGACACGAACTTGTACGGGCCCGTGCCGACCGGGTTGCGCTGGAAGTCGAGGTACGGATACGCCGCTGCAAGGGCGTCGATCGCCGACGCGGTGAAGGTCGCATCGACGGCCTTGGTGGCCGTGATCAGCGCCTGCGCGTAGAGGCTCTCGTCCAGGACGCCGTCCGTGGTGAACAGGGTCTTGTCGGGGAGCTCGACGGCAGCCTTCGTCAGGAGGGCCTCGCCCTCAGCAACGAACTGCGCGTAGTTGACGGTGGCGACGCCATCCTCGCCGGCCGGGCCGGTGGGGGTGGCCTCTTCCGCGGCGACCTTGTCCAGGAGCGCCTTGGTGTCCGCAGCGGTCACCGCGCTGGTGCCCTGGACGTACGTCGCGTAGGACTTGTCGATGGCGTCCTTGCTCTCGATGAGGATCGCCGGGAGGTAGATCGTGGCGAACGTCGAAAGCTTCTGCTTGAGCGTGAACGCGACGGTCAGGTCGTCGACCGCCTCGACCTTCTCGAGGAAGGTGCTGAGGCAGATGGACGGGTTGAACCGGCAGTTCGTGCTCTGCGCGATCTGATAGGTCTGGACGACGTCGTCCGCGGTCAGGTCGGTCCCGTCATGGAACTTGATGCCCTCGCGAAGCTTGATGGTCCAGGTCAGGCCGTCCTCGGAGATCGTCGCGAGGTCTTCGGCCAGCGACGGGACCGGGGTCAGCGCCTCGTCGTACTCGTACAGCCCGTTGTACAGGAACTGTGCCGCCTCGGCGGTCGGCACGTTGTCCGCGGCATTCGAGAGGCCACCGGAGACGTCGCCGTCCATGGCCATGGTGAGCGTCTGGTCACCGGACGCCGGCGCCGACGCCGGCGGCGCGGATGCGCCGTCTGACGGTGCCGTGCCGGTCGATGCCGACGGCGCCGTGCTGGTGGTGGCACCGCCACACGCAGCCACGATGATGGCTGCTGTGGTCAGGATGCCGAAGAGTCGTTTCTGCATCAACTGTCCTCCGAACGGGTGTGATAACCCGATGTCTCCCGCTCTACCGAAACCTGATCTGCATTCGAACACCGTGACCATCTCGCCTTGGTTCCGGACCGAGCCTCCCAACTCGATGAGGTCCCGTGGGCGAGCGCCAGCGGCAGCACGATCCAGGTCGGCGCGCTGCGGGTACTATCCACAGCCCCCTAAGGACTGTCAACCTGTAGCCTAACGATCGTTCGCTTGGCGCCGGATCGAGCGTGGATTCAGTCCGGGCAGGGAGTCTCCGCGCCGGCCATCGGCCGCCAGCGCAGGTTCGGCTGCCGGGCGGCGGTCGCCTCGTCGAGGCGTTTCACCGGGGCCGTATGGGGCGCGGTCTTGACCATCTCCGGGTCCGACTCCGCCTCGGCTGCGATGGCGATGAGGACGTCGGCGAAGGCGTCGAGCGTCTCGACCGATTCGGTCTCGGTCGGCTCGATGAGCATCCCTTCGTCGACGATCAGCGGGAAGTAGATCGTCGGTGGGTGGAAGCCGAAGTCGATGAGCCGCTTGGCGATGTCCAGGGTCCGGACGCCGGTCCTGGCCTTGAGGCTGGACGCCGACGCCACGAACTCGTGCTTGCAGGCCCGGTCGTAGGGCAGGTCGTAGGTCCCGGCCAGCCGTGATTTCAGGTAGTTCGCGGCCAGGACCGCGTCGTCGCTCACCTCGCGCAATCCGCTCGCCCCGTGCGCCCGGATATAGGCATACGCGCGCACGAGGACGCCCGTGTTGCCAACGAAGCTGCGCAGCCGGCCGATGGACGTCGGGCGCTCGCCGGGACGCTCGAGTCGGAAGGTGCCGTCCTCGGCGCGCAGAACGCGCGGCGTGGGCAGGTACGGCAGCAGGCGCTCCCCCACCCCGACCGGTCCGGCCCCGGGTCCGCCGCCGCCGTGCGGCGTGCTGAACGTCTTGTGGACGTTGAAGTGCATGACGTCGAACCCGGCCTCGCCCGGCTTGAATCGCCCGAGGATCGCGTTGAGGTTGGCCCC
>DASPHN010000256.1:0-5690 GCA_035629655.1 Saccharimonadales bacterium (SeqCode) | reverse complement strand
CAGGAAGAACGACAGCCCGCCCAGGCAGAACGTGTAGGCGAACTTGACCGCGTGCTGGCGGACGCGCACCGGGTGGATGTGCAGGAACACGTTGTTCATGACCGCGTACGCGCGCGATCGCTCGTCGCGCGGGTACGGGTTCCGGAACAGCGATCGCCACACCGGGCTCCGGCGGATGGCGAGATCGACACGTTCCAGGACGCTCATCGACGCTGTGGCCAGGAGGTCGCCTGCGCCGCCCGCACGAGCACCGCGAAGGCCGAGAGCGCCCAGCAACCGCCGAGGGCGGGCGCCGCGGCCAACCCGACCACGACGCTCGGGATGACGATCGCGATCGCACGCCATGGCCACGGGACGGCGACGATCACCGAGGCCATGACCCCCAGACAGCCGAGCATGAATCCGATGGGTCCCCATCCCGTCCACGAAGCGGACGCGCCAGAGCCGGTCAGGTACGGCGCAGCGACCAGCGTGAGGGCACCGGACGCCCCGATCGCGACGATCGCGAGCAGGGCGGCGGACCAGCGG
The DNA here is from genome assembly GCA_035629655.1 of Saccharimonadales bacterium (SeqCode). Classification (GTDB taxonomy): domain Bacteria; phylum Chloroflexota; class Limnocylindria; order Limnocylindrales; family CSP1-4; genus SPCO01. The sequence goes on along the minus strand of DASPHN010000256.1, from coordinate 5,162 downwards.
GTGAGCGGGACCCAGTCCGGGGTCAGGCCGAGATGACGCACCAGGTCGGGCGCGTCGACGAGCCGCCACGCGACATCGGCCGGGATCCCGGCCAGCCAACGCCGCAGCCGTTGCCCGAATAGCCCCTGCGAGGCGCCACGCCGCACCGCATCGAGCGCCTCCTCCCGGAGATCGGCCCCGACCTCCTCGCGCCGCCGGTCGCGGATCGCCGCGGGCAGCCCCATCGTGTAGCACGCCACCCAGCCGAGGACCAGGGCGGCTCCATCGCCCCGTCGCCCCTGGAGGCGCGTGGCGGCCATGACCTCAGCGCGCCTCGGCCTTCGCGGGCCGGACGGCCGGGCGTTCGGCGACGCGCGTCCCCTCGGACTCGGCGGCCGCGCGCCGGATCTCGGCAAGGGCGGCGTTCCCGGGCTCGGTCACCCGGTACAGCCGGCGGCGCGGGCGTGACTCCGCGGCGGCGAAGTCTGGGTCCTCCCAACGGCTGGTGAGCAACCCGGCCCGCTCGAGCCGATCGAGCGCCTTGTACAACGTCCCGTAGGCCGCGAGGTGCTTCGATCCTGTCTGATCGCCGATCGTCCGTGCGAGGAGGAAGCCGTGGGGCTCGGCGACGCCCATCGACCGGAGCGAGTCGGCGGCCTCGAGGATGTCGCGCTCGAGCGGGATGATGGCGCCGGGCTTTCGTCTCATGATGGTGAGTATGGGAAGATATCTGCGCATCAGTCAAGGACGAAGACGGGACCATGTTCCTGCCACGTTCTGGCATGGTCCCGCCGTACCCTAGGACGATGACGGAGACGAACGCCCACGACCCCGGACCGGACCTGGCGGCGGCCGCCTACGACGGGCCCCCGGATGCCGCCGCGAACCCGTTCCAGACGGACGGCGCCGGCACGATCCGCATCGGCACCGCGTCCTGGACGGACCCCACGATGACCGCCGCCGGGGTCTTCTACCCGACCGGTGCGGACTCTGCGGAGGAGCGGCTCCAGTTCTACGCGTCGCGCTTCCCGGTCGTCGAGGTCGACGCCACGTACTACTCCCTGCCGGTCCGGCGCACCTCCGAGCTGTGGGTGGAGCGCACGCCGCCCGACTTCACGTTCGACATCAAGGCCCACGCCCTGATGACCGGCCAGCCGACCGAGACGAAGCGGCTCCCCAAGGACCTGCGCGCTGCGCTGCCGGGTGAGGTCGCCGAAAAGGCGCGCATCTACGCGAAGGACCTGCCGGAGGCCCTGACCGATGACGTCTGGGCCTGGTTCGCCGACGGCCTCGAGCCGCTCCAGGAAGCGGGCCAGCTGGGCTCGATCCTGCTCCAGTACCCGCGCTGGTTCTTCACGTCGTCGGAGAACCGCGACACCATCGAATCGGCCGTCGAGCGTCTGCGCGGCGTGGGCATGACCCCGGCCGTGGAGTTCCGGAGCGCGTCGTGGTTCAACGAGAAGAACCTCGAGCGAACCCTCACCTTCCTCGGCGATCGGCAGATCCCGCTCGTGCTCGTCGATGGGCCGCAGGGCTTCAAGTCCAGCGTGCCCGCCCTGACCGCGACCACGTCACCGGAGCTCGCGGTCGTCCGCTTCCACGGACGACGGACCGAGACGTGGGAGGCGCAGAACATCAAGACCGTCGAGCGCTTCCGCTATCTGTATGACGGCGGCGAGCTCGAGGAGTGGGTGCCGCGCGTCCAGGAGGTCGCCCGCCAGTCCGAGCAGGTCCACGTGCTCTTCAACAACTGTTACGCGAACTACGGCGCGACGAACGCCCTGATGCTGGCCGAGCTGCTGGCCGACCTCGACTGAGGGTCAGGCCGGCACGGCCACCGCGGGCCGTCGCCGAGCCGCGAGGGCGCTGCCGAGGGCGGCGATGACCGCGCACAGGACGATCCCGAAGACGAAGATCCCGACGACGTAGCCGGCGACGGTGCCGTACCCACCGTTGGCCGGATCGAGGAACGGGTACGGATACCAGCCGACGATCGCCCCGCGGATGAGCGTGTACCACGTCCATGCGAGCGGGAAGACCAGCCAGATCAGGCTGTCGCGGAACGAGATCCGATGCTGCGGCGGATCGACGAGCCAGTCGGCGATGACCACGAGCGGGAAGAGGCGATGGACGACGTCGTTCACCCACGCGAGCTGGGTATCGACGTCGGTGCCCGACAACAGGAGGCCGTAGACGACGAACGTGACCGTCATGTACACGACGGCAGCACACGGACGAGCTCCCAGCGCTTCGTGTGAGCACCTCGGCCTGGGACAGCGCCGATGAGGAACACCGAGGCCGCGAGCACGTTGCTCAGGATCGTGAAGTAGCTGAAGAAGTTGCCGGCGTCGAACCGCCCGATCCCGACCAACGACGCCGCCTGGACGGCGATCGCGGTGAGCGTGAGCACCGCGAAGCCGATGCGGGCGATGGCGATGACGACGGTGCGATCCACGACGGCCCCTCGCTGCGACAGAGGCCGGCATGGTGGCACACTGCCCAGCCAGGCGGCCGGCACATGCCTTGGCTGTCGTCCGGACCCGCGCCCAGCCCGATGCCGAGACCGACCGCTACGCCGCGATCCGCCGCACGCCCGAGGTGACGGCGCTCAGGCCGACGACCCGCACCCAGCGGAGGGCGATGAGCACGAGCACGACTCCAAGGACGCCGTAGATCGCCTGCAGTGGCGGCTCGTTGCTGTAGCCGATGATGGCCACCTGGACCGCGACCCAGATGAGCAGGCCAGCACCGACGACGAAGGTGGCGGTCGGCGCGAGCGGATGTCGGTGCCAAGCAAGGCCCGCCGCGACGAGCGACCCGAGCCCCAGGACGACGAAGAGGATCAGCCCCGGCACGAAGTAGGTATCAAAGGGCGAGCCGGCGAGCGCCGAGAGGGGCAGCGGCATGATCTCGCCTCGTGGCGCGATCATCAGGACGAGCCCCCCGCCGAGGGCGCCGAGGCTGAGCAGGAAGTCGAGCACCAGGGCCGTGAGGGCGACTCCTTCCGAGTGAGTGACGGGACCCAACGTGGGCCGACGTCATCAGACACCGCGGAGGAAGCCGGCGATAGAGCCATCTGGCTGGTGATCGAGGCGTTGTGGCCCTGATGGCGCGAGGGCCGGCGGCGGAGACTTCTCGTGGCGCACCAGGCGCCGGATCCGAAGCACCAAGGTGTCCCATGCACACGCTCCCAGACCGACTCGCCGCGCTCGCCACCGTCCTTGCGGCTGCTGCCGCGCTGGCCGGCCTCCTCCTCACGGATCTGTATCTCGACGCATCGAACTGGGCGCAGCAGGCGCGTGGCACGGATCTGGCCACGCTCTTCCTCGCGGTCCCGGTCCTGGCCGTCGGCCTGTGGACGGCAGGACGCGGCTCCTTGGCCGGTCGGCTCGCGGTCGTGGCTGGGCTGCTGTATCTCGTCTACAACTACGCGATCTTCGCGTTCGCCGTGGCGATGAATCCGCTGACCGCCGTGCACATCGCCATCTTCGGCCTGTCGCTCTGGAGCCTTCTCCTCGGGGGTCGATCCGGCGTCGGACCAGCTGTCGGCGTGACCGAGCGCCTGGGCCGGCGGACGGCCGGCGTCCTGCTGGTCGGTGTGGCCGCGATGTTCGGCCTGCTGTGGCTCGGACAGATCGCCATGACGACCACGACGGGCGTCCTGCCGGCCGACCTCGTCAAGGCCGGCATCTCGAGCAACCCTGTGTACGCCCTGGACCTGGCGTTCTTCTTGCCACTCTGCGCGCTCGCGGGGTTTGGCCTGTTGCGCCGGACCGGCGCCGCCGCGTACGCATTCCCGATGCTCATCTGGGTCGCACTCATGGGTGCCGGGGTGGTAGGCGGCTTCCTCCTGATGGCCCTGGCCGGCGACCAGATCACGGTCCCCGTGGTCGTCGCCATCGGCGGCCTCAGTGTCGCTTCCTCGACCCTTGCGGCGGCCGCCGTCGTCCGACAAGGGCCAGCCACCGGGCTCGCCCGGACCTTCCCTAGTCCCGCATACCTCGAAGGATGAAGCCATGCTTCTCGTCGAACGCCTGATCGCGGCCGCTGCCGTCTTCGTCGCCGCCCACTTCGCGATGGGTTTCATCAACGCAAGCGCGGGCGGAAGCGGCGGATCGCTGCTCTTCCCGTTCGCGACCGATGCCCCGACCCGTTGGGTCTTCGGAAGCTTGGATGGGATGCTGGGGCTGCTCGTCCCGGTGATGATCGGGCTCGCCGCGATCGCCGTGCTGACGTTCTTCTTCGCCTTCTTCGCCGCGCTTGGCCTGTGGGTTCCCGCGACCCTGTGGCGGCCTCTGGTCCTCGTGGGCGTGGCGTGTTCCGTTGCCCTGCTCGTGCTGCATCCGAGCCTGTACACGGTGCTGCCGTTGGCCCTGAATGCGGGCCTGGCCTGGGTCGCGTGGACGTCGGCATGGACCCCAGCTGCCGCATGACGCGATCGATCAGGCCGGCATCGGCCGGCGGGCGCGGGTGCGCCGGTAGCGAGCGTAGACCGTGGGCTCGAGGGGTGCGATCCAGGCGGCCAGTGCATCGCCCTCGCGCTCCAGGGCTCGCCGATCGGCGACCGGGATCGGGCGAAACGGCTCCAGGACGATGTGCGGGCTGGCGGTCGGAGTGTCGCGCTCCGCCCACCACAGGCCGGCCACGCGGCCATCGACCGTGAACGTCGGCAGCGTGTCGCCATTGCGGGCGATGACCACCGCCCGATCCGGATCGCTGATGATCCGGGTCCGGTCGGCGAAGGCCAAGAGGGTGTTGTCCCACATCGGGAGCAGCCGCGGCGGAGCCGGCGTGTCGGCCGGCGGACGTGGTCCGTCGACGACATCGAGGAGGGCGCGCGCGCCGACGTCGGTCAGCCGCTCGACCTCGCCAGCCGCCTCCAGCCGCAGGATCGCCGGCCGCAGGCGACCGATGGCCAGCCCCGACCATTGGCTGGCATCGGCGGCCGTCGCCGGTCCGAAGGCCATGAGATATCGCCGGACGAGGTGGTCCAGGCCGTCGTCCTCGCCGGGCAGCTCGGCCGGATCGCGCAGCCACGCGGCGGCATCCACGATCCGCGGCCGCCGCCCGAACGACCACGGCACGTCATCGGCCGGGGCATGGATGAATGGCGCGTTCCGGCGCAGCCACCAGACGAACTCGTCGGGATCGCGGCCATCGATGCCCTGCTCGGCGAGGTGGGC
>DASPHN010000255.1:0-2629 GCA_035629655.1 Saccharimonadales bacterium (SeqCode) | reverse complement strand
GTGACAGGCCGAGGTTGATGCACGCGAACGTCATCGCCAGCGGCAGGCTGGCCGTCGGCGACGTGCCCGGATTGAAGTCCGTGCCGATCGCGACCGGGACGCCCGCATCGATGAACGCGCGCGCCGGTGCGTGGTGGTCCTTCAGCAGGAACCAGGTCGTGACGGGCAGGAGGGTCGCGACGACGGCTCGATCAGATTCGGCGGCGGCGGCCAATGCGGCGATCCCGGCGGCGGACGGCGTGGCCAGGTGGTCGGCCGAGGCGGCGCCGAGCTCGGCGGCCAGCTCCGCCCCACCCGAGGGGGCCAGCTCGTCGGCGTGGAGACGCGGGAACAGGCCGTAGGCCGCGGCCGCCTGGAGGACCCGGCGCGTCTGATCGGCGGTGAAGACGCCGGCCTCGCAGAACGCATCGGCGAACCGTGCCCGCCCATGGGCGGCGATCCCGGGCAGTTGCTCGTCGATGAGGGAGCGGACGTACGCCTCGGTGCCGTCCGGCCGGGCTCGGAACTCGGGCGGGACGGCGTGGGCGCCCAGCCATGTCGGGACGACGTCGATCGGTCCCTCGAGCCCGAGACGGTACGCGACATCGACCAGCCGGAGCTCCGTCTCGAGGTCGAGGCCGTAGCCAGACTTGGCCTCGACCGTGGTCACCCCGTGCCCGAGCATCTCGTCGAGCCAGCGACGGCCGTGCGCGAGGAGTTCCGCCTCGGACGCGGCCCGCGTCGCGGTGACCGTCGAGAGGATGCCACCGCCGGCCTCTAGGATGTCGAGGTACGAGGCGCCCTGCTGTCGCAGCCGCAGCTCGTTCTCGCGACTGCCGGCGAAGAGCAGGTGCGTGTGCGGATCGATGAGGCCTGGCGTGACCGCGCCGCCGCCGGCATCGAGCCGCGCGAAGCGTCCCAGCGGGTAGCCCTCGGCCTCGAGCGCAGCCTCGACGGAAGCGCGCGGTCCGACCGCCAGGATCCGGCCTTCCCAGCACGCGACGACCGGGCCCTCGGGGCCGGCGGGATCGTCAGCGCGCAGCCGACCGACGTCACCCTGCTCCGCGCCGCGTCGCACGCCACCGGCCACGGTGACGACCTCGCTCGCGCCGACCACGAGCAGACCGGGCGTCGGCTCGCCCGTGCGTCCGCCCTCGATGACCCGGAACGGGCCGCCGGCCACGTCAGCCGGCCGGTGCGGAGCCGGTGGCCGCCTCGAGCCGCAGCTCGAGCGCCTGGAGCGGGCTGAAGTCGCGCAGCTTGAGATACGACGCCGCTCCCGCGAGCCGCCGTTCGACGGGGTCCTCGCCCGGGACGCCCGCGTGGTCCGCGACCGCGAGGAACGACGCAAGCGGGGCGAGCCCGATGAGCTCGGACTCCGCGACGGCGACGCCATCTTCCGCGGCCAGCTCGCGCACGCTGTCCCAGACGAGCCAGAGGGGTGTCACGGCGAAGTCGAGGAGATTCATGGAGACCTGGGCGAAGCGCGGCCGTCCCCGTTCGGGCTCCTGGACCTCGAACCCGTTGGCCTGCACCCTTGGCAGCCCGCCGCCGGATTCGCGGACACGACGGGCGATGCGCTTGGCGAGGTCGATGTCGTCGGAGTCGAGATTGATGTTGTAGGCGATCAGGAATGGCCGGGCACCGACCGCGATCGCACCTGCCGAGGGATGCAGCTTGCCGGGCCCGAAGTCGGGCTCGCGGCCGCGCTGGCCGATCTCGGCCTTGAGGCCCTCGTACTGGCCGCGTCGCACGTCGGCCAGCTTCTCGCGCTCGGCCCGCATCGCGGCGCGTGCGTAGAGATAGACCGGGATCTCGTAGCGCCGAGCGACACGCTCCCCGAAGCGGCGCGCCACCTCCACCGCGTCATCCATCGAGGTGGCCGCGAGCGGGATGAACGGGACGACATCCACCGCCCCGATCCGCGGGTGCTCCCCCTCGTGGACGTCCATGTCGATGTCGTGGATCGCGGCCCCGACCAGACGCTCGAGCGCTTCGAGGACCGGCTCGTGCTCCCCGGCCAGGGTGAAGACCGATCGGTTGTGGCTGGCGTCGCTGGTGCGGTCGAGGAGGAACACGCCAGGCACCGCCTCGATGGCCTGGGCCAGGCGGTCGACCACGTCCAGCCGACGACCCTCGGAGACGTTGGGCACCGACTCGACCAGCATGCGGTCGATGCTAGCGGGTACCCTAGGCCGCCGTGAGCGCCGAGAACCGCAGCGTCCTTCGCAATCCCGACTTCAATCGCCTGTGGGCGGCTGAGACGATCAGTCAGTTCGGCACCCAGGTGAGCCTCCTGGCGCTGCCCCTCGTCGCGGTCGTCCTGCTCGACGCCAGCCCCCTCGAGGTCGCCCTGCTCGGGACCATCGAGTTCCTGCCGTTCATCCTCTTCAGCCTGCCGGCCGGTGCCTGGGTCGATCGGCTCCGCCGCCGGCCCATCCTCATCGCCGGTGACGTGGGCCGGGCGCTGGCCCTGGCGACCATCCCGATCGCCTTCGTCTTCGACGCGCTCACGATCTGGCAGCTGTACGCGGTCGGGTTCATCGCGGGCACGCTCACCGTGTTCTTCGATGTCGCGTACCAGTCCTACTTGCCCTCCCTGGTCGATCGCGACCAGCTGGTCGATGGCAATGGCAAGCTCGAGATCTCG
>DASPHN010000254.1:0-2067 GCA_035629655.1 Saccharimonadales bacterium (SeqCode) | reverse complement strand
CGGACGGGGTGCCGGACTCGTGTTCGTGCTGACGAACAGCCGCAGCCTGTCCGAGCATGCCGCGGTCGCGCTGACGCGGCGCCTGGTTCGCCGAGTCGTTCGCGCGTCGCGACGGACCGGACGGGCGGTGACGTTCGTCAGCCGCAGCGATTCCACCCTCCGCGGGCACTTCCCGGCGGAGGTCGACGCGCTGGCCGAGGCGATGGGTGCCCCGATGGCACCGACGCTGCTCATGCCCTACTTCGGGGACGGAGGCCGGATCACGCTCGATGGTGTCCACTACCTCGTGCGCGATGGCGATCCCGTACCGGTCGCGCGGACCGAGTACGCTCGCGATCCGGCGTTCGCCTATGACACCTCGGAGCTCGCGCGGTGGGTGGCGGATCGTGCCGGGGCGTCCCGAGCGACCGTTCCGATCCCGCTGGCGCTCATCCGATCGGGTGGTCCTGACGCGGTCGCGGACGTGCTGCGGCGCCTGCCCGACCGCGCGATCGCCATCGCCGACGCCGCCGACGATCGCGATGCCGAGGTCGTGGCCGCGGCGATGGTCGACGTCGAGCGGGACGGGCGAGCCATCCTTGCGCGCACCGCGGCGGGCTATGTCCGAGCCCGGGCCGGGCAGGCTCGTCGGCCGGATCTGACCGCCGGCGAGATCCCAGGTCGTCGGGGCCTCGGGCTGGTCGTCGTCGGGTCGCACGTGCCGATGACGACGGTCCAGCTGGAGCGGCTGCTGGCCGACCCGCCGATCGAGCTGGCGCTCGTCGAGGTCCCCGCCGACGCCGCCGATGGATCGGTGCCGGAGCGCGAACGGCGGCGCGCTCGCAGTGCCATCGATCGGGCCGTCGCCGCCGGCATCACGCCCGTGGTCGTCACGCCTCGCCGGGTGGCGCCGCCGGCGGCGGACGATCCGGATGGCGTGCATCGCGCGCGGCGCTTCGCCCGATCGCTGGCGCGCCTCGTGACCGATCCGCCCGGCCCGCCGGCCTGGGTCGTCGCCAAGGGCGGCATCACGAGCAGTGACGTCGCGACCCGGGTGCTCGGCGGGCGCTCAGCGATGGTGGTCGGACAGCTCCTGCCTGGCGTCTCGCTCTGGCTGGTGCATCGCGAGGGCCGAGGTCGGATCCCGCTGGTCGTGTTTCCGGGCAACGTCGGGGGACCCGAGGACCTCCGACGTGCTGTGGCGATGATGGCGACGCGGTCGGATCCGCCCTAGGGCTGCGGCGGGTTCCCGAAGATGAATGGCGCGGCGTTCCAGCGTCGGGCCTCCGGCGGCAGCCACGCCAGGCCTTCGCTCGTCGCACCGCGGGGGTGGTACTCCAAGCCGATCGCTCCTCCGTAGCCGCTGGCGAGCACGACGCCGAAGAAGCCCCGCCAGTCGATCGACCCGGTCCCGGGCTCGTGTCGACCGGGCACGTCGGCGACCTGGATGTGGTCGACCAGGTGCGCCCGACGGCGGAACGCATCGACGACGTCCAGTCCCATCACACCGACGTGGTACGTATCGAACTGCAGCCCGAGGCCCTCCGGGCGATGAGGCTCGACCAGCCCGGCCGCGACATCGAGATCGGTGACCAGGTAGTCCGGCGTGTCGCGTGGATTGAGGACCTCCACGACGAGACGGCGCCCCGCGGCTTGGGCCAGCGGCAACGCCCAGGCCAGGTTCGCCTCGAGGAACGCCCATTGGGCATCCTCGGGCACGTGACCGATCCGGTTGCCGGCCAGGACGTTGATGGTCGGACAGTCGACCGCCGCGGCAAGCTGCAGGGCGGCGTCGAGGTCCTCCCGCCACCGAACGATGCGTGCCGGATCGTTGGGATAGCCGCGCTCGCCGGCCGCGAGATCGCCGGCGGCCATGTTGAGCAGGGCGACCCGGACGCCGGCGTCACGGACCATCGACGCGAAGCGCTCCGGCCCGACGATCGGCCAGGCCGATGCGATGGCCTCGAACCCGTCAGCGCGGGCAGCGGCCGGGCGCTCGTCGATCGTGCGATCGGCGTACAGGAAGCCGACATTGGCCGCGAACCGGCTCATGCGGTTGCCATGCCGGCTCCGCCGGCGAAGAAGCTC
>DASPHN010000253.1:0-5005 GCA_035629655.1 Saccharimonadales bacterium (SeqCode) | reverse complement strand
ACCTACACCGGCACCGACAGCGTGGCCGCCCTCCAGGCACCCGGTGGCCTGGGCATCCAGTCCTACCTGTCCTCGTCGACGACCAACGCCCCGGTCCTGGTCACCGTCGACGACCTGCGCGCGGTGGGCCTGGGCGGGTCCTAACGCTGCGGCGTCCGGTGGGATGCCCCTGACCGGCTACACTCCCGCCTCGTGACCATCCCCCAGGACCGCCTCCGCAACTTCTCGATCATCGCCCACATCGATCACGGCAAGTCCACGCTGGCCGATCGCCTGCTGGAGCTGACCCACACGATCGACGCCCGCCAGATGACGAGCCAGGTCCTCGACTCGATGGACCTCGAGCGCGAGAAGGGGATCACGATCAAGGCCCGCTCGGCGCGCCTCGAGTACACGGCCAGGGACGGCAAGACCTACGGCCTCAACCTCATCGACACGCCCGGGCACGTCGACTTCGCCTACGAGGTCAGCCACAGCCTGCAGGCCTGCGAGGGAGCGATCCTCGTCGTCGATGCGACCCAGGGCATCGAGGCGCAGACCCTCGCCAACGTCCACCTGGCGATGCGCGAGAACCTCACCCTCATCCCGGTCCTCAACAAGATCGACCTGCCCTCGGCCGACCCCGAGACGATCATGGACGAGCTCGAGAACGTGCTGGCCATCCCGCGCGAGGAGGTGATCCTCGCGAGCGCCAAGGACGGCACGGGGGTCGAGGACATCCTCGAAGCCATCGTCCAGCGCATCCCGGCCCCCAAGGGGGATCCGCACGCGCCCGTCCAGGGCCTGATCTTCGACAGCCACTACGACGCCTACAAGGGCGTCATCGTCTACGTCCGCCTCGCTGCCGGCACGCTCAGGAGCACGGAGCCCGTGCTGCTGATGGGCAGCGGCGCGACGGCCGAGCCGTTGGAGCTCGGGGTCTTCCGCCCGCAGCTCGTGCCGGTCAGACAGCTCGTGGCCGGCGAGGTCGGCTACGTCGCGACCGGCCTCAAGAACGTCCGCGAGGCCCAGGTCGGTGACACGCTCACGAGCCAGGCACGTCCGGCCGCCGAGCCCCTGCCCGGCTACCAGGAGGCCAAGAGCCTCGTCTTCGCCGGCATCTATCCGGTCAGCGGCGAGGACTATCCGCTCCTGCGCGAGGCGCTCGAGAAGCTGCACCTCAACGACGCGAGCTTCACCTACGAGCCGGAGAGCTCGGTCGCGCTCGGGTTCGGGTTCCGCTGCGGCTTCCTCGGCCTGCTCCACATGGAGATCGTCCAGGAGCGCCTCGAACGCGAGTTCAACCTGGATCTCATCGCGTCCGCGCCCTCCGTCGAATACCACGTGCGGCTGCAGCATGGTCGCGGCGAGGTCGTCGTCGACAACCCGGCCCTCCTGCCCAACCCGTCCGACATCGAGGCGATCGAGGAGCCATGGGTGTCGCTCAGCGTCGTCACGCCGAGCTCGTACATCGGCCCGCTCATGGAGCTCTCGACGAACCGGCGGGGCACATTCGTGAACATGGAGTACCTCGACCCGACCCGGGTCGTCCTCCACTTCGAGATGCCCCTGGCCGAGCTCATCGTCGACTACTTCGACCAGCTCAAGAGCCGGAGCCAGGGCTACGCCTCGATGGACTACGAGGAGCTCGGCTATCGCGAGGCGAACCTGGCGAAGGTCGACATCCTCGTCAACGGCGAGCCGGTCGACGCGCTGTCGATCATCGTCCACCGCGATCGGGCGCAATCGACCGGCCGACTGCTGACCGAACGGCTCAAGGCGCTCATCCCGCGCCAGATGTTCGAGATCCCCATCCAGGCCGCCATCGGCAGCAACGTCATCGCCCGCGAGAGCGTCCGAGCCATGCGCAAGAACGTCCTGGCCAAGTGTTACGGTGGCGATATCAGCCGGAAGCGGAAGCTGCTCGAGAAGCAGAAGGAAGGCAAGCAGCGGATGAAGCGGGTGGGTTCGGTCGAGATCCCGCAGGAGGCCTTCCTCGCGATGCTTCGGCTGGACGAGGGCTGACGCGGGGTGGAAGAGCTCCTCGAAGCATCACGCGGCCTGGTCGTCATCGGGCTGACCCTGCTCCTGGCCATGCTTCGCCTGGACGCCGAGCGCTTCGGCACCGCCGAGTACTACGAGGCGACGCGCGACGGCGAGCGGCCCCGCGTCCGACGCCGACTCGCCTGGTACGGCCTTGGCGCCGGGCTCGTCATCCTGATGCTCTACATCCACCCCGCGCCCCAGCGCGACCTGTTCCTCGGGTCGGGGGACCGGCTCGGGGCCGTCATGGGCGGACTGGTCTACGCGGGGATCGGCGTCGCGCAGGCGGTCGTCTTCGCGTGGCTGCGCTACCACCGGATCCGCTTCCCCGATACCTGGTCGTACCCGGGGGCGTTGTTGAACTCCACGGCCACCGCCTTCATCGACGAGGCGACGTTCCGCGGCGCGATCTTCGGCTTCCTGCTCTCGACCGGTTTGGAGCCGACGGTCGCCAACCTCATCCAGACGCTGCTCTACGCGTTGACGACGCGCCTCGGGGCGCCGGGGCGCGATCGCTACCTGCTCGTGCTGACGCTCGGGATGGGCCTGATCGGCGGCTGGCTGACGGCCGCCACGGGTGGCATCGCGGCCGCCTTCCTCGGCGCCGCCGTCACCCGCTTCGCGGTCTTCCTGTGCACCGGCCACACCGGTCAGACGATGCCCCGCGGACGTGAGGTCGAGGAGATCGAGAAGCGTCGACGGCCACCGGACGGCTGGCGCGTCATCGGCTCGCGGGAGTCCGCGTCGCGCGATCGCTGATGCGCGCATGACCGCTGGATCCGCGGTCGCGCCGCCGGTCGCCCTCTACGTCCACGTCCCGTTCTGCGTCTCGATCTGTCCGTACTGCGACTTCGTCGTCGTCGCCGGTGCCGCGACGCGCGGACCGCGGTCGCGGGTCGCGTCCTTCACCGACGCGCTCACGCGAGAGCTGGAGCTTCGAGCCGATGCGCTCGATGCTGCCATCGGCGAGCCGGGTCCAACGGGCCGGCCGCCGCTCGACTCGGTCTATCTCGGCGGTGGGACGCCGTCCCTGCTGCCAGCCGACGAGCTCGCCCGCCTGCTGGAGCGCATCCAGGCACGCTACGGTCTGGCCACCGACGCCGAGGTCACGCTCGAGGCCAACCCCGGGCCCGACGAGCGTGGCGACCCGGCGGCACTTCGCCGCGCCGGCGTCACGCGCCTTTCGTTGGGGGCGCAGTCGCTCGACGACGGGGAGCTGACGCGGCTGGGCCGACGGCACCGCGCGGGACACGTCGCCGAGGCGGTCGTCGGTGCGCGAACCGCGGGCATCCCATCGATCAACCTCGACCTCCTGTACGACGTCCCGGACGGTGGCCTCGGGACGTGGATGACCACCCTGGACGCGGCGCTGGAGCTCGGACCGGACCACCTCTCGCTCTACGCGTTGACGCTCGACGATCCCGATGCCGAGGGCCTGACGGGGCCGGGTGGGGACCACCTGCCCACCAGCACCGGGGCGCGCCGTTGGCGGACGGCGGCGAGGCTCGTCCAGGACGAGGACCGTGCGGCGGCCCAATACCACCATGCCACGGTGACCCTGGCCCAGGCCGGGTACCGGGGCTACGAGATCTCCAACTGGGCCCGGGCGGGACACGAGAGTCGTCACAACCAGGCGTACTGGGAGCGGCGCCCGTACGAGGCCGTCGGGCCGGGCGCCCATGCGTTCGACGGTTCGACCCGGCGCTGGAACGCGGCCCGCCTCGATGGCTACGTCGAAGCGCTGGCGTCGGGCCGGCTCCCGCCCGGCGGCGCGGAGGCCCTGGATGCGACGACCGCGCGCACAGAACGCCTGATCCTCGGTCTCCGCCTCGACACGGGCCTGCCGCTCGCCGCGGCCACCGAGCCGCCCCTCGCCGACCAGTTCGGCTGGGCCCTGGCCGCGGAGCTCCTGGATGTCACAGCAGACAGGCGGATCGTGCTCACGACCCGCGGCCGTCTGCTCTCCAATGAGCTGTTCGCCCGCCTCGTCTGACATCGCGCGTCCGGCGTTCGTTGACACTCACGCGCGGCGACTGCTACGATGCCGGCACAGCCGTTAGCACTCTCCACCATCGAGTGCTAACCACCGTGGGAGAACGAGTTGGCGCGTCGGATCCGTCGCACCCTCGGCCCCCTGGACCTCCGCTCACAGGCGATCCTTCGGGCCGTCATCGAGGAATACGTCACGACCGCCACGCCGGTCGGCAGCCAGGCGCTCGTGGAGCGCTACGGCCTCGGCGTGTCCAGCGCGACCGTCCGGAACATCCTCGCCGAGCTCGAGGCCAACGGCCTGCTGACCCATCCGCACACGAGCGCCGGGCGCGTCCCGACCGACGCCGGCTACCGATTCTACGTGGAGTCGATCGTCGACACGGTCCCGCTGCCGGCGGTCGAGCAGCTGATGATCCGCCACCAGTTCGGCCAGGTCGAGTTCGCGAGCGAGCACTGGTTCCGCCTCGCCGCGACGACGCTCGCCAGCATGACCCGCTCGGCCGGGCTCGCCACGCCGGCCAAGCCGCGCTCCGCCCACATCCGGCGGGTCGATCTTGTCGTGGTCAACGAGCGCATGGCCAGCCTCATCCTCGTCCTCCGGGAAGGGGCCATCAAGCAGGCCGCGGTCACCCTCGATGACGGCGACGACACGGACCAGGCGACGCTCAACCAGGTCTCGGGGCTGCTCAACGATCGCCTGACCGGCCTCGATGCCAACCATGCCTCGACGATGCTCGCTCGGCTGTCCGACGACGTCCAGCTCGAGCGCGTCGCCCGCCGGGTCGGCGAGCGGATCGTGCGCATCCTCCGCGAGTACGACGCGGCGACCATCGACGACGTCTTCAGCGACGGCCTGCTCAACGTCATGGAGGCGCCCGAGTTCGCCCAGAGCGACAAGCTCCGGCGCGTCTTCACGGCCCTCGAGAACCGGGTCTACCTCGGCGAGCTCGTCGGGAACGTGGCGGACGCCGGGCGGATCCAGATCTATATC
>DASPHN010000252.1:0-4436 GCA_035629655.1 Saccharimonadales bacterium (SeqCode) | reverse complement strand
TCGCCGAGTGCCCGAGCGTCTGCGAGCACCTCCACCTGCCGGTCCAGAGCGGGGACGACACGGTCCTGCGCCGGATGGGGCGCCAGTACACGATCGAGCACTACCAGGAGCGCCTCGCCCGCATCCGGGAGGCGGTGCCGGGGATCGCGATCTCGACCGACGTCATCGTGGGGTTCTGCGGCGAGACCGAGGCACAGTTCGAGTCGACCCTGGCCCTGCTTGAAGCGGTCCGCTACGACCAGGTCTTCGCCGCCGCCTACTCCCCGCGACCCGGCACGCCGGCCACCAAGCTCGCCGACGACGTCCCGCCCGACGTGAAGCGTCGCCGACTCAACGAGCTGTTGGCCCGCCAGGAGGCGATCGGCCTGGAGCGCAACCGGGCTTGGCTCGATCGCGAGGTCGAGGTCCTCGTCGAGGCCGTCACTCCGCCGCGCTCGCACGAGCACGCGGATGCGGACGCGCCGACGTCCGCCCCACCAGCACGTGACCGTTCCTCGGACGTCCGGCTTTCCGGCCGCACGCGTGGTAGCAAGCTCGTCCACCTGACCGGCCCCGTCGAGCTGGTCGGCCGGTTCGTGCCGGTCCGGATCGATCACGCCGGACCCTACGCCTTGCGCGGCCGGACGATCGGGAGCCCGGCCGGGGCGTGACCGGCGCACCGCCGCTCATCGTCGTCGCCGGGGCCACCGCGACCGGCAAGACCGACCTCGGGATCGTGCTGGCCGAACGCCTCCGCGTGGAGACCGAACGGCCGACCGAGATCATCTCGGCCGACTCGCGGCAGGTCTTCCGTGGTCTGGACATCGGCACGGCCAAGGTCGGCGCCGCCGAACGGGCGCGCGTGCCACACCACGGGCTGGACCTCGTCGACCCGGACACGTCGTTCACCGTCGCCGATTTCGCGACCCACGCGACGGCGGTCCTGGCCGACCTGGCCGCACGCGACGGGATCGCTCTGCTGGTCGGTGGCACCGGGTTCTACCTGCGCGCGGTGGCGCGCGGCCTCGATACCGCCGCACTCCCGGCCGATCCCGAGGTCCGGGCGGCGCTCGAGGGGGAGCTGATCGAGCGGGGCCCGGAGCCGCTCGTCGCCCGCCTGCTGGCGGCCGCACCAGGTCTGGCCAGCGGGGTCGACCTCCAGAACCCGCGTCGCGTGGTCCGGGCCCTCGAGATCGCCACGCTCCAGGGCGACACGCCCCTTCCGACGCCCCGGGGCTACGCCGGCCCGGTCGCGTGGCTCGGCTTGCGCCTCGAACCCCCGGTCCATCGATCGAGGATCGAGGCCCGGGCGCGCGCCCAGTTCGAGGTCGGCCTGCTCGAGGAGGCTCGCCGCCTGCGCACCCTCTTCGACCCGGCCCTACCCGCCTTCTCGGCGATCGGCTACCGCGAGGCCTGGGCCGTCCTCGATGGCGAGAGCACGCTCGAGGCGGCCATCGCCCTCGACACGCAGCGGAACGCCGCGTTCGCGAAGCGCCAGCGGACGTGGTTCCGGTCTGAGCCGGACATCACGTGGCTGGATGCGGGGGCGCCCGACGCGACGGAGGTGGCACTCGCCATCGTCCGACGCGTCCTGGCCTGACCGTCGCCGGGGCGAGCCAGCGTCAGCCGGAGGTCAGCTCGGTCTGGTCGTCGACTTCGGAGACGCCCGCGACGCGCTCGATGACGGCCACCACGGTGTCCGCATCATCCGTGTCATCGACGACACCGCGCACGACGACCCGACCGCCGATGGTCCCGATGATCAGCCGGTCGACGAGGGTGCTCGTCGCGGCGTCGGCCTCGAGCGCATCGCGGATCCGCGCGGTGAGGTCGCCTTCGGCCGAGAGATCCGTCGAGCGGTGGTCGTCGTCGTACGGCTCGTCGATCGCATCGACCGCGGGCCCGGCGGCGATGGCGATGCCGTCGCCCGCCTCGGCATCGGCACGCACGGGTGGGTCAGAGGGTGGCACGTAGGTCAGCCCCTCCTCGGTCGCGGCCTGCGGATCGTCCGTCTCGCCGTCGCGCAGGCCCTCCGTCGCGAGCCCGGCCAGCGCGTCGGCGTCGTCGATGCCAGGGATGTCCGATGCGCCGTGGTCGAGCTCGGTGCGCGTCGGCACTCGTCGGCCCTCGAACTCGTCGGGCTCCAGGACGGCGTCCTGGTCCTCGGGCAACTCCTCGCCCTGGAGCATCTGGAGCTCCTCGAGCGCCACCACCGACTCGGCGTCGGCTGCGCGGCGCGGCTGCGGATCGGTCATGGGGGTCTCCTCTCGTGCGGGAGCCCAGCGTGGCTCGGCGCAGGTTGCACCGACGTTGCCACCGGGATGGCATAGGCCACGACCGAGCGACGACCGCTCGAGCCGCCAGGGCCGGCGAGACCTCGGAACGGGGCATCGGGGTATCCTGCAGGGCCATGAGCCCACACCTGATCGATCTCGAAACCCCGACCGAGAAAGCGTTCCTCGTCGCCGTCGACACGGGCGACGAGGACGGCTGGACCGCCCAGGACTCGCTCGCCGAGCTCGCGAACCTCGCCACGACCGCCGGTGCCGACGTGGTCGGCGCCGAGTGGCAGAACCGCCGCCACGTCGACCCGAACTGGTACATCGGCAAGGGCAAGGCGGAGGAGCTCGCCGCGGCCAGGCGCGAGACCGGATTCGACGTGCTCATCGCGGACGATGAGCTGTCGCCGGCCCAGCAGCGCGCCCTCGAGGAACTGCTGCGGGTCAAGGTCATCGACCGCAGTCGGTTGATCCTCGACATCTTCGCGCTGCATGCCCAGACCCACGAGGGCCGGCTCCAGGTCGAGCTTGCCCAGCTGGAGTACCAGCTGCCCCGGCTGACGAAGCTGTGGACACACCTGTCGCGCACGCAGGGCGGCATCGGCTCACGGGGACCGGGCGAGAGCCAGCTCGAGACGGACCGCCGGATCATCCGCACGCGCATCTCCAAGATGAAGGAACGGGTCGAGCAGGTGCGCCAGCAGCGCGAGACGGCGGCCCGCGGCCGGGACCGGCGGCTCTGGCCGACCGTCGGCATCGTCGGTTACACGAACGCCGGCAAGTCCACGCTCCTCAATGCGCTGGTGGGCTCCGAGGTCGCCAAGGCCGAGGACAAGCTCTTCGCCACGCTCGACCCGACCTCCCGTCAGGTGAAGCTCGGCGACGGCCAGACGGCGATCGTCACCGATACCGTCGGGTTCATCCACAAGCTGCCCCACCAGCTCGTCGATGCGTTCCGCGCGACGCTCGAGGAGGTCAACCGGGCCGACGTCCTCATCGAGGTGGTCGACGCGTCGGATGCGCACGTCGAGGAACATCGGGCGACGGTCCAGACCGTGCTCGACGAGCTCGGCGCGGGTGAGAAGCCGCGGCTCCTGGCCTTCAACAAGTCGGACCTCATCGACCGGTCCGCGACGAACGGCGAGACACCGGCCCCGGCCATCGCCGGTGCGGTCTTCGTCTCGGCACTCACTGGTTATGGGATGGACACCTTGCGAGCCGAGATCGCCTCGATCCTCGCGTCGCTGTGGATCGATGTCGACGTCGCCCTGCCGTATGCCGCGGGCGAGCTCCTGGCCCGCGTCCGCGAGCGCGGCACGGTCGAGCTCGAGTATCGCGAACGCGATGTCCGCATCGCGGGTCGAGTGGCGCCGGCACTGGCCGGCGAGCTGGAGGCCGTCGCCCAGCGATGGGCGGAGACGACGGCCGAAGCCGAGGCCGAGGAGATCGCCACCGCCCCGAGCGGAGCCAAGGCCGGATCTTGACCGGGCCCGGCGATGGCTGGCTGCGGCGAGCCGGCCGGGGCACGCTCGCGGACGGAGCCGTGGTGCGCTGGTCGGTCGCGGAGGGTGACCGCGGGCGGCGCTGGCGCTGGATCCTGTCCGGACCCGATGGGACGCTCCGCCATGTCGGTCTCATCGAGCTCGATCGCGACGGTGCCTTCGGACGGTTGGAGCTGGAGACGGGGGAGGGGATGGTGACCCTGCACCCGGCCGGCGACGGATCGACCGCCCACGGCAACGTCGTGACCGACGGCGGGGTGCGCCCGATCCGGATCGCCTGGCCCGCCGGCTCGTGGGTCGCGATCGAAGGCGACCCGTTCGGGTCCGCGCTCGCGACGACGCCGGGTGAGGCGTCGGGGGAGGGGTGGCTCGTCCGCGGCTCCATCCTCCGGATGAAGGGCATCGACCGCGGGACGCGATCCGCCGTAACCCTGGATCCGCGCGGCGTGCCGGTCCTCGTCGACGGCGTCGAGTGGGCGCTCGAGACGCCCTGACGACCCGGCTTCGTGGATAGCCTGTGGACGGAGGCTCGATTCGCAAGCCTCCTGGGATGAAAGTCGTGGATAACCCGCTTGCCGAGCCACCATCGCGTCGCCTATCGTAGGTCTTGCCCGAAGGGGCCACGAACATCTAGTGATCTTGCCGGTGTTTACATTGGCGGGAGCACCTAGTGATC
>DASPHN010000251.1:0-7826 GCA_035629655.1 Saccharimonadales bacterium (SeqCode) | reverse complement strand
GTCCGAGACCGCCTGCGCGGCCCACAGGCGCCGGAAATCCGGCAGGCGCAGGACGTCGCGGGCGCCCATGGCCGGGCGCGGGGCAGCACTGGACGGTGTCTGGGCGGTCATTCGGGTCCCTCCGCCGACCCGTCAGCGACGGGATCGACCATCGAGTACATGGCCAGCACGAGGCCGTAGGGCGGCGGGGCATCGGGGCCGGTCACGACGGCGCCGTCCCCTTCCGTCGCACCGAACGCTGCGAACAGCTCGAGCAAGCGCGCCCGGAAGTCCGCGGCCTGGGCCGCGTCGAGCCGCCCCAGGCCGCGGGCAAGGACGAGCTTGCGCTCGGGCGGGGCATCCTCTTCCGTGGCGATGACACCGGCGCGCAGCCCACGCTCGATGTCGTCGCGTGCCCCGTCGAAGAACGTGGCGAGGGTGTCATGCGTGACCGATGGATCGGCCGAAAGCAGGGCCCGGTCGAGCCGCAGATCGAGCTGGCCGACGCGATAGCTCGTCTCGATGATCCCGGAGACGACCCGCTGGCTCGCGACCCGGACCAGCTCACGCTCGACGAGCGTGTTGACGTGGTGATAGAGCTTGGTCTGGCTGGTGGCGAGCTCGGTCGCGAGACGCTTGACGGTGAACGTCTGGTCGGGCGAGGCGGTCATGACCTCCAGGATCCGCAGGCGGACCGGGTCCGATAGCGCTCGCAGTGTCTCGACGTCGCTGATCAGCCGCTCGCCCAGCGGTTCCGCGTCCGTCGTCACCTGGTCTGTCATGTCCACCTCGGCCTGAGCATTCATCTAGTGATGAATGGAAGGTAGACACTGAACGGGCGGCTGTCAACCCCACGGAGCCGGCGTGCGGAGGCCCCGCACCGGACGAGGGGGGAGCCGTCCGGTCGGGGCCATGGCGTGTGGGCGAACACGGTCGCCCGGATCGGGTCGTCGCTACAAGGCGGCGGCGTGGGCCACCAGGCCGAGGGCGGCGAGCAGGAGCATCAGCAGGATGAGCATCGTCGGCAGGAGGCCGAAGGTGTCCACCCGCAGGCTCTGGGTCGGGGCCATTCGGAACTCCTTTCCGTGGTGCGGGTCGGATGCGACGGCCGTGGTGGCCGTCGCCGGAACAGCATCGCGCGAGGACCGCGCCGCCTCACCGGACGCCCGTCGCGGATCGGACCTGGCCGAAGGCCGGCGATCGCAGTCGACGGATGACGACCCCGGAAGCAGGGCGCCTGACGTCGTACAAAGTGATGTGCGACCTTGACAAAGTGAAAGCGATATTGATAGATTACGCCACATGGCACACGATGTGATCTCCACCTGCCCCGTCTGCTCGAACGAATTGACCATCACGCGCCTGCATTGCGGGAGTTGTGGCACGACGCTCGAGGGCGACTTCAATGTCGGCCGCTTCGGCCGGCTCAACCGCGACCAGCTCGTCCTGCTCGAAAGCTTCCTGCGCTCACGCGGGAACCTGCGCGAGATGGAGCGCGAGCTCGGAATCAGCTACCCGACGGTCCGAGCCCGGGTCGAGGCGCTCGTTCGCGCCCTGGGCTTCGGAGCCCGCGCCGACGCCGAACCGGACGACGACGACACGGCGACCGTCCGAGTGACGACCGAGACCCGTGAGGCGATCCTCCAACGCCTCGCGCGCCACGAGATCAGCGCGGAGCAGGCGGCACTCGCCATCCGCGCCCTGGGGAAGGACAAGCGATGACCACCGAGACGCGCGCTCACCGCATCGAACACACCATCGGCCGGGACGGACTGTTCGTCATCCGGTTGCGGGACGGCGACGTCCGCTTGCGCGGCACCGACGGCGAGACGGCCACCATCCGCTCGACCGACGGTCGATCGCTCGAGGGCTTCGGGGTCGAGGCCGGCGATCGCAGCCTATCCATCGGCGTCCCGAGCCACGGATCCGACCGGGGCATCGGTCGAACCGCGAAGCGCGGGATCCGGTCGCCGGAGCTCGAGGTCGATCTCCCGGCCGGCTCGACCGTCGTGGTCGAGGGCGCCAGTGCCGACGTCGAGGCCAGCGGCCTGAGTGGAGACCAGCGCTATCGGAGTGCCTCCGGCGACCTGACCCTGCGCGGTGTCCGAGGCACGCTCGCCGTCGAGGCGGTCTCGGGCGATGTCGAGATCCTCGCCGACGGCCCGAGCGAGTTCACCATCCGGACGGTGTCCGGCGACCTGGCCATCCGAGCCGGCGACATCGGTGCGCTGCGCGCCACGACGACCTCGGGTGATGTCCACGTCGCAGGCCGGTTCGTCGCGAGCGGTCCATACACGATCGAGACGGTCAGCGGCGACGCCGTGGTCGCCTCCGTCGACGGACTTCGGGTCGAGGTCAAGACGATCGCGGGCGACGTCCGGACGGAGCTCGACGCGCACTACGAGGATCACGACGGTCGCCGGACCCTGGTGATCGGCGGGGGCGGCCCGACCCTCGGCTTCCGCTCCACCTCGGGTGACCTGCGCATCGTGCGAGCTGGCGAGCTCCCGACGCCGGTCGCTCCGCCCGTGCCCGCGGCCCCGCTCGCCCCGACCGCGCCATCGGCGCCTGCCGCACCGGCGGCTCCGACGGCCTTCACCGACGAGGCCGGCGACGACACCCTCGACGACGATCCGGCCGAGGCGGAACGCCTCGACATCCTCCACGCGCTCGAGCGCGGCGAGATCGATGTGACCGAGGCCGGCCGCCGGCTGGAAGGGCTCGAGATCGACGCCGAGGACCGGACCGATGCCTGACGACGCGCTCGAACGCGTCCTCCAGCTCGTCGCCGACGGCCGCCTGACGGCCGCGGAGGCCGGCCCGATCCTCGACGCGCTCGAGCGCCCGGCCGGCACCGGGCCCACCGCGAACGAACCCGCCCCGGCCGCCGCGTCCGCCACGACTCCCGGTGGCGGACCCGGCCGGGCCCTTCGGGTCGAGGTCACCGAAGGCGGGCGCAAGGTCGTGAACCTGCGCGTCCCGCTGGCGCTGGGCCGGGCGGCCCTCAGCCGCATCCCCGGCCTGACCGAGGCGACGTCTGATCGCATCCGCGAGGCCATCGAGCAGGGCCTGACCGGCCCGATCGTGGCGGTGGACGAGGGCGCCGGAGACGGCGTCCGGATCGTGATCGAGTAGCCCGATGGAGGTGACGACCAGCCGTCCGGCGGCCACGACGATCCCGAGCGGTGGCCGCCTGGCCCGCTACCCGCTCCTGCGGCCGCTCCGGAGCCGCGACTTCCGCTTCCTGTGGATCGGTCAGGGCGTGTCCCTGCTGGGTGACCAGTTCCACATGGTCGCCCTTGCCTGGCTGGTGCTCGGTCTGACGGGGTCGGGGCTGGCGCTCGGGCTCGTCCTCGTCGCGTCCGCCATCCCGCGGGCCGTCCTGATCATCTTCGGTGGCGCGCTGGCCGACCGGATCCCGCCGCGGACCCTGCTCCTCGTCTCGGACATCGCCCGCGGCCTGACGGTCGGCGCGCTGACCGCCCTGATCCTCACGGGTCGGGTCGAGGTCTGGCATCTCGTCGTGATGGGCGTGCTGTTCGGGATCGTCGACGCCCTGTTCTTCCCGGCCCTGAACACGATCGTGCCGTCGCTCGTCGAGAACGATCGGCTCGAGGCGGCGAATGCCATCGTGCAGGGCACCACCCAGCTGACCGGGCTGATCGGTCCGGCCGTGGCTGGCGTCCTTGTCGCGGCCGTCGGGACGGGTGCCGCGTTCGCGATCGACACCCTCTCGTTCGGGATCGCTGCGGTCTGCATCGCGTCGATCCGACCGGTGGCCCGCGTCGGGACCGGCGGCGCCTCCACGACCGACCCCGCCGGGCCCGCCGAACCGGTCGCGCGGCCGTCGATCCTCGCCGAGATCAAGGCCGGGTTCCGGTACGCGGCCTCGGACTCCGCGATCGCCACGCTGCTCGTCCTGTCCGCCGCCCTGAATCTCGCGTTCAACGGACCGATCGCCGTCGGCCTGCCGTGGCTGGCCAGCGAGCGCTTCGGCGGCGACGCGGCCCTGTTCGGGGTGATGATCGCGGGCTTCGGCGGGGGAGCCCTCATCGGGGCCATCGCCGCCGGCTCGCTCCCGCGTCCCACGCGCCAGGGTCGGCTGCTCCTGGCGATCGCTCTCGGCCTCGGCATCGGCATCGCGGCCATCGGGTTCGCCCCGAGCCCGGTCATCGTGATCGCCTTGCTCGCCGCCATGGGCCTCGCCATCGGCTACGTCAACGTCATCGTCATCGCCTGGCTCCAGGGCCGCATCGATCCGGAGATGCGCGGTCGCGTGATGGGCCTCGTGATGTTCGCCTCGTTCGGCCTTGCGCCGATCTCTCTCGCGGTCGCAGGCGTCCTCGTGGACGTGGCGGCGACCGCCATGTTCGTGGCGGCCGGGGCGATCGTCCTCGCCGCCGTCGGTGTCGGGCTGCTGTCCGGTGCCGCCCGTCGACTCGACCTTCCAGCCTGACCGAAAGGAGTCTTCTGATGACCCGCTGCACCCCGGCTGACCACTCCACCTTCGACCTGCCCCTCGACGTCGCCCACGACCGCATGGCCGAGCTGCGCGCCAGCGCCCGCCCGGCCGCTCCGGGCATCGCCGCGGACGGTCCGGTCTCCCGCACTCGCGATGCGATCGGCCGGCGGCTGATCGCCCTCGGTTCGGCGCTCGTCGTGGACGAGCCGGCCCACCGGCACCGCGCCGCCGGCTGAGGCGGCCACCACCCTCAGGCGACGACCAGCCCGCCCTGTACGACCCCGCTGGGTCGACGCAGGACCTCGATGTCGCCGAGCGGGTCGCCGGGGAGCGCCACCAGATCCGCGAAGCGGCCGGGCGCGATCGACCCGACCCGATCCTCCCAGCCCAGGCAGTCGGCGGCCCACGCGGTCGCGCTGCGGATCGCGTCGAGTGGGGTCTGGCCCAGGCGGACCTGGTAGCCGAACTGGATCGCATTCCGGCCGTGCGGGTAGACCCCGCTATCGGTCCCGAACGCCAGTCGCACCCCGGCCTGCACCGCCTTGGTGAAGCCGTCACGCTGGGCCTGCGTCGTGAGCTCGTTCTTGGCCATCGTGTCGGAAGGCCAGCCTGAGCGAGCGCCCTCCTCGGCGATCCAGTCGCCGCAGTAGACGTCGGCCACGAGGTACGTCCCGTGTCGGACGAGCAGCTCGATCCCGTCGTCGTCGATGAGCGAGCCGTGTTCGATGGACCGCACGCCACCGCGGATCGCGAGCTTGATCCCCTCGGCACCGTGCGCGTGGGCCGCGACGAAGACGCCGAGCGCGGTCGCCTGGTCGACGGCCGCCTCGATCATGGGCCTGTCCAGCTCGATGGCACCGAGCGTCGTGCCGCGCGTCAGCACCGCACCCGTCACGAGGATCTTGATCAGGTCTGCGCCGCCGCCGACGATCGCCCGGACGGCCTCGCGGACCTCGGCCGGCGTTCGGACCACCCCGAACCGCAGATCGGCCGGCAGCACCACGTCGCGAGCCAGACCGGTCACGTCGCCGGCGCCACCGGGTGCGGTCACGTAGGCGCCCGCGCACTGCATGCGCGGACCCGGCGTCCAGCCGGCCTCGATCGCGTCGCGCAGGGCCACATCGACGAACGCGCGGAAGGTGCCGACGTCGCGGACGCTCGTGAAGCCTGCCGCCAGGGTGGCTCGCGCGTTCCGGACCCCCGTCATCGCCTCCTCGGCGGCCGAGGTCGTCGTGGCCGGCACGCCCGAGTACTCCAGCTCGCCGACGAGGTGGCTGTGGCAGTCGATCAGGCCAGGCACCACCCAGGTGTCGCCCAGGTCCACCGGCCGGGCGTCAGCGGGCCCGTCGCCATCGGCCGGGCCGAGGACCGCCTCGACGCGACCGTCCCGGTCCACGAGCACGCGCCGGTCGGCCAGCCACGTCCCCTCGACGACGTCGAGCAGGTGCGCCGCGCGGAGGAGGGCCCGGTCCGCCATCGCGGGAGCGTAGCCGGTCCGTCCGCGCCCGAGGACACCGTCCCGCGTCGCGCCTGAGCCGAGGCGACCCGAGCCGGCGCGGGTGCGCGCTACCATGCCGGGCATGACCGCCACCACCGACCGATTGCCCTTCACCGGCGACGAAGAAGCCGACCGCCTCCTCATCAGCGACCCGCTGGCCATGCTCATCGGCTTCGCGCTCGACCAGCAGGTCACCGTCCAGAAGGCCTTCAGTGGTCCCCTCGAGCTGCGCCGCCGGGTCGGTCACCTCGACGCGGCGCGACTGGCCGCCATGGATCCGGCCGAGCTGGACCGGGTCTTCCGCACGCCACCGGCCCTGCATCGCTTTCCCGGTTCGATGGCCGGGAAGGTCCAGGCCCTCGCCGCCGCGATCGCGACCGACTACGGCGGCGATGCCAGCCGCCTGTGGACCGAGGCGGCCGACGGCCCGGACCTCAAGCGCCGCTTGCTTGGCCTGCCCGGGTTCGGCGAGATGAAGGTCGCCGCCATCCTCAGCATCCTGTCGCGACGGTACGGGATCGACCTGCCCGGCCTGGCCGCGGTCCTGCCGACCCACCCGACCCTCGGCGACGTCGACTCGGCCGAGGCCCTGGCGTCGTATCAGGCCGGCAAACGCGCCAAGAAGGCGGAGCTGCGCGCCGCCAAGGGCTGACCGACGGGACATCGACGCTCGCGGCGCCCGCACGGTCGCCTGGCCGGGACATGGAACGACCTCGGCCTGCGCGCCGAGGTCGTCCGGGGTCGAGCGGAGTAAGGATCAGGCGGCGGGTACCAGCCAGGGTCGCTGGTCGCGGTCGTCGATCCGAGGTCGCGAGTCGACGCCGAAGCGGAGGGCCGCGACCGCAAGGGCGACGAGCGGCCCGATGAACACGATGATCGCCGTCATGGCGCTCACGATCGTTCCGAAGTCCATGATCGGTCGCCCGTCCTTTCCAGTCCACTTGTGGGTGCCCGAGCGGCAGCCGCTTGACATCGTCCTGACGTGGCGCCATCATCGCCGCCATGCACGACGAGTCCAAGAGCCAATCGGACCGTAATGGACTGAAAAGGACATCTATCGTCGACCCGAGCGGCCTCGCCACCATCCTCGGCGACTGGTCATCCGGTGCGGACCCCCTCAATGAGCAGCTCGGATCGGCGTTGGCACGCGCCATCGAGCGTGGCGACCTCCCGGCCGGGACGCGACTGCCGGCCGAGCGTGAGCTCGCGGCCGCGCTCGGCTTGAGCCGGACGACGATCGTCGCGGCCTACGATCGGCTTCGGACCGCGAACCTCGTGCGCAGCCGCCAGGGAAGCGGCACACGAGTCGCCCAGCGGCGACCGGGCCTCACCCAGCCCTACCTCCCGCTACCCGCCTCGCCAGTGCCGACCGAGCTCTCCTCTGATCCGGCCGTCGGTCTATTGACGCCAGCGGTCGATGACGCCATCGAGTTCACGATCGGCGCCCTCCCGGCGTCCCCGGCCGTGGCCCAGGCCATCGCCGACGCGATGCGCCACGACCTGGGCGATCTCCTCGGCCACACCGGCTACGACCCGTTCGGCCTTCCGGCCCTTCGCGTCGAGGTCGCGGCGTACCTGCGCCGCCTCGGCGTCCCGACCGATCCCGACCAGATCCTCATCACGAGCGGCGCCCAGCAGGCGCTCCACCTCATCGGCTCGCAGCTCGGTGGCCCCGGTCAGTCGGTCCTCGTCGAGAACCCGACGTACATCGGGGCTGTGGACGCGTTCCGAGCCACCGGCAACCGACTGGTCCCCGTCCCGCTCGATCGCAACGGGGTGCGCGTCGAGGTCATGGGCCTCCTCGCCGCCGCCAGCCCGGTCCGCTTCGCCTATGTCATCCCGACCTTCCACAACCCGACCGGGGTGGTCATGCCCGAGACGCGCCGC
>DASPHN010000250.1:0-2762 GCA_035629655.1 Saccharimonadales bacterium (SeqCode) | reverse complement strand
GGCGATCGAGCCGGGGTCGCGGATCCCGAGCATCGATTCGACCTGACGGAAGCCCGCGGACTGGAATCCCGAGGCGGAATCCAGCCGATCGCGGAACGAGAGGAACTGGAGCGGCGTCATCGTCTCCAGGACGTCGACCTGGGCGACCAGCGTCTTGAGGATCTTCAGCACGCGGTTGAGCAGGTGCAGGGCGATGTCCGTATCGCCCGACTCGAACGCCCGCTGCACGGCCGTCAGCTCGTGACGGACCTGCTTGAACCACAGCTCGTAGACCTGGTGGATGACGATGAACAACAGCTCATCGTGCTCGGCGCCGTCCGGCCCGGCCGAGCGCTCTTGCTGCAGGGCCAGGAGCTCCGGCACCTTCAGGTAGGAGGCATACGTGACAGCGCGTCGGGTCACGGCACGATGGTACCCGCGCACGGTGGCCGGCACGTGGTCGGCCACGGGCGATGCCTCGTCCGTCAGCGGCCCGACCGGAGCGGCAGTGCTGTTCGATGGACCGCTGCTCTCGATCGGCCGGTTCTGGTGCCCGCCCGGTGATGAGCGTTGGACGCGAGAGAACTGGATCGGCCGACGGGCGCATGTCGTCTTCCCGCATACCGCGGTCCTCATCCGCCAGCGGGACCGCGAGCCGCTCGTCGCCGACCCGACCCAGGCCGTGCTCTACGAGACGGGGACCCACTACCAGCGCGACCTGCTCTCGCCCGAGGGTGACCGATCGACGTACGTCGCGGCCGCGCCCGCTGCGCTGGCGGCGATCGCCGCGTCCTTCCCGACGACGAATCTGCACGTCACGCCATCGGTCGCGCTCGGTGCGCAGCTGCTGGCCCGTTGTTGCGAGGACCCGGCCGGCCCCGACGCGCTCGAGGTCGAGGAGCTGGGCCTGTCGCTCATCGAGCGATCGCTGGCCGTGGCGCCGAGCCGCGCGGACGCCGAGCGGGCTCGCCGTCCCATGACCGATCGCTTGCACGCCGACCTCGTGGACGATGTCCGGTGCCACCTCGCGGCCACCTCGACCGACTCCCAGTCGCTGGCCGAGATCGCGGCGACCGTCGGGGCCTCACCGTTCCATCTCGCCCGGCTCTTCCGGGCGCGGACGGGCCTCACGCTGCACGAGTACCGCAATCAGCTCCGGGTCCGCGCGGCGCTCGAGCGGCTCACCGAGCCCGCGGCCGACCTCGCGACCCTGGCACTGGATCTCGGGTTCGCGAGCCACAGCCACTTCGACGTGCGGTTCCGACGGGCGTTCGGTCGATCCCCATCCGCGGTACGGACGCTGTTCCGCGGCCATGGAAGCGACCAGATGCGCACGCTGGTGAAAGTCCTGCGGGCGTCGCCGACCTAGCGTCGAGGGGACGACCGGTCGCCCGGACCGAGTCGCGTCCCGGAGGTCCGTCATGCCCACGTCCACCCGCCCGTCGCCGTACGGCCCTCGACGGCGACGCCTCGCCCTGGCCATCTCGCTGGCCTTGACCGCGGGGACGGTCGCGGCCGCGCCGGCCCTGGCCGCTCGGCCACCGATCCAGGGGGCGCCGATCCTCTACACGCTGCACGGCGATGCTCCCAGCGTCAACTTCGGCTGGGCGATCGCCGAGCTCTCGGACATCGACGGCGACGGCGTCACGGACCTCATCACCGGCGATCCGTTCCGGACCACGGCCCCGCAGGCGTACGTGTTCTCGGGCGCCGATGGGACGCCGCTGTTCACGTTCAGTGGCGATGCCGGCGACTACTACGCGTACGCGGTCGCGGATGCCGGTGACACCGATGGGGACGGCGTCTCGGACATCCTGGTCGGCAACCCCGAGGACGGGGTCCAGTCGCCGGGTCGCGTCGAGCTCCGTTCGGGCGCCTCTGGCGCCATCCTTCACACGTTCGTGGGGGACCAGCCGAACAGCCAGTTCGGGACGGCGGTGGGAGCCGCCGGCGACGTGGATGGCGACGGGCATGCCGATGTGCTGGTCGGCGCTGAGACGAGCGACGGACCCGCCGGCAGCCAGGCCGGTCGAGTGCTGGTGTACTCGGGCGACGACTTCGCCCTGATCCGCACGCTCCACGGCGTGGGCGCGGGCGACCTGTTCGGTTCGGCCACAGACGTCGGCGGGGACCTCGATGGCGACGGCGTTCGGGACCACCTGGTCGGCGCTCGCGGTGCGACCGCGGTCCATGCCTTCTCGGGCGCGGATGGCGGGCCGCTCTGGACGTGGCCGGGGCGGACCGGGTCGGTGCAGCTCGGGTCGTTCTTCGTCGGCGGCCTCGAGGACATCGATGGCGACGACGTGCCCGACGTCTATGCCGGGGACTACGCCGACCGGACCGATGGCGTCGGAGCCGGGGCGGCGTTCGTGCTCTCGGGCGTCGATGGTTCCCCCATCCACACCTGGTCGGGCCGCACGGCCAACGAGGGCATGGGGCCGGGACGCGAGGCGGGCGACCTCGACCGTGATGGCGTCCAGGACCTGGCCGTCGGGTCGTACACGAGCAGTGCCCGAGCCGCCGGGTCCGGCATGGTCCAGATCTTCTCCGGCCGGACGGGCGATGTGCTGGGCAAGATCAAGAGCCGGATCGCGGGCGAGAACCTCGGGTTCGACGCGGTCGGCCTGGGCGACGTGAACGGCGACGGCCGCGACGACATCGCACTCAGTGCCGCGAGCGGCAACACGATCTACGTCGTGTCCGGTCGCCTCGACTGACCGTTCGCCGGTCCGGTGGCGTGATCCGGCTCCGCATCGAGCGGAGCCGGAGGCGCCTGTCCGGAT
>DASPHN010000249.1:0-8487 GCA_035629655.1 Saccharimonadales bacterium (SeqCode) | reverse complement strand
CTCGGCGCCAACGAGCCGTTCCTCGCCTCGCTGCGCACGGCCACCGGCGGCCGCGAGATCGTCACGCCGCTCGACCCGTGGCGCCACGATCTCACGGCCACGAGCCGGTTCACCGACCTGTGGCCGTGGCTCCTCGTGCTGGCGTTGGTGTTGTGGCCGTTGGACATCGCGCTACGGCGGGTCTCGATCGGGCGTCGAGAGCTCGTGGCCGCCCGCGGGTGGCTCGGCGGATGGCGGGGACGACGCGGCGCCACGGCCGCTCGGGGTGCCACCGGGGCCGGGCTGTTCGCCGCGCGGGAGCGCGCCGGATCCACCGAGGCGCGCGCCGCGCTCCGCCGCTCCGACAGCGCACCCACGGTCGATGGGACGGCCATGGCGCCCGCCGCTGCGGGTGCAGCCGTGGCGGCCGCACCGACCGTTGCGAGCAGCCCAGCGAAAGCGGTCGCGCCGTCGTCGCCTGCTGCGGCTCCGCCACCTGCTGCCACGGCGGCCCCCGGCCCTGCCGCGCCGACGCCGCCGGCCACGACGACACCGTCCGAGCCGGCCGACACGATGGCGCGCCTTCGCGACGCGAAGCGGCGGGCTCGGGAGCGCTAGGGGCCCACGCTGGGCGGCCGGGCGGCTCTAGCCCCGAGGCAGGCCTTGACCCGGCTCCAGGTCCTCGATCTCAGCGACGGGCTCGTCGTCACCCAGTGATCCGCGGCCGGACCAGCGACCCGTCGCGCCCGCTCCCAGGGTCACCGGCGGGCCGAAGACACGTCCTCCTGCTCGCGTCCGGCGGGATCCGATGACGCCGCTGACGAAGACCAGCGCGATGAGGCCGGCGGCGACGATGGCCGGCCAGGGCAGTTTCCGGTAATCGATGCCGCCGATGACCGACAGCTCGCGCTGGGTGACGTTCCCCGAGCCATCCACGGAGGTGACCCGGAGCGTCTGGGGCCACGGCGCGAGCGGCGCTTCGAAGGCGAACCGACCTCGCCGGTCGAGCGTCATCTCGCCGATGCCCTCGACGGTCACGACCGTGCCTGGGTCCGACGAGCCGGTGAGACGCGCCGCGAAGGGCCAGATCGGGGTCGTCCCGGGGACGTCCAGCGTGAGCGACGGGCCGATCAGATCCCGGGCGACGGGTCCGCGGGCGGGTGGTCCGACCTCGCCCCAGTCGTTGATCGGGACGACCGTCACCGCCCAACGTTCGACGGTCGGATCGCTCACGAGCCGGGCGTCCGCAAGGGAGACGGTGGCGAATCCGCCATCTCGACCAGCCTCGAGGCCGGGCAACACGGGGATCCGGGCCACCCGCACGACCTCGCTCGGCCCGACCGGCGCGATCAGCGCGTCGAAGAGCGAGCCCGCCGGACCCGGGTCCGTGTCGCCCGGCCGCATGGCCCGGATGCGGACGAACAGGCGGGACCCAGTGAATCCCGGGATGTTCGTCGTCCGGTCGTCGTTGGCCGTCCGCTCGACGGTGGCCTGGGGCACGGGGAACTCGCGGAAGTAGGTCGCATCGCCCGACCGAAGCTCGGACAGGGCGAAGGATGTCGACGGCCCGTGGCGCCACCAGCCGGCGACGTTCGTCGCCCACGGCGACGGGGTGACGGGGAGGTTGGCGGTGGTAGCGTCCCACCCGAGGCTGCCTGCCACGAGCAAGCGCTGCGACGATCCGTCGCCGACCGTCAGGATGGGACGGGTCGCGACCCAGGCCGCTCCCGGACGCAGGCCGTCACCGTCGCACGAGCTGACGGCGAGCGGCACCATGACGACCTCGCAGTCACTCGCGCCGAGTCGACCGGACCAGGCCGTCGGGGGGTCGCCGGAGAGCGTCTCGCTCCACACCGATGCCACGCTGAGGTCCAGGCGTGCCGGATCGAGGGCGCCCGCCCCCACCTGCTCGGTGTCCGTGACCAGGAGCTGCCCATCCGTGGACCGCTGGAGCGCCGCGGTCGCAACCAGGCGGCCCAGTCCATCGGAGCCCAGCCAGCCGATCCGGGCCGGGCGGTCCGGCGTGCCATCGATGGCCAGCAGCGGCAGGACGGTCTCCCCGCCGAGTCCCGTCGCCGCCCACCCCGACAGCGGGTCCAGCGCGAGCAGCTCGGTCCCCGATGGCGCGATCGCTTCATGCCGACCGTCGCCATCGACGTCCACCCGAAGCGGTGCCGGGACGGCACCGCGCGCCGTCGGTGTCCCGAAGGGCAGGTCCATGGTGACGGAGCCGTCGGCGAGGCGGAGCAGGAGCAGCCGTTGCTCGCCCGGCGTGTCCGGGCCGGCCGGACAGTTCGGGTAGCCGAAGACGAGCAGGTCGTCCCCGGGCGCGTCCTCGAAACGTCCCAGGACGCCGCCGGCCAGACGGATGTCCGGGACGGGGTAGGTCCCGAGGGGCGCCAGGCGGTCATCCCGGACCGTGACCACGGATCCCTGGCACGTCCCGCCGAAGCGCTCCGTGTGGGCGGACGCGGCGACGAGCTCGAGGTCGCCGTCACCGTCGACGTCGGACGCTCCGGCGACGTCGATCGCCCCGTCGACGTTCAGGTGGCGGAGGACCTCGATGGCGTTGCCGCCGGGTCCCCCATCGGTCCTGAACGCGACGGCGACCGCCCGATCCGAGATCGCCGAGCTGACGATCAGCACGAACCGTTCGGGCGCGAGCCCGATCAGCCACGGATCGCCGGGTTCGCGCAGCTCCGCTGAGCGGACGTCGACGGTCGTCTCGTCGGCGACGGCCCACGAGCGGTCGCGTTGCAGGGTTGACAGGTGGACGACCCCCGCCGGCGTCTGGAAGGCATCGACCGTCAACAGCCGCGCTGCGCCATCCGGGCCGCCCTCGGGCAGCGCGGCCAGGTCCACGATCGGGTGCTCGAGCCGGTTCGCAGAGTCGGACGGCTCCACGCCGAGGGCTGCCGGCAGGATCGTTCCGGAGCCCAGGGACAGCCCCGCCGCCAGCAGGACCGCGGCCACGATCGCGTGGCGGGAGGGTCGAGCTGCTGCGACGGCGACGGACACGGGTGGGACCTCCGGCGAGGCGCATCGTACCCCGCCCGGCGCGTCCGCCCGACCGGTGGTAGCCTCGCCGGCGATGTCCCCTGTCCACGCCTGGCGCCCGCGGGTCCTTGGTCCGCTCCTGCTGTGCCTCCTGCTCGTCATCGCGACTGGTTGCGACGCGATCTCGACGACGCCACCGGCCCCGACCCCGGCGGACTTCCAGGGCATCGCGAGCGAGCTGACCCGGCGCGGCGTGGTCATCGACGACATCGTGTCCGGCGACGCCGGGTGCGACGACGAGGTCCTCACCCCGACCGCCATCGCCCTGACCACGTCGGGCCTCGACCAGGCCACGCCCGTCCGGCTGTACCTGTATATCTTCCGCAACCGCGAGGTCTTCGAACGACTGCGCGCGACCATCGACGGCTGCGCCCGGTCCTACGTCACCGACCCCCAGACGTTCGAATCGATCGAGCAGTCGCCGTTCGTCGTCACCGCCCAGGGTCCCTGGGCGCCGGAGTTCGAGGCCGCCGTCCGGGAGTCGCTCGAGGTCGCGGCCGGCACGGGGAACTAGAGGGGGTCGCGGACCCTCGAGGGCGGTCCGGGCACCTCCGGTGCGGTCCGGGGGCGTGCGGTCGGGATGACGATGGTCCCGCCGTCGGGACAGGACGGTCCCTCCGTCCCATACGCGACGGGACATCCGGGCCACGGTGCGCGCACGCACGGGCACCGACGCTGGGTGCATGCCCACCGCCCCGCGAACGCTCCGCTCCCTGGCCGCCCTGACCCTGGTCGTCTCGCTCCTCGCCTCGGGCTCGGCTGGCTCGGTCCTCGCCACCCAGCGCGAGCTGTCGAGCGCCCCGGACCGTGCCGCGGCCCAGCGCAGCGGATCGCTCGCACATGCCGCACCAGGCGTGCGTCCCGTGGCCGACTACGACCGCGGCGTGACGCTCCGCTCGGGCCTCCTCACCACGCGCCCGGCCTCCGTCGTGGCCCCCGTCGTGACCGGCGGCAACGACTGGGTGCGTCGCGCCGACGTGGCCGCCCCGACGCCGAAGGCCAAGACGGAATCGAAGAGTCGACCCAGGGCCGAGTCCTCCGCGTCGTCCGGTGGCGGCACGAACAGCAGCCGTTCGACCTCCTATCGCGGCCGGAACCACGTCTGGATCCCGGCTCTCGGCATCGACCGGTCCGTGACGGGGTACGCCTGCTCGAAGACCTCCTACCCGGGCAACCGCGTGTACCGCTGGGGCTGTGCCGGCAACAACAACGTCTACCTCTTCGGGCATGCCCACAGCGTCTTCCGGTCGCTCCACGACGCGTACGTCCGGGGCCGATTGTCGAAGAGCATGAAGGTGTACTACGCCAGCAGCAGCGGCAAGGTCAGCACGTACAAGGTCGCCTGGTGGAAGGTCACCACGCCGGACAAGGGCGCGTGGGCCTACGCCGGCCAGTCGCGCCCGAGCCTGACCCTCCAGACGTGCGTCGGGGCGAAGAGCCAGTTCCGGCTGATCGTGCGCCTCTACAAGGTCGGCTGAGTCGCAGCCCGCGCTCAGACGACTCGCAGGCCCAGGATCTTCCGGGCGATCACCAGCCGCTGCACCTGGCTCGTGCCCTCGCCGATCTCGGTCAGCTTCGCGTCACGCATGAAGCGCTCGACCGGGTAGTCCGTGACGTAGCCGTAGCCACCGTGGATCTGGATGGCGGCGTTGGTGGCACGGCTGCTCACCTCCGAGGCGAAGAGCTTGGCTTCCGCAGCCGCCAGGCCGTAGTCGCGGCCCTGGTCCTTGAGCCAGGCCGAGCGCCAGACCATCGCCCGGGCCGCCTCGATCTCGGTCGCCATGTCGGCGACCATGAACGCGACGCCCTGGAACGAGCCGATCGGCCGTCCGAACTGCTCGCGGGTCTGGGCGTACGGGATGCTCGCGTCGAGGGCCGCCTGCGAGAGCCCGACCGCCAGGGCGCCGATGGAGATCCGACCGCCATCGAGGATCTTGAGGAAGGTCCGGAAGCCGTCACCCTGGGGTCCCAACAGGTTGGCAGCCGGGATTCGGGCGTCGTCGAAGCGCAGCTCCCCGGTCGCTGAGGCGTGGAGCCCGAGCTTGTCCTCGAGCCGGCCGACGCTGAACCCGGGCGTCTCGCCGGGGACGATGAAGGCGCTGATCTCGGCGTCGCCCTTGGCCGTCTCGCCGGTCCGGGCGGTGACGATGTAGGTCCCCGCCTGGCCCGCGTTCGTGATGAAGCGCTTCGCGCCGTCGAGCACCCAGTCGTCGCCATCGCGCCGGGCGGTCGTGCGCGTGCCACCGGCATCGGAGCCGGCGCCCGACTCCGTGAGGCCGTATGCGCCCAGCACGCGGCCACTCGCCATGGGCACGAGGAAGGCCTGCTTCTGGGCATCGGTGCCGGCCAGGTGGAGCGGCCCGCATCCCAAGCTGGTGTGTGCCGCCACGATGAGACCGAGCGACCCCCAGACACGGCCGATCTCTTCGATCGCCACCGCGTAGGCCAGGGTATCGAGGCCCGCGCCGCCCTCGTCCTCGGGGATGGGGATGCCCAACCAGCCCATCTCGCCGATGCGTCGGACGATCTCCGCCGGGAAGCGCCGCTCTCGTTCGTGCGCTTCGATGATCGGCGCGACCTCGGTCAGCATGAAGTCGCGGACCGTGTCGCGGAGCAGGGCGTGTTCGGCGGGCAGGTCCAGGTCCATCGGGGGCGAGCCTACCATCCGGTCGCCCGGCCAGCACTCCCGACGAGCCGGTGCTAGCCTTCCCGGACGATGGCCGAGCCGAGCGCGCCGACGCCGCCTCCGATCCCCGTCCAGGGTGCCCCTGAGCACGCCGCGCCGAGCGGCGGTGGACCCGGCACCTCGGTCCTGCGACGCGAGCTCCTCGTCCGGCTGCGCCTCCAGGGACCGTCCTCCCCGGAGCAGCTCGCGACCGCTCTCGGCGTGAGCCGCACCGGCGTCTTGCAGCAGCTCCACGCGCTCGAGACGGCCGGCCTTGTCAGCCGCCAGGCCGTTCGCCATGGCGTCGGCCGGCCGCGTCACGTGTACGACGTGACGGACGCCGCGCAGGACCTCTTTCCCACGAACTACGACGGCCTGGCCTCTGGCCTGCTCGCGGCCATCCGAGCGCTCGGCGGTGAGGAGCTGGTGAGCGGCGTGTTCGAGGAACGACGCCGACTGACCCGCGACCGCGTCCGCCAGCGGCTCGCGGACGTCCTGCCGGCCGATGCACCGCTCGTCGACCGGGCTCGTGAGCTCGCCGTCATCCAGGACGAGCAGGGCTACCTCGCTGAGGCCGTGGTCGGGGCAGATGGCGTCATCCGCCTGGTCGAGCGCAACTGCGCCATCCATCGCGTTTCGGCCGAGCACGCCGCTGCCTGCCAGGCCGAGCTCGACCTCTTCCGCGACGTGCTGGGGGCCGATGTCGAACGGGAGTCACACATCGCGGCCGGCGACCGGTGCTGCACCTACCGGATCGGCAGCTCGACCGACTAGGCCTCTTCGCGCTCGACCGTCACTCGCGAGGCCGGCTCGTGGACCGGGGGCGGGACATCCGAGACGTTCGGCACGAACGACGCCGCGAGCGACGTCGCGGCCGCGTGCTCCTGGTCCTCGACCGAGAGGATGCCCAGCCGGCCGAGGGTCGCCATCTCGTCGCGGATGTAGGTCTTGAGGATCTCCGGCCCGTCCGTGTTGATCGTGAAGCGGATCTCGTTCCGCCGCAGCGTGTCGAAGATCCAGCGGAATTCGTCCCAGCCCGACACGACCTTGGTGTTGAGGTTCGAGGTGGGGCACAGCTCGAGCACGATGCCCCGGTCGCGGATCATCGCCATCGCCCGCGGGTCGTAGGCGGCCTTCACACCGTGACCGATCCGGTCCGGCTCCAACTGCTCGACGACCCGAGCGACCTCGTCGATCGGACCGGACTCGCCGGTGTGCACGGTCAGCCCGAGCCCGAATTGGCGGACCCGCCGGAACAGGCGCCGATAGTCGGCGACCCGGAAGGTGGCCGCCTCGGGACCGGCGATGTCGATGCCGACCACACCCCGGTCACGCCACGAGATGGCCTTCTCGGCGATGATCTCGTTGAGCTCATATGGGAACGCGCGGTCCAGGCAGAAGATCAGCCCCGGCTTGATCGGGTATTCGAGGGTCGCCTTGTCCATGCCCCGGACGGCGGCTGCCACGATGTGGTCGAGGTCCTGCTCGCCGCCCCGGTTCCGCTTCATCGGGTTGAAGCGCAGCTCCATCGTGGTGACGTTGTTCTTGCGATACGCCCCACCCACGACCTCGTACACGCTCCGTTCCACGGCCAGCGGCGAGCTCTGGATCAACTCGGTCCAGTGGAAGAGCTGAAGGTAGCCGTCGAAGCTCTGGGTTCGCTTCGACACGGTGATCATGTCGCGGAATTCCCAGTAGTCCTTGGTCGGGAGCTTGATGCCCTGCGAGTGGGCGATGCCCCACATGATCGCCGGGGTCACCGCGCCCCCGAGATGGCAATGCAGCTCGGCCAGCGGGATCCGTCGTGATAGCTGCCTGACCATGACCCGAGGATAGCGCCGCGTCGCCCCGTCGTCTTCAGTCGATGACGATCGTCCCCAGGCAGAATGTGGCGTGCCGTCCCGACGGGCCATCGCCGATCGTCACGCGGTAGACACCGAGGGCGAGACCGTCGCCGTTGCCCGGGGCCAGCAGGGTCAGGCCCGGCAGCACGTCCGGCGAGACGAGCAACGGGACCTCGCTGGAGCGGCCGCCTGAGAACTGAAGCTGCGCCGAGACCTCGGACGGCGCGTCCCCGACTGCGTGGGTGAGACCCATGACCGTCGGCCTGACGGCGGCGAGGGCGGGATCGCCGCCACACTCCACATCGGTCCCGGCGACCGTCCCACCGGCACGCAGCGGCACCTGGGCGAGGGGCGGTGCGAGCGCGACACCTTCATCCGGTCCGGCGATGATCAGCGCATCGCCTCCGGCCGACCCGGCGAAGGCACGTGCGGCGCCGAGCAGGGGCGGGTCAGTCGTGAGTTGGCCCGGTTGCAGCTCGACATGGAAGGTCGCGCGCTGGCGACCGGCAGCGTCCGTCCACTCGGCGTCGATCGCGTACAGGCCGGCCGGAAAGCCAAGGCCCCCCGGGGCCCGGAAGACGACGTATGGCGCCCGATCCGTCCCGATCCCGAACCGGAGGCCCACGGCCCTGCGCGCCTCGAACGCCGGGCCGTCGTCGGCAGACAGGCGGCGCAGGGTCGCATCCATCGCGGTGGCCCCGTTCGCGAGCAGCACACCCAGGCCGTTCGCACGCGGCTGGAACGCGACCCCGACCTGTCCAGCCTGGGTCGCGCCGTCGAGCCATGCGCTCGACGGGTCCAGCGAAGCCCCAGCATCTCCGGGCACCGGGATGGCGACGCCGTCGACCGTGACGAACGGCCCGGCGGAGACGTTCGACAGATCAGCGGCGAAGGCCGATCCGAGCGGCGGCGCGATCCCGACCCCGTATCCCGGGTCGGGGC
>DASPHN010000248.1:0-5520 GCA_035629655.1 Saccharimonadales bacterium (SeqCode) | reverse complement strand
GTGGCCGCCGAGCTGGGGTTCAGCGAGACCGTCTTCGTCGAGTCGATCGATCTCGCGGCCCGACGTGCGAGCGTGCGCATCTTCACGCCTGGCACCGAGCTCGCCTTCGCGGGCCACCCGACCGTGGGGACGGCCTGGCTGTTGTCCGAGACCGGTCGACCCGTCGATACGCTGCGCTGCCAGGCGGGGGATGTTGCGACCTGGACGACCGACGATGACCGGCGCTGGATCCGGGCCCGGGCCTCGTGGGTCCATCCCATCGAGCTCCAGCAGCTGCCGGATGTTGCCGCCGTGGACGCAGCCGTCCCCGGCGAGATGGGCACGCCCGGTCGCTACGTCTGGGCCTGGGAGGACGAGCCCAGTGGCCGGCTGCGCAGCCGCTACTTCGCGACGGATGTGGGGATCCGGGAGGACGAGGCGACCGGTGCCGCCGCGGTCGTGATCGGCGATCGCCTCGGGCGCGCGCTCACCATCCGGCAGGGCATCGGCTCCGAGCTGCTCGTCCGGCCCGACCCGGCCGCCGGGACCGTGGACGTCGGGGGACGGGTCACCCTCGAGGACGTCCGTTCGTTCGGCCGCTGAGCGGCGCCGCGCCGCCAGCCGGGACCGGGTCATCCGTCCTGGCCGACCCGCCTACGATCGGCCGGTCATGACCGACGACCGCCGCGCCTGGGACGTCATCGTGATCGGGCTCGGGGCCATCGGTTCGGGGGCTGCCTATTGGGCGTCCACACGGCCCGGTGTGCGCGTCCTCGGTCTCGAGCGGTTCGAGATCGGCCATGCCAAGGGTGCTTCGGCCGACCACAGCCGGATCATCCGGCTGTCCTACCACCGCCCCGACTACGTGCGGCTGGCCAAGCGGGCGTACACGACCTGGGCCGAGGTGGAGGCCGAGGCAGGCGGACCGATCGTCACGGTCACCGGCGGGCTCGACCTGTGGCCGGCTGATCCGGCGATCCCCCAGGTCGACTACACCGACAGTCTCTCGGCAGCGAGCGTGCCCTTCGAGCTGCTCGACGGCGAGGAGGTCATGCGTCGGTGGCCGCAGTGGCGACTGGACGACGGCACGACCGCGCTCTGGCAGGCGAAGGGTGGCCTCGCGGACCCGTTCAAGGGCAATGCCGCCCACCGGCGACTGGCGGCGGAGCACGGAGCGACCCTGCGCGACCGGACCGAGGTGCACGCCATCCGCCCACTGGCCGGCGGCGGGTACGCCGTGGATGCCGGCGACTCCACGTACGAGGCCGGACACGTCCTGATCGCCGCCGATGCCTGGACGAACGAGCTCCTCGCCGGCTTCGACCGCCGGTTGCCTTTGACGATCACCAAGGAGCAGGTGACGTACTTCGCCTGCCCGGATCCCGCGGCCTTCGCGCCGGATCGGTTCCCGGTCTGGATCTGGATGGACGAGCCGTCCTTCTACGGGTTCCCGACCTATGGTGAACCGGGTCCCAAGGCCGCACAGGACTGCGGTGGCCAGCCCACGACGCCGGGGACGCGCACGTTCGAGCGCGACGAGGCGGCCCATGCCCGCTTGCTGGCATTCATGGACCGGCACCTGCCCGGCGCCGTCGGGCCGGATCTTCTGACCCGGACCTGCCTGTACACGCTCACGCCGGACCGCGACTTCGTCGTCGATCGGCTGCCCGAGGCGCCCGGCGTCCTCGTCGCGCTCGGGGCGGCGCACGGCTTCAAGTACGCCTCCGTGCTGGGGCGGATCCTCATCGAGCTGGCGCTCGACGGGTCGTCGCCCTCCGATGGCGAGCTCGGGGCGTTCCGGATCGACCGCCCGATCCTCCTCGAGGACGATCCGGCGACCTCCTGGATGATCTGAGCCCACGGCGCGCGGGATGGGTCGTTCGTTGCACGGTCGGTCGCCATGTGCCATCGTGCCGCCACTCGTCCGGGAGTGGGATGAGCTCGGCGGGGGAACACCGGCGGCTCGGGAGGACTCGGAGCCGCCCTGGAGGAGGATTCGATGCGATTGCCCCTGCGCGCTCGGATGACCCGGGCCGCGACGGCTGCCGGCCTCATCGCGGCGCTGTTGCTCCCGGCCGCCGTCCCGGCGACCGCCCAGACGGAGAACGTCCTGCGCGTCGGCACGACCCAGGACCTCGATTCGATGAATCCGTGGCAGACCGCCCTGGTCGTCGGATTCGAGGTGTTCACGCTCAACTACGACCTGCTCGTGAACTTCGGGCCGGACCTCGAGCCCGTGCCGGGCTTCGCGGAGTCCTGGACCCAGTCCGACGATGGGCTGACCTGGACCTTCAAGATGCGCGAGGGGATGCTCTGGTCTGACGGCGAGCCCGCCACGGCCGAGGACGCGCGCTGGACCTTCCAGTTCGTCCTTGACGGCCTCGCGAGCGAGGACGGATTCATCGGCCTCGGCTACATCGACCCCTATGCCAAGAACGCGGGCATCACGGCGGTCGAGGCCCCGGACGCGACGACGCTGGTCGTGACCACGGACCGGCCCAACACCCAGGTCCTGCAGATGTACATCCCGGTCCTGCCCAAGCACATCTGGGAGTCGCAGACGCTCGCGTCCATCCCGGACTTCACCAACGATCCGACCGTCGTCGGGTCCGGCCCGTACCAGGCCGTCGAGTGGCAGACCGGCCAGTTCATCCGCTTCGAGAAGAACGAGAACTACTGGAAGGACTCGGGCGCGGCGGACGAGGTGATCATCCAGATCTTCTCGAGCGCGGACACGATGGTCCAGGCCCTCCGGACCGGCCAGCTGGACTACGCCCGCGGCGTCAACGCCGATCAGTTCGACGCGCTCGCGACCGAGGAAGGCATCACGACGGTCGCCGGGACCGCGAACGGCTTCACCGAGTTCGGGTTCAACACGTATGGGACAGGGACCGGCAAGACGATCGAGGGCGGGGGTCCCTCCACGACGGCCCTGCAGGACGCCGCCTTCCGCGATGCGCTCGGCTACGCGATCGACAAGCCGCTGCTCGTGGACCGAGTCCTGGGCGGCTACGGCGAGGTCGGCACGACCCAGGTCGCGCCCTTCCAGGTCAAGTGGCACGTCGAGCCCACGACGCCGCGCACCTTCGACATCGAGCTCGCCAAGTCGAAGCTCGATGCCGCCGGCTACGCCCTCGACGCCTCGGGGAATCGGCTGGACAAGGAGGGCAAGGCGCTGAACCTGCGCCTGTACATGCCCGATTCGGAGTCAACCTACCCTGCGGCCGCGCAGTTCATCCAGGACTGGTTCGGCCAGCTCGGCATCAAGATCTCGACCCAGGTCTTCGACAGCGGCACGCTCACCGAGACGATGCTCCCGCCCGAAGCCGGGGGCGACGCGAACAAGGCGGACTACGACCTGTTCATCTGGGGCTGGGGCGGCGACGTCGACCCGAACTCCCTGCTCGAGATCTTCACCTGCGATCAGATCGGCTCGTCGTCGGACAGCAACTTCTGCGATCCGGCCTACGACGAACTCTTCAAGCAGCAGAACGAAGCGACGAGCGAGGAGGAGCGCAAGGCCCTCCTCGTGCAGATGCAGAATCTCATCTACGACCAGGCGCCGTATCACATCCTGTTCTACGACGCCGCGCTGGACGCCTATCGGACGGACCGCTTCGGGGGTTGGCAGAACCAGCCCACCGAGAACGGCGTGCCGCTCTTCGGCTACGGCTCGTTGGGGTACACCCTGCTGACCCCGGCCCAGGCGGCCTCGCCCGAGCCATCCGTCGGTGCCTCGGCCGAGCCGGGCGCCAGTGCGCCGGCCGCCACGCCGGTGCCCTCGGGCACGGGCGGGACCGACGGGAGCGCCGCATCGGACTCCACGCCGATCCTCATCGGTGCCGTCGTCGTCATCGCGCTCGTGGCGGTCGGGCTCGTCCTGGCCCGTCGCCGCGGTGCGGCCGGCGACGACGAGTAGCGAGCGGACCGACCGGCTCCATGGACCATCGACGGGGGGGTCGCCGCGAGGCGGCCCCCTCGGCATGACGGGGGACTGATCCGGCGTGGGCGGTGGATACCTCGGCCGGCGACTGGTCCAGGCGTTCGTGACGATCGTGATGATCGTCGCCCTCAACTTCGTGCTGTTCCGGCTCATGCCCGGCTCCCCGGAACGCGCCGCGCTGCGGATCCCCGGCGTCAGCCAGGAAGTCTTCGAGCAGACCCGGGTCCGGCTGGGGCTCGACAAGCCGATCTTCCCGGACCAACTGGTCGCATACGCCGCGGCGACCGTCCGTGGCGACCTCGGCTACTCGTACAAGTACCGCGGCCAGTCCGTGGCCGAGGTCATCGGGGAGCGGGTCTGGCCGACGCTCATCCTGTTCGGCCTGGGTGAGGCCATCGCCATCGTCGTGGGCCTGAGCCTGGGCGCCTACACGGGCTGGAAACGCGGCGGCCCGATCGACCACATCGGCAACGGCGTGTCGCTGATCCTCTATTCGATGCCGTACTTCCTCCTCGGCATGATCCTGCTCGTGATCTTCGGGGTCGCCCTCGGCTGGTTCCCGGTCTCCGGCATGTTCACGCTGGGCGCCACGTACGACTCGTGGACAGCCCAGCTGGCCGACTTCGCCCGTCACCTCGTCCTGCCGCTCGCGACCGTCGCCCTCGGGCTCATCGGCCAGTACTCGATCCTCATGCGCTCATCCGTCGTCGAGACGCTCGGCGAGGACTACGTGACGACCGCTCGTGCCAAGGGCATCGACGAGCGGCGCGTCCTGCGCTCACATGCCATCCCAAACGCCCTGCTGCCGACCGTCTCGTTGATCGCCATCAACCTCGGCTACCTGATCGCCGGCGCGATC
The DNA here is from genome assembly GCA_035629655.1 of Saccharimonadales bacterium (SeqCode). Classification (GTDB taxonomy): domain Bacteria; phylum Chloroflexota; class Limnocylindria; order Limnocylindrales; family CSP1-4; genus SPCO01. The sequence continues at coordinate 739 of DASPHN010000248.1, read as the reverse complement.
ACCGTCGAGGTCGTCTTCAACTGGCCGGGGCTCGGGACGCTCACGGTCGACGCGCTCACGGCCCGTGACTATCCCGTCCTGCAGGGCATCTTCCTGTTCCTCAGCATCACGGTCGTGATCGCCAACCTCTCCGCCGACGTCGTCTACGGCATGCTGGATCCGCGGGTGAAGGCATGACCGCGCCGGCCGTCCCCGGTCCATCGTTGCGATCGACCCGGGTACGTCTCCGGGTCCGTGGCTGGCGGGAGTTCATGGGCCGCTTCGCGAAGCGGCGCGAGGGCCTGCTCGGCCTGGCGCTCATCCTGGTGTTCACCGTGCTGGCCATCGCCCCGCAGCTGTTCGTCGGGCCGCTCGAGACGGTCACGACCGCGACCGGCGGTCGCCTCGAGCCGCCCAGCCCCGAACACATCCTCGGCACCGACGAGCTCGGCCGCGACATCCTCAACCTCACCGTCCACGGCGCCCGCGTCTCGATGGTCATCGGCCTCCTCGCCACGCTGGTCACCGTCTCGATCGGCGTCCTCATCGGGGTCGTCTCGGGCTTCATCGGCGGCTGGCTGGACAGCGGCCTGATGCGCATCACCGACTTCTTCCTCGTCCTGCCGACGTTCGTCCTCGCGCTGGTCCTCGCGCCGATCCTGCGCGAGATCATCGGGGCGCAATCGGAGTTCTTCGGGATCCGCGTGACCCTGTACGTCATCGTCATCGTCATCGGCATCACGAGCTGGGCGGCGACGGC
>DASPHN010000247.1:0-6413 GCA_035629655.1 Saccharimonadales bacterium (SeqCode) | reverse complement strand
GCCGAGGGCATCGGGCACGTCCAGCTCGTCGTCGATCCCATCACGCGTGCGTCCATCGACGCCCTGGTACCGGTCCTGCGCGCCCTCGACTGACCCGGGACCCTCGGTACTTCCGTCACGGGCCGAACCGCTCGCGGCCGGTGCTAGCATCGCCGCCGCCATGCGTCTCGCCCCCCACGGGCGCCGCGCGCTGGCCGTCGTCGCCGGGCTGGCGATCACGGTCGCCGCGTGTGCCGGCCCCCCGCCATCAGCCGCGCCGTCCGTCGCCGTCGTGGCGCCGGTCAGCACACCGGACCCGCACCTCGCGGACCCGGCGACCGCCGATGCGGTCTTCCTGGCGCTGGGCGCCGCCGGCATCCGCATCTCAGCCACGAACGCAGCCGCCGGCACGGCCGGCGTCGAGCCGGTGAAGCGGATCAACGCCACGTACCTCGGCTGGCCACTGACGATCAGCCAGTACTCCACTTCGGCCTCCCTGCGCAGGGCGACGGAAGGCTGGGAGCCCGGCCAGGCGCCCGGCCAGGGCGAGCCCCCGATCTCCATCGTGGGCATGAACATCCTCCTCGCCTGGGGTCCGACGACCAGCGGGCAGCCCAAGACCCCCGACCCGAAGAAGGCGGCCGCGCTCGACTCGATGCTTGGAGCGCTCGACCGGCTCCTCTCACCCCTGCAGGCTCGGACCGTCGTCCCGGTCCGCCTCGCCGGCGCGACGGCCGCCCCGACCGACGACGAGTCGGCCGAACCCAGCGAAGCCGAGGCGACGCCGACGCCGTGAGGCCGTACCCTGTCGCGGACAGGAGGAGCCCGGGATGACCGACGGCCGAAGTGCCCGCCCCCGCACCGTCGTCGCGCGGAGCGGCGAGGACGTGTCCGAGCTCGACAAGCGGATCATCGAGCACCTCCAGACGGATGGTCGGCGGCCATTCACCCAGATCGCCGCGGATCTCAGCGTGTCGGAGGCTGCCGTGCGCGCTCGCACGAACCGGCTGATCGAGCGTGGCATCCTGCAGGTCGTCGGGGTCACCGACCCGCTCAAGCTCGGCTTCCAGCAGATGGCGATGATCGGCATCCGCTGCGAGAACGACCAGCTCGTGGCGGTCGCCGAGACCGTCGCCGAGATGCCCGAGGTCGACTACGTCGTCATCACCGCCGGCCGCTACGACCTCTTGATCGAGACGGTCTGCGAGGACAACGAGGCCCTCTTGCGTTTCCTCACCGACAAGCTGCGTACCGTCGCTGGCGTCCGCGAGACGGAGACGTTCGTGTACCTGCGGATGGTCAAGCAGACCTACCAGTGGGGCACTCGCTGACCCCTGCCTGACCCGCCTGCCGTGCTCGTGCTGCCGAGGAACGTGGTGCGTGAAGGCGCCGCGATCGGCCGGAGATCCGGCCGAAGGGGCTACTATGGCCGGGCTTGGGGGCGCCATGGCCCCCGTCTGGAGACGAGAGCCCCCCGGTGTCGATCGAACCGATCCTCGCGCTGATCGTCGTTGCGGTGGTGGCGAATCTCGTCGTGATGGGGATCCTCGTCGCCGCTCCCACGATGGGGCGCGGCCGGTCGGGCGGCCGACTCGATCCCGCGTTCGCGGAGCCTGGCGTTGGACCCGCGCGCTCGATGGCGGACGCCGTGGTCATCGGCGGCGAGGACGAAGATCGGACCGGGGACGGCGTCCCGACCCGCGCATACGACCGTGTGGTCCGGATCGTCACCTGGATCTTCCTCCTCGCGACGACGACGATCGTGGCCGTCAGCGGCCTCTGGACCGAGAATCAAGGGCTGATCCTCGCGCTCCTGGCGATGTCTGGGCTGTTCATCCTCGTCGTCCACGACCTGCTGCCCGCGGGGGCCCTCGGCGCGGCCAAGTTCGTCGTGGAGGGCTCGGTGGCCATCACCGTCGCGACCCTCCTCGTGGCGCTGACCGGCGGCGTCGTCAGCCCGTTCTTCTTCGTCTACCCGCTCATCGTCGGTGGTGCGGCGCTCGTCGTGACGCCGGCGATCACCGTGGGCCTCGCGGCGACGGCCGCGCTCGGCTACCTCCTGGCCGTGCTCGTCGGCTCGCCACCCGCAGCGGCGGGCTCGGCGACGACGGCGATCGTCGGGATCAACCTCACCGCGATGATCCTGCTGGCCTACGTCGCCATGGTCATCGCCCGCGAGCAGCGCCGGTCGCGTGACGCCGCGATCCGTCTGTCCACCATCGATCCGCTTACCGGGCTCTTCAACCGCGGTTTTTTCTTCGCGGCGCTCGAGCGCGAGATCCAGCGCAGCGCCCGGTCCGGACGCGGGTTCTGTCTCCTGATGATGGACCTCGACGAGCTCAAGACGATCAACGACCGGATGGGCCACTTCCACGGCGACCGCGTGCTTCGGGCCGTGGGGGACGTCGTGGAGGCGGGGGGCCGCCGGATCGATACGGCCGCACGCTACGGCGGCGACGAGTTCGTCGTGCTGCTCCCCGAGACCGACCCGACCGGCGCCTTCGTGCTGGCCGAGAAGGTCAGGCTCGGCGTGCAGGACATGGAGCTGCAGCTGCCCGACCCGGCCCTGCGGCCCTCGCTGTCGGTCGGGGTCGTGAGCTACCCGGACGACGGCACCACCGCCGACGAGCTGATGATCAGCGCCGATGGCGCGATGTACGCCTCGAAGCGGAGCGGCAAGAACCGCGTGACGGGCGTCAACATGCCGGCCGACCAACCGCGCGACAGCGGGGTCGCCTCGGCCACCTGACGACCTGTCCACGGGTCGGGGGCTGGTCGTCGGTCCCGGTGTAGCATCGCGCCGTGAGCGACGACCGACCGACACCCGACGATCGGGCACGACCGCGCGGCTTCTCGACCCGAGCCATCCGGGCGGCCTCGCGGGTCCCACGCGTGGACCAGCGGCCGTCGAGCGTGCCGATCTACCAGACCGCGACCTTCACCTCGGCTGATGCCGAGGGCCTCGGCGACGTGGCCGCCGATCCGCGGGCCGGCTACGCCTACTCGCGCATCTCGAATCCGACGAGCAGCGCCCTCGGCGCGGCCTACGCCGAGTTGGCGGGCGGCGAGGCGGGCGTCGCCCTGGCGTCCGGCATGGGTGCCATCCACGCCGCTCTTGCCTCGCAGCTCCGAGCGGGCGACCGGGTCGTCGCGCCGGCGGCGATCTACGGCTCGACGCGAACCCAGCTGGTCGACACCTTCGGCGGGTTCGGCGTCACGGTCGAGTTCGCGGACCTGACCGATCCAGAGGCCGCCGCCGCGGCGATCGGCGCGGCCCCGACGCGGGTCGTCTACACCGAGACGATCGCCAATCCGACGACCGTCGTCACCGATCACGCCGCCATCGCGGCCCTTGCCCACGAGGCCGGCGCGACGTACCTCGTCGACAACACCTTCGCCTCGCCGTTCGTCTGCCGCCCGCTCGAGCTGGGGGCCGACCTCGTCATCGAATCCGCCACGAAGTTCCTGTCCGGCCACAGCGATGTCATCGCCGGGGTCGTGGCAGGCCGGGAGGAGCTGATCCGGCAGGTCACGAAGGTCCAGATCGACACCGGCGCGACGATCGGCCCCTTCGACGCGTTCCTGGTCCTCCGCGGCATCCTGACCCTGGCCGTGCGCGCCGAGCGTCACGCCCGCACCGCGGCGGCACTCGCGGCCTGGCTCGAACGTCAGGAAGGCGTGCAACGCGTCCTCTACCCGGGCCTCCCCAGCCATCCCCAGCACGCCGTCGCGGCCCGGCAGTTCCGGACCGACGTCTTCGGTGGGATGCTCGCGGTCGATCTCGCCGGCGGCCGGGCGGCCGGCCAGGCGGTGATCGATTCCCTGACCCTGACCGAGCTGACCGCCTCGCTGGGCAGCGTCCACACGATGGTCGTCCATCCGCCCTCGACCTCACAGCGGCAGATGACCGAGGCGCAGCTCGCCGCGGCCGGCATCACACCGGGCCTGCTGCGCATCTCGGTGGGGCTCGAGGATCTCGAGGACCTCCAGGACGACCTGTCGGTGGCCCTCGCGGCTGCTGCCGACGCTGCGGCCCGGGAGGCGCCGACGGCGGTCGGCGTCTAGCGAGGGCCGTCACCATCGCGACTCCCGTCGCCGTCCGCGCGACGTCGTCCGCCGGCAGTCCCACCAACCCGCTCGCGCGCGTCGGCCAGGGGCTCTGGCGGCTGTTCACGTCGGTCGACTTCGCGGTCATCCAGATCATCGTCCTGGCCCTGCTCGCGGTCGTGGGCATGACGGTGCGCCAGCTGCCCGACTTCGCCTTCCGATCGGCGGGGGACTACCTCGCGGCGATGGACGCCATCCACGCCCGGTACGACCCGACGTTCGGCCCTGGCGTCGTGTCGGTCCTCGAGCGGCTCGGCGTCTTTGCGATGTTCCGCTCCCCGTGGTTCAGCCTCGGGCTGCTCGTGCTGGTCATCTCGATCGTCATCTGCACGCTCGATCGGACCCCCAAGCTGTGGCGCCAGGTCGCCGACGTGCGCGTCGTCCAGCCCGAGCCCTACTACGACCCGCGCCTGCCAGACCGCGCGGCGATGACCGGCGTGGTCGCGACCGACCTCGAATCGGTCATCAAGCGTCGGGGCTTCCGGATCCGCTCCGAGACGACCGAGGACGGGACCCATCACGTCCTCGGCGACCGCCACCAGTACACGAAACTGGCAACCCTCCTGACCCATCTCGGGTTGATCCTGTTCCTGCTGGCTGCGGCCGTGACCTCCCGCTTCGGCGAGGAGCAGGGCCTCGTCGTGGCCGAGGGCGAGTCGCTCACCGTCCAGCCCATCGGCACGCCGGGTCTGCTGCTCGTCAAGAACCTCGACTTCCAGGCGCCCGGCTTCGAGACCGGCAGCCCCACGGACTTCACGACCGACCTCGCCGTGTACCGCGACGGCGAGGAGATCGCGCGCAAGACGATCCGGGTCAACGACCCGCTGTCGATCGGCGGCTACACGTTCCACCAGAACGGGTTCGGGCCGGCCCCGCACGTGGTCATCCGCGATCAGAGCGGCGCCCCCCTCTGGGACGGCGCGGTGCCGCTGCTCGACTCGGTCGACGGCATGCCGTACGCCTCGATGGCCGTCCCCGGCCGCGATCTCGGCCTGCGCCTGCTGCTCTTCCGCGAGGATGGCGGCCAGGCGCTCCTCCGGGTCCAGCCGTACCAGGTGCTCGGCCTCGACGCCGAGGGGCAGCCGATCCCGCGCGACTTCGACACCGAGGACCTCGCGATCGGCGACACGGCGGCGGCGCAGAGCCTGGGTATCTCGGTGCAACTGGTCGAGTTCAGCGACTTCACGCTGCTCATCGCCAAGGCCGATCCGGGCCAGGGCATCGTGTGGCTGGCCTTCGCGTCGCTCATCGCCGGGATCACGATCACGTTCTACCTGCCGCGCCGGCGCATCTGGGCCCGGATCGCCCCCGATGGATCGCTGGCGCTGGTCTGGCGCTCCGACCGGTATGTCGATGTCGAACGCGAGTTCGGGCGCCTGCTCGACGACCTCGTAGCGGTCCGCCGCCCGGCGTAGATCGGCCGCGGCGGAGGCGTCTCACGGGAAAATGGACGGGACCGAGAACCGGGACCGCTACTGAACCGCAACCCTCCGACTGGTAGGCTGGAAGCCACGCCACGCGGCGCCGGATCCCGGTGCGATCCGCGGATCCTGGACGCCGTCGCCGTCACGGGAGGCATCGACACCCGACGCCCCGACAGGAGGCCCATGAGCGCCAGAGACCACGCCATCTCGGAGATCGCCAGCCATCGGGTCGCCAAGACCCAGGACTATCTCGCCGACGCCGGCGCCGACATCTACGGCCAGTACGTCTTCAACGAGGGCGCCCAGCGGCAGTACCTGGCCAAGCCCATCTTCGAGAAGCTCCGGCGCACCATCGACGGCGCCGAGCCGTTCGACCCGGCGATCGTCGACGCGGTGGCCCATGGCGTGAAGGAGTGGGCACTCGCCCACGGCGCGACGCACTACACCCACTGGTTTGTGCCGATGACCGGCTCGACGGCCGAGAAGCACGACTCGTTCCTGACGCCGAGCGGCGAGGGCCGCACCGTCGCCGAGTTCTCCGGCAAGACCCTGGTCCAGGGCGAGCCGGACGCCAGCTCGTTCCCGTCGGGCGGGATCCGCGCGACGTTCGAGGCCCGCGGCTATACGGCCTGGGACGTCACCTCGCCGATCTTCCTCCAGGTCGAGCCGAACGGTGTCACGCTCACCATCCCGACGGCCTATGTGTCGTTCACGGGCGAGGCCCTCGACCACAAGATCCCGCTGCTGCGCTCGCAGGAGGCCCTCGGCAAGCAGGCCCTCCGCGTGCTGCGCTGGTTCGGGAACGAGTCGACGAGCCGGGTGTTCACGAACATCGGCCCGGAGCAGGAGTACTTCCTCGTCGATCGCCGGCTGGCGGAGCACCGGCCTGACCTGCTGCTGACC
>DASPHN010000246.1:0-9563 GCA_035629655.1 Saccharimonadales bacterium (SeqCode) | reverse complement strand
CCGAGCCGGATCGATTGCTCCGTCTGGCGCGCCGCGTAGGTCAGGACGCGCTGCTTGCACAGGGTCACGAACCGGTCGATGCCGTAGGCCTCGATGTCACGCTTGCTCGTGAAGCCGAGGTCGCGCTCGACGTTGACCTCCACCCACAGGCCCTGGCAATCGAAGCCGTTCTGGTAGCGCTCGTCCTCGCCGAGCATCGCGTGGAAGCGCTGGTAGAGATCCTTGTAGGCGCGGCCCCAAGCGTGATGGACGCCCATCGGGTTGTTGGCCGTGATCGGGCCGTCGAGGAAGCTCCAGCGCGGACCCCCGGCGTTCTGCTCGCGGAGGCGTGCGAAGGTGCGTCGGTCACGCCACTGGGCGAGGAGCTCGTGCTCCTGGGCGACGAAGTCGGGTTTCGGTTCGACGGGTCGGAACATGCGGCTCCGGGCAACGGAACGGAGGGTTCATGGGCACCGTGAAAGAGCCTCGGGCCCGGTCCGGCGAGTCCGAGTATCCTACCCGCGATGCAGAACCCGCAGGTCGCGCCTCGGCGCGCACGGTCCCCGTTCGCTGCGGCGTTCCTGTCGCTCATCTTCCCGGGACTCGGCCACCTCTACGCCGGGGCCCCGATGCGCGCCCTGGCCTTTGCGGCCGCCCCGATCCTCCTGCTCGCGCTCGGCGCGGGCACGGCGCTCCGGATGGACCGGCTCGACCTGGTCGGCCTGGTGTTCGATCCCGAGTTCCTGAAGGGCGTCTTCGTGTTCAACCTCATCGCACTCATCTACCGCCTGGTCGCCATCGTCGACGCCTACCGGGTGACCCAGTTCCTGAACGCCCACGCCGCCTCCGGGGATGGCCGACTGGGGCTCGCCCGGCTGCCGCGCAGCCCGATCGCTGCGGCCGGCCTGCTCGCGGTCCTGTTCGTGATGGCCGGCAGTCATGTCGTCGTGGCCCGCTACGACATGCTCGCCCAGGACGCGCTGACGAGCGGCTGCATCTTCATCGGCGACGACATCGACACCGACTGCGCGTCCGATCCCTCCGGCTCGCCCGATCCGTCCGCCGAGGAAACCGAGTCGGCGCCGCCGAGCGCCAGCCCGTCCGCGGTCCCGAGCGCGGTCGGCACAGCCGTCCCGCAGGTCTCGATCGCCCCGTGGGACGGCAAGGAGCGCCTGAACATCCTGCTCATCGGCGCGGATCGCCAGGGCGGCGGCCATCGAACGGACACGCTCATCACGGTCTCCATCGACCCGGTCACCAAGCAGGTGGCGATGTTCAGCCTGCCGCGCGATACGAAGGACGTGCCGGTGCCGCCGGGACCGGCCCGATCGGCCTGGGGCAGCGTCTTCGGCCAGAAGATCAACTCCTTCTTCGTCCAGAACCACGACCGCGAGGACCTCTGGCCGGGGAACAAGAACACGCGCGGCTACAACGGGCTGAAGTCGATGCTGGGTCACCTGTACGGGATCGACATCAAGTACTTCGTCGAGGTCGACTTCGAAGGCTTCAAGGCCGTCGTCGACGCCGTCGGCGGGGTGAACGTCAATGTCCAGACGCCGGTCGTGGACGACACGTATCCGGCCGGTGTGGGGAAGTCGCTGCGGCTGTACATCCCGAGCGGCCTCCAGCACATGACCGGCGCCCAGGCCCTGCGCTATGCCCGGTCGCGCAACACCTCGTCCGACTTCGATCGAGCGGCGCGCCAGCAGCGGGTGCTCCTCTCGCTCCGCGAGCAGGCCGATCCGCAGGCGCTCATCCCGCGACTGCCGGAGCTGGTCGAGGCCTTGAAGAAGTCGATCAAGACCGACATCCCCCTCGACCAGATCGATGAACTGCTCGGACTCGCGACCGAGGTCGACACCAAGAACATCCGCTCCTACGTGCTCTCACCGCCGCTCTACCAGGACGAGTGCCTGACCTGCTACTGGATCACGCCCAAGGTCGAGAAGATCCGGACGCTCGTGACGAACGCGTTCAAGGTCGATCCCGAGCTCGAGGCACGCCGCCAGTCCCTGTCCGATGAGGGCGCCACGGTCTGGGTGCTCAACCCGACGAGCGACTCGAACCGCGGGACGCGCCTCGCCGGCTACCTGGAGCACCAGGGCCTGGTGGCCTCCGCGCCCCGGCAGCGGCCCGAAGGAGGCGTTCCCGCCGAGACGACGATCACCGTGTACAACGGCGCCGAGACCGGGCTGGAACAGACGATCGCCTACCTCGAGGACCGATTCAAGGTGACGGTCGAGCTCAAGGACGACCCGGCCATGCGAGCCGACGTCGTGATCCTGATCGGCCGCTCGACCCCCGACCTGCGGCCGCCAGCCTCGTCCTGAGGCCCGGAGGCGAGGGCTCCCCGCCTAGGCGATGGGCGTGAGCCAATGCGCGTACTCCGGCAACCGGCCGCGCACCGCGTCGAAGTAGCGATCACGCACGAGCCGGGCGATCGGGCCGACCGCACCTGACCCGACCGGACGGTGGTCGACCTCGATGACCGGGGAGATCTGGACGCCGGTGCCGCACACGAAGATCTCATCCGCCACGTACAGCTCGGACCGATTGAGGGAGCGCTCGAGCGTTGCGATGCCCTCATCGGCCATCAGCTCCATGAGCGCCCGCCGAGTCACGCCCTCGAGCAGGTCGTCACTGACCGGCGGGGTGATGGCGACACCGTCACGGACGACGAAGATGTTGGCGGCCGAGGACTCGTTGACGTGGCCGCCGGCGTTCAGCACGACGGCCTCATCGAAGCCGTTCAGCTCGGCCTCCGACTTCTGGAAGGCCATGTTCACGTACCCGCCCACGATCTTGCCCCGGGCCGGCAGGGCCTCGTCGGCATTCCGCCGCCAGGACGAGGTCATCAGCCGGACGCCCTTGTCCGTGTCGATGTAGTTCCCGAAGGGCAGGGCGACGATGTACAGCTCGTGGTCGAGGTCGTGGAGCCGCACGCCGATGGCCCGCGTGCTCTTGTAGAACGAGGGCCGGATGTAGGCGTCCTGGCGGAACCCGTTGCGGCGGACGGTCTCGACGATCAACCCGGTCAGCTCGTCGACGCTGGGGACCGGCTCCATCAGCAGGATCCGGCACGACTGGCGGAGGCGTTCGACGTGCTCGCGCAACTTCAGCCCGTAGAGCGTCCCCTGCTCCTCGTTCCAATAGGCGCGGATGCCCTCGAACGTCGCCGTCCCGTACATGAACGCGTGGGTCATGATGCTGACCTTGGCGTCCCGCATCGGAACGAAGGCGCCCTCGAAGTAACAGGTCAGGTCGTCGAGATCGCCGGGCTTCGGCGCGTGATGCGTCGTCGCGGCGGGCGTCTCGGTCGACTTCTCGGTCAGCATGTCGTGGGCTCCCTGCAGGCGGCGCGAGCGCCGCGGGGACGGGCGGACGGGTCATGGCGGGACCCCGGAACGAGCCCCGAAACGGTCGCCGGAGTATAGCAGCGACCGTTTCGCGCTCAGCCGACCGGGTTCATGATCACCCAGATGACGAGGGCCAGGTACGCGAGGTAGAACACGCCGCCGATCAGCAGGTTGCGGCCCCGCAGTCGGCCCGATCGGGCCATCGGGATGAAGATCGCGGCGGACGCGAGGAAGGCGATGCCGGCCGAGGCGAAGGCCACGTAGGAGCCTTCCGTGGCCACCCAGGCCAGCGGCGCGAAGAGCAGCGCCACGACCGTCGGGATCGTGGACTGGAAGACCATGGCGCCCGTGATGTTGCCCATCGCCAGCGTGTCCTTGCCGGCGCGGACCCAGAGGACCGAGTTGAACTTCTCGGGCAGCTCGGTCGCGATCGGGGCGATGACCAGCGCCAGGAGCACCTCGTCGATGCCGAGGGTCGTCGCCAGGTGCTCGACGGCATTCACGAAGACGACCGCACCCAGGATGATCAGCCCGAGGGCGAAGATGACCTGGACGTTGACGACCCGCAGGCGCGGCACCGCGGGCTCGATCCGGCGGGCACTCGCATCGAGACGATGGAAGCGCAGTGGCGCGAGATCGGTCGCGTCCACGTTCGGATCCGCCTCGAAGTGGGCCTTGACGTACCAGGCATAGATCCCGAGCAGGACCGCGGCGACGATCCACTTCAGCCAGACCGGCTCGACGGGCAGGAAGGCCGCGCCGATCGCGATGGCATAGGCGATGGCGAAGTAGCGCATGTCGTGCCCGAGGACGTGCGTGTCGACGAGCATCGTGTCGCCGCCTTTTCGTCCCTTGGCGACGGCCAGGACGGCGATGCCGGTCACGAACATGGCCAGCGTCGCGAGCATGAACGGCGCACCGAGGATCGCGCCGACGCCGACCGCCTCGCTGTTCTCGCCGGTCGCGAAGAGGATGGCGATGATCGGGATCATCGTCTCGGGCAAGGCCGTGCCGACCGCCGCGAGCACCGAGCCCACGGCCCCCTCGGCGAGGCCGAGCTTGTGCCCGAACCATTCGATCCCGTTGGTGAACAGCTCCGCGCCGGCCAGGATGATGATGAACGCGACGACGAGCACGAGGATGTCCACGATCGAGTCTCAGGCCTCCGATACGAGCGCCGTCACGACGCCGATGATGATCACGACAATGATGCCGAATGAGATCGCGGCGAGGGTGCGATCCCCGCGCCGGGCGAAGCTGACGCCGGCGACGATGACCCGACTGACGGGCGTGGCGATGACGGCGAGCAGACCGAGCCACAGGAACGCGGCCGGCTCGAGGGCGATGAGACCGGCGACGAGCGTGCCCGGATCCAGCGGCGGACCGCCGGCCAGGGGCGAGATGCCGTCGAGGATCATCAGAAGGACCCCGATGACCAGCAGCGTGACGGCCGCGTAGGTCACCCAGACCAACAGACGCCCGATCAGGCGGTCGAGGTCGACGATGTCGGTCCCCCCGACGGCGCGTGGGCCGCTCACCCGAGCGCCCGCACGAGCATCTGCACGGCGGTGTAGGCGAGCACGATGATGAACAGCCAGCGCAGGTACCTGGCGTCGATCCGGTGGGCCAGGCGCGAGCCGACCATGGCCCCGACGAACACGCCGATCGCCGTCGGGCCAGCGACGTACGGATCGATCTCGCCGCGGATCAGGTAGATCACGGCGCTCGCTGCCGCGGTGATCCCGATCATCAGGTTGCTCGTGGCGGTGGCGACCTTGAGCGGGACGCCCATGCCCAGGTGCATCAGCGGCACCTTGATGATGCCGCCTCCGACGCCGAGGAGCGCCGACACGACACCGGCCCCGGTCGCGCCGACGATGCCACGGCCGAAGCCGTGGACGAGGTAGCCCGGCCCCGAGAGCGTGGCCGCGAATCCCGTGGCCGATGCCTGCAGGTCGGAGGCGACGCCGGCGAGGCCGTCATCCGTGGCGGCAGCCGCCGCGCGATCGGCGGCCGCGTGTCGGGCGGTCTCCACCGCGGCCGCCGGATCGGCACTGGCCGCATCGCCGATCTCGGAGGCCGGCGCCGGACGCGGCCGGGCCATCGAGATGGCGACATAGATAAGCAGGCCGGCGAACAGCAACGCCAGCAGCCGTTCGTCGAGCAGGAACGCGATCGACCCGCCGACCAGCGCGCCGACCGCGGTGAAGAGCTCGAGGCTCATGCCCAGCCGCAGGTTCGCCACATGGCGTTCGAGGTAGACGCCCGCCGCCGCGCTGCTCGTCATGATCACGCACACGAGTGAGACGCCGACGGCCTCTCGCAGGGGCAGGCCGAAGCCGAGCGTCAGCAGCGGGACGATGAGGATCCCGCCACCGAGTCCGAGGAGCGACCCGAAGACACCGGCCGCGGCCCCGCCGCCGAGCATCAGCAGGCCGACGACCACCTAGCGGGCCCTCAGCGGGTGCGTGCCGGGACCGAGGACGGGTGCCGGCACCTCGGCCGAGGCTATGGGCGGAGGTGCTGGGGCGCGTACGGGAGCAGGGCGACGTGGCGCGCGCGCTTCAGGGCGACGGCGAGCTCACGCTGATGGCCGGCACACGTGCCGGTCTTGCGACGGGGCTCGATCTTGGCGCGCTCCGACAGGTAGCGGCGGAGGCGGTTGACCTCCTTGTAATCGATGAGCGTCGTCTTGTCGGCGCAGAACGCGCAGACCTTGCGGCGACGACGGTCGCGATAGAAGTCGTCGCGCTTTCGGGAACGGGCGGGAGGCATGGGTCAGGGTCTCCTGGGTCTGTATCAGAAGGGAAGGTCGTCGAGGTCGGTGTCGTCGGTCGGGCGCCGGGTCGGCTGGACGCCGCCACCGGTCGGGGCCCCTGCCCCGCCGCCGCCGCCACCGCTAAAGCCGCCGGCGGCCGGGGCCGCGAACGAGCCTTCCTCGCCCTCCCGGGCGCGGCGCTCGAGGTTCACGATCGAGTCGGCGGTGATCTCCAGGGCGGTCCGCTTCTGGCCATCACGGCCATCGAACTCGCGAGTGCGGAAGCGGCCCTCCACGAACACCTTGTTGCCCTTGCGCAGGGTCTCGGCCATACGCTCGGCACGGTCTCCCCAGACGCTGACGCGGAACCAGTCGGTCTCCTCGACCCACTCACCGGTCTGCTGGTTCTTGGTGCTCTGGTTGACGGCGACGTTGAACTGGGTCACCGCGCGATTGCTCGGCGTGTAGCGCATCTCGGGATCCGATCCGAGGTTGCCGATGATCATCACCTTGCACAGGGCCATCGTCGTGCGCTCCTCAGTCGATGGCGGCCGGGGCCGCCTCGCTCTCGTCCTCGCCGATCCGCTCGGGACCGTCGTCCTCGAAGTCCTCGTCGATGCCCGACGGGAGGTCGGCGTCGTCGTCGTCACCCGGCTCGGTCTCGCCGTCCTCGCGACGCATCGACTTCACGGGTCGCTCGTCGCGGGTCACGAGGTGGCGCAGGACCTCCTCGGTGATCAGCAGGCTGTGCTCGAGCGGGGCGAGCGCGTCCGCGGGTGCCGCGAACAGGATGATGTGGTACGACCCCTCGCGATGGCGATCGATGGGATACGCCAGGCGGCGGCGACCCCACGGGGCGACCTTGACGATCTGGCCACCGGCGGTGGTGATCTGTCGGGTGATGCGATCGATGACCGCCTGGCTCTTGTCGTCCGCGACGTCGGGACGGATCACGAGCATGAGTTCGTATCGGCGCATGCGCGCAGCTACTCCTTCCAATGGGGATGCCCCGTTGACGTCGGCTGACCGATCGGCACGGAGCGGAAAGGAAACGGGCGGTAGTCTAGCACGGGAGGCCCTCCGGCCCCTTCGCGAGGACCGTCTCGCGGCGCGCGTGATGGCCGATGTATCCTCCGGTCACCCGCCCCGTTCCCACCTGTCGACCCCCAGCGCTCCGGAGGCTCCGTGCCCGCCAGCTCCATCCTTGTCATCGAATCCGACCCGACGTCCGAGGACTCCCTCGGCACCGCGCTCGCCACGGCCGGGTACACGGTCGAGCGCGCGACCGACTCCGACGAGACGCTCGCGAAGGTCGTCGAGCAGCAGCTCGTGGTCGTCGATATCGGCATCGGGGGCGCCGAGGGTGCCCGGACCGGGGTCGACATCTGTCGGGAGATCCGTGCCGCACCGGCGATGGCCGCCGTACCGATCCTGTGCGTCGCCTCGACCGACGACGTCGAGGAGCGCATCCGATTCCTCGAGGCCGGCGCGGACGACGTGATCGCCCGGCCGTTCGACGGCCGCGAGGTCGAGGCCCGGGTCGAGGCCCTCCTCCTGCGCTTCCAGCGCTCCAAGGACCTGGCGCCGGTCATCTCGGCCGACGGCCTCACGCTGGCGCGAGCCAAGCGCACCGTGGCCGTCTACAGCCCCAAGGGCGGTGTCGGGACCACGACGATCGCGGTCAACATCGCGATCGCGGCTGCCCACCGGCGCCCCGACAAGGTCGTCCTCGTGGACCTCGACCTCCAGTTCGGTGGCGTGGCCACCCATCTCAACCTCGATCCCAAGCAGACGATCGCCGACGTCATCCGCGATGAGGCCGCGCTGCGCGAGGGCGAGCTCCTGCGGACGTACGCGATGCGCCACGACAGCGGCCTGCACGTCCTCGCCGCGCCGACCAACCCGGAAGCCGCCGAGCTCATCACGCCCGATCACATCGTGCATCTCCTGGGCACGTTGCTCGAGGGCTACGAGTCGGTGGTCGTCGATGCCGGGTCGGTCCTCGATGAGCGGACCCTGACCGTGTTCGAGGCGGCCGAGACCATCGTCCTGCCGGTCTACCCGGAGATGGCCGCCCTCAAGGCGGTGCACGCGCTCCTCGACTACCTCAACGAGGCCGGCGCCATCGGGACGAAGGCCACGTTCGTCCTCAACAACATGTTCGCCCGGGAGATCCTCAAACCCCGCGACGTCGAGGCGGCGCTCGGCTCCAAGATCTCGATGGACCTGCCGTACGACCCCTTCCTCTTCCTGAAGGCCGTGAACGAGGGCGTGCCCATCGTCCTCGGCGCTCCACGCGCGGCGGCGTCGGAGCGGCTGACGCGACTCAGCGCGAGCGCCTTCGGGGGCGACGGCTACACGGTGCCGACGAGCGCCGACGAGCGCAAGAGCAGCCGGTTCGGGTTCGGTCGCAAGCGCGGCTGAATCGCGTCCACGTCGCCCGACTGGCGGTGACGCAGCGGCAGCGCAGGCGTCGCTTGCGTGACCTCGAGCCCTCGCCCCGGCATGGTGCGTCCATGCATCACGAACGCATCGGAGACGGGACGAAAGGGCTATGCGACCTGGTACCGATGGCGTACCGTTTGCTCCCCCCAAGCCTCTCTAGCGGAGAACGGATCGCATGAAGGTCATCGCCAAGGTCCTGATGCTCTCGAGCATGGTCCTCGCACTCATCGTCGCGTCGGTCGGCCCGGTCGCCGCATCGTCCGGCGGAAACACCGAAGGTTGCACGCCTGGCTTCTGGAAGAACCACACCGAGGCCTGGCAGGAGTACTCGCCGACCCAGACGATCGGCAGTGTCTACTCCGGCGCGCCGGCTGCCTATGCCAACCTGACCCTCCTGGAAGGTCTCAGCCTCCAGGGTGGCTCGGGCGTCTCGGGTGCGCAGCAGACCCTGCTTCGCGCCGCCATCGCCTCGCTGCTGAACGCCTCGTACGACGACGGCGACCACCTGCAGTTCCCGTGGCGCCGCAATGACCCGGGCTTCAACGGCGAGCCGCCGCTGATCCCGACCGTCAACGCCGCCCTGACGAGCGGCAGCCGGTCGACCATCCTCGCGCTGGCCGCCCAGCTCGACACCGCGAACAACCTGGGTTGCCCGCTCTGAGCCACTGAGGGGTCGACGGGGGCGATCCGACCCTTCGCGACGAACGCGCCGCACCGAAAACGCCGGCCTTGACCAGGCCGGCGTTTCGGATTCCGATCGACCCACTGGCGCGGCCGCGGAGTCCTAGCGGCCGGCCGCCCGATCACTCGCCTCGCGGTATCGAAGCGCTGCTCCAGCCTCGGAGACCTCCGCCATGGCAAGCTCCGTGTCGGCCTCGGCCGAGTCGCTCACCGTCATCTGCGCGACCGACCGGGCCGCCATCGCGGTCTTCGCGGCGGACTCCTCGGCCAATGTCATCGAGGAGAGTGCCGCCTTGGCGGCCTCGGCCGTGGCCTGCGCGGCTTCGACGGCATCCGCCGCCGCC
>DASPHN010000245.1:0-2067 GCA_035629655.1 Saccharimonadales bacterium (SeqCode) | reverse complement strand
TCCCCGACCGCGCGCTCGAGCTCGACCGTCGCCCACCCGACGGCGATCGGCGTCGTCACCCGACGAGCATCAGGTCAGGCCCGGGATCGCCGTGGAACTCGAAGCCCAGGCTCCGGTACAGCCCGATGGCGACCGGGTTGTCGGCAAAGACCCCGAGATGGATGTAGTCGCTGCCGGCGGCTTCGGCATCGAGCATCGCCGTGGCCGTGACCAGGCGACCAAGGCCGTGGCCCCGGGCGGCATCGACCGTCCCGATGGACGACAGGTAGCTCAGCCGGTCGAAGGTCGCGCGGCGGGCGACGGCCGCCGGCACGCCATCGAGACGGGCGATGTAGTGGGTGAAGCGCGGATCGCGGAGCGAGGCCATCGTCTCGACCGTCACGCCCGCTCGGCGCTCCTCCTCGACCCCGAATGCCGAGAGCAAGACGCCGACGATCGCCTCGGCGGCCTCGGTGGCGGCCAGACCCTCCAGGCCACTCAGGCGATCCAGCGTCCAGCTGCCGTTCGGGACCCGGTCGAGCGCCGCGCGCGCCGGGGCGGCGTCCCGGGTGACCATCAGGTAGCCCGGGCCCATGTCCTCGAAACCGTTCGCCCGCAGGCGGTCAGCGAGGTCGCTCGGACGGTCATGGGGCGGCGAGCCCCACACATGCGGCTGGCGACCGAGGCTCGCGAAGATGACCGATACCTCGGCCAGCCGTCGGTCGAACGCGGCGGGCTCCTCGGGCCAGTCGACCGCCTCGAGCCGATTCCAGAACGGCTCGTGTTCGACCGGGTCGGTCAGCAGCAGGCTGTCCCCCAGGTCGCGCAGCGTCCGCCCCGGCATCGCATGGACCTCGGCTTCGTGGCGCAGGAGGCGATGCATCGTCGCTCGATCGATGGGCGGGACCATGTGCGGAACGATACGAAAACCGGGGCGCTCGCCGCGGACGTAGACATCGACGACGGCGACGCGCCATGCTCCGGCGGCAGCCGAATCGTGCGGCGCGGCCGACCGACCCGTCGCCGCGAAGGAGGCGCCCCATGGCTCGACGTGCCCCGACCCTGCTCGGCCTGTCCAGCGCTCTCGTGCTCATCCTCGCTGCCTGTGGCGGCGGTGGCTCGAGCGCCGCGTCCGCCGGCGGCGCCACAGCGGCTGGGTCCGCGCCGGCCGCAGCCGCCTGCGCACCGGCCGCGGGTGCCGGGACCGTCGCGGTCACCATCGCCGGTCAGGCGTTCGACCCGGGGACGGTCGCGGCCAGGGTCGGTGACGTCATCACGTTCACCAATCAGGACGCGGTGCCGCATACAGCGACGCTCGATGACGACGGCTGCACCACCGACGACATCGCGACGGACGGGACCGGCTCGCTGACGTTCGGTGCGGCCGGGACGTACCCGTTCCACTGCGCGATCCACCCGGCGATGAAGGGCACCTTCGAGATCACGAGCTAGCGTCAGGCGGCCGGCCGCTCCACCGCGAACAGCGTCGCGCCCGACGGCAGGGCGATCGTCGTCGGCGCCGGCAGCCCGGACTCCTCGATCCAGGCGAGGAATCGATCGCGCGGGACCAGGGCGGTGCCCTGGTAGAGCTCGTCCAGCTGGACGCCGGCGATGAGCTCCCCGTGTCGGGTCCGGAACTCGTCCGGGTCCGAGGGCAGTGGCCAGTCGAGCACGAGCAGACGACCGCCCGGCCGGATGGCGGCCCACGCCGCGCGCAGCACCGACGGCGCGTCATGCAGCTGGTGCAGGGCGTACTGGAAGTAGGCCAGGTCGTACTCGCCGGTCTTGCCCGCGTCGGTCGCTTTCGCCTGGCGGATCGTGATCCGGTCCGTGAGACCCTCGGCCTCGATGGTCGCCCGGGCGCGGGCCACCGAATCGGCCTCGAACTCGACGCCGACGAGCTCGAGCTGCGGGAACCGACGGGCCATCGCGACGAGCCAGCGGCCGCCACCACAGTGCACGTCCACGACGCGCCCGCCTCGCGACAGGTCGGCAACGAGCTGCGGGAGTGCGGCCAGCGCCTCCTGGAAGAAGACGGCGATGTCCTGGCGGGTCAGCTTCTCGATCGCGACCCGGTAGCGGTCCGGT
>DASPHN010000244.1:0-26270 GCA_035629655.1 Saccharimonadales bacterium (SeqCode) | reverse complement strand
CCGCGACCGTCGATGCGCCTCGTGACCGACGTCTTCGAGTTCTGCGCCACGGAGCTTCCCAGGTGGAACACGATCTCGATCAGCGGCTACCACATGCGTGAGGCGGGGGCCACGGCGGCCCAGGAGCTGGCCTTTACCCTGGCGGACGCCATCGCCTACGTCGAGGCGGCCGTAGATCGCGGGCTCGACGTGGACGCCTTCGCGGGCCGCCTCTCCTTCTTCTTCGCCGCCTGGTCCGAGCTCTTCGAGGAGGTGGCGAAGTTCCGGGCCGTGCGCCGGATGTGGGCCACGATCATGCGCGAGCGCTTCGGGGCGACCGATCCGCGCTCCCTGCTGTGCCGCTTCCACGTCCAGACCGCCGGCTCGTCCCTGACCGCCCAGTCGATCGACAACAACGTCGTCCGGACGACGATCCAGGCGCTCGCGGCGGTCCTCGGCGGGGCCCAGAGCCTGCACACGAACTCCCGGGACGAGGCCCTCGCCCTGCCCACCGAGGAGGCCGCGAGGCTGGCCCTGCGCACCCAGCAGATCCTGGCCTACGAGGCAGGCGTGACCGAGACGCCCGACCCGCTGGCCGGATCGTTCTACGTGGAGAGCCTGACGAACGCCCTCGAGGCGGCCGCCTGGGCCTACCTCGACGAGATCGAGTCCCTGGGCGGGACGCTGGCCGCGATCGAGCGCGGCTTCCAGCAACGGGAGATCCAGGAGGCCGCGTACCGGGTCCAGCGAGCGATCGACGGGGGTGACCAGGTCGTCGTGGGGGTCAACCGGTTCCGGGACGACGAGGTCGCCACGCCCGCCATCCACACCATCGACCCGGATGGCGCCCGACGTCAGATCGAGCGCGTGCGCCGGGTCCGAGCCGAGCGCTCCGTCGAGGCCTGGACCTCGGCGATGGACGAGCTCGAGCGGATCGCCCGAGGTGATGGGAACCTCATGCCGGCCATCCTCGCCGCCGTCCGGGCCTACGCGACGGTCGGGGAGATCAGTGACCGCTTGCGGGTGGCCTGGGGGGAGCACCGCGAGCTCATCACCGTCTGATGCCGGCCGACCTCGTTCCGCCAGTCCCGGGGACCGGGACCTGGCCCGAGCGCTGGATCCACGGGCACCGTCCCGGCCAGCCCGACCGCGACCCGCCGATCCAGGTCCACTGGTACGACGAGCACACGGTGATCCTGCGCCAGAGCCTGGCCACGGACTACGAGGGCCCGTTCCTCGTCCTGCTGTTCGGGTCCGAGCGGGCGTTGCTGTGGGACACCGGCGCCACGGCGGATCCGGCGCGCTTCCCGTTGCGTCCGACGGTGGACGGCCTTGTCGGCGGGTGGCTCGAGGCGCATCCCCGCTCGGACTACGGCCTCGTGATCGCCCACAGCCATGCCCACGGCGACCACGTGGCGGGCGACGGCCAGTTCACGGACCGCGCCAGCACCACGGTCGTCGGCCACGGCGTCGACGACGTCCGGACATTCTTCGGGCTCGATGACTGGCCGTCCCAGGTCGCCACGTTCGACCTCGGTCAGCGCGTGCTCGAGGTCACCGGCATCCCGGGCCACCATGCGGCCTCGATCGCCATCCACGATCCCTGGACGGGGATCCTCCTCACGGGGGACACCGTCTACCCCGGCCGGCTCTACGTCCAAGACATGCCGGCGTTCGTGGACAGCCTCGAGCGGCTCGTCGCGCTCGCCGAGGCCAGGGGTGTCCGGGAGGTCGTCGGCTGCCACATCGAGCTGCGGGCGACCCCCGGTCACGACCATCCGCTGGGGTTCGCCTACCACCCCGACGAGCCGCCGCTCGCGATGTCCCTCGACCAGCTGCGGGCGGTCCGCGATGGAGTCCGGGCCGTGGCCCGACGACCGGGCGTCCACGTGCTTGACGACGCGATCATCTGGCACGGCCATCCAACGAGAGCCCTGCTTGCCCAGCTCGGCCGAGCCTGGGCCGCACGGATCCGCTATCGACTGCGAGCCTGACGTCTTTTCCGGACGTCAAGCGTCATGGCCGAGCGGGTACGCTGCGGATGGCTGCCGGCACCGAGCCGCGGCCCCTCGACCACTGTCGCGCACGAGGTCCACGATGCCGGAACCCCTCGATCCCGCCACCAGCCTCGCCGGGGTCCCCGATGCCCTCCGGAACCTCGGCAAGGTGCATCACGTGGCGCTGATCGTCGCCTCGATCGAGGACGCCCTGGGGCTGTGGCGCGACGTGCTGGGCCTGCCGCTGGAGACGGTGATGGACATCCCCTCCGACCGGGTCCGGATCGCGTTCCTGGGTGTCGGCGAGTCGAAGGTCGAGCTCGTCGAGCCCACGGACGACACGACGGGGGTCGCCCGGTTCCTCTCGAGCAAGGGGGAGGGCTTCCACCACGTCTGCTTCGAGGTACCCGACCTCGCCGCCACGCTCGGGCAGCTGGCCCGCGACGGCATCGAGCTCATCGACGCGACTCCACGGCGCGGCGCGGAGGGGCCGGTCGCCTTCCTCCACCCGCGCTCGGGTCACGGGGTGCTGATCGAGCTCATCGAGGCGGCCGGCGGTCCAGCCTGGCGAACCCTGGGATTCGAGGCGCCGGCCGGCTGAGGCTCCGTTCGGTCAGTCGTTGAAGGGGCGAGACTTCTTGCGCTCTTCCTTCGACGGCTTCGGCTCGCGGCCCGGGCGCGGCGGCCGGGGTGCGGTGCCGGGCGCCATCGGCGGCGCCGGCTCCTGCGGGCCGCGGGCGCGGACACGGGTGACGTCGTCGGCGAACGCCTTCGCGACCGCCGGCGTCAGGCTCCCGAGCCAGGCCGCCTCGATCTCCTTCACGCGAGCCGTCTCGGCGGCGCGTCGATCACGTTCATGGCGTGCATGCTTGACCATCGATCATCCTTCCGGTCGGCGTTCGGACGGACGGGTGCGGTCCGCTCGCGGTGGGCTCGACTGACCCCGAGTGTACGCCCGATCAGCCCGAAGGCTTGGTGGCGAGCAGCGAGAACATGAGCGGCAGCTCACCGCCGGCGCCGGCCGGGAGCCTGAACCGATCACTGCCGGGTTCGCTCTCGACGAGGAAGTCGGTGGCCCAGTCGAGCTCCGGCGACTCACGGAGCCACTCGAGGCGGAGACCGGCGAGGATGAGGGCGGTCACGATCTCACCCAGGCCATGGTTCCAGCCGTGCTCCGTCTGCTCGCCGACATCGGCCGCCGGGTCGGCGTAGGAGCCCTTGACGTCGAACACGAGCGGGTCGCGGTGCTCCCAGTACGGGTAGGCGAGGCGCAGCTCGCCCGGCTTGACGCCTTCGTTCTCGAAGACCTGCGCGATCGGATGGACCTCACTGATGTAGAACCGGCCACCCGGAGCCAGGAAGTGGGCGACCACCCGCGCCCAGCCGGCGATGTCCGGCAACCAGCCGAGGACGCCCCGAGACGTGTAGACGACGTCGAACTCGCCCTGGAGGTTGGCCGGCAGCTCGTAGAGGTTCGACTCGACGAATCTCGCCTCCGGGAACCCGAGGTCGAGCGCCAGCTCGCGCGCGAGGGCGACGGCCGCCGGCGAGAAGTCCGCCCCGGTCACCAGCGCCCCGAGCCGGGCCCACGAGAGGGTGTCGATCCCGAAATGGCACTGCAGATGGAGCAGTCGCTGGCCCATGACGTCGCCGACGGCCTCCACCTCGTCGTCGCGCAGCCGGATGCCGCCCGCCCGGAAGCCCTCGAGGTCGTAGAAGGTGCCGGTGGCATGCACAGCGGTCCAGGCATCCCAGAGCGACCGGTTGGCGGCGTAGGAGTCGTCCCGGCCCGGCTCCGCGCTGCTCATCGGAGCGCCCACACGAAGAGGACGTCGGGGGCGAAGTCGGCTCGGCGGCAGAACGTCAGGACCTGTGCCGCGAGGTCCCGGATCCAGGGCTTCTCCTCGCGTGGCAGCTGGCCGAACTCCTCCTCGATCCGGTCGATCCATCGGCCGGCCAGCCGGTCGAGTGCCGCGTCCGGCACCCGCGCGACGGCCGAGATCCAGCCCGGGTCCACACGCTCCACGACCAGGGCCTCATCGATGCCACCGGGGCCCTCGAGCTCGTGTCGCGCATCGAGGAAGTCGCTCGGGGCGTCGGCGTCCGTCGCGACCCGCGCCGCATCGGCGAACAGGTCGAGCCAGGTCGGATCCATCCCGCCGCTGAGCGAGAGGTAGGCGCGGAATCGCTCCGGATCGCGGAAGGCGTCGCGCTCGTCGGTCCCGATCACGACGAGGATGGCCTGGGCGTCGCCGGCGACGAGCTCCATGCGGGTGCTCATCGGGTCAGGCACCCGGCTCGGCGACGCCGGCGAGCTCCTCGCTGAAGAAGATCATGTCGAGGTCGCCGGGCGATCGGTCGACGTCGGTCAGCAGCGCCGCCGCCTCGGCTCGATGCTGGGTCCCGTGATTCACGACGTGGGCGAGCATCTGCCAGTACGGCACGCCCTCGTCCGTCCGCTCGAGGAACGCGTCGTCGATCCCGTCGAGCCAGGCATCGAGGTCGACCCACTCGGCCGCCCAGCGAGCCCGCAGGTCGGCGATCGTCGGCAACGGCTCGCGCTCGGGCCGCGGCACCTCGTCGCTGCCCGAGAGCCCATGCCGCCAGCGCTGATGGGCGCCGAGATGGTGGATGAGGATGCCGCCCAGGCCGCGCTCGCCGATCGCGTTCGGTGCCGACCAGGTCGTCTCGTCCACGTCGGCTGCGGCAGCCAGGATGCGGCCCGTCGCCCAGCGGTCGAAGTCGAACAGGAAGCGGAGATCCGTCTGGCGCACGCTCAGCCTCGGTAGCCGGCGTCGCGGAGCAGCGCGGGCAGCTCGGTCGGTGAGGCCGCCACCCGGAAGCCGGCGGCTTCGAGCGCCGACACCTTGGATGCGGCCGTGCCCGCCCCGCCCGAGATGATCGCCCCGGCATGACCCATGCGCTTGCCTTCCGGGGCGGTCCGGCCGGCGATGAAGGCGACCTTGGGAACGTCGGCAAGGTGCTCGCCGGCCCATGCCGCCGCGGTCTCCTCTGCCGCGCCACCGATCTCGCCGATGAGCACGATCGCGTCGGTCTCCTCATCGGCTGCGAACAGCTGCAGGACGTCGAGGAAGGTGGTCCCGATGACCGGATCGCCGCCGATCCCGACGCAGGTCGATTGGCCGATCCGGGCGTCGCTCATCGCCTGGACGGCCTCGTACGTCAGCGTCCCGGAGCGACTGACCACGCCGACCCGGCCCTCGCGATGCACGGAGCCCGGGATGATCCCGACCTTGGCCTGGCCGGGGCTCGTGGCGCCCGGGCAGTTAGGGCCGATGAGCCGCGCACCGCGCGACCGCACCAGCTCGACGGCCGGGATCATGTCGAGAGCGGGGATGCCCTCGGTGATGCAGAAGATCGTGGCGATGCCGGCGTCCGCGGCTTCCATGACGGCGTCCGGCGCGCCGGCGGCGGGGACGAAGATGCAGGAGGTGTTCGCCCCGGTCTCGCGGATCGCGTCGGCGACGGTGTCGAACACGGGGACACTGCCATCGAGCGCGGTGCGGCCGCCCTTGCCGGGGGTCACGCCGGCGACGACCTGGGTCCCGTACTCGGCCATGGAGCGGGAGTGGAACTCGCCCTCGCGGCCGGTGATGCCCTGGACGACGAGGCGCGTATCGCGTCCGACGAGGATGCTCATGACACGGACCCGGGGGTCGCGGCCGGCCCGGTCTGGGCCGCGCGGGACGCCGCGACTGCCTTCGCCGCCGCGTCGTCGAGCGAGGCCGCGGTCTGGAAGTGGGCCTCCTCGAGGAGGACGGCCGCCTCGGCCGCATTCGTGCCGACGACCCGGACGACCATCGGAACGTCGCGGACCTGTTGCCCGCGCGCCTCGATCAGACCCTTGGCCACCTCGTCGCCGCGAGTGATGCCGCCGAAGATGTTCACGAGGATGGCGTCCACCTTCGGGTCCGAGAGGATGAGGCGCATCGCCGCCGCGACCTTGTCGGCCCGGGCGCCGCCGCCGATATCGAGGAAGTTCGCCGGCTCGCCGCCGGCCCGCTTCACGAGGTCCATCGTGGTCATCGCGAGGCCCGCGCCATTGACCATGCAGCCGATCGTCCCGTCGAGCTTGATGAAGGTCAGGCCGGCCTCTCGCGCCTCGCGATCCTCGGGGGCCTCCTCATCGGGGTCGCGCAGGTCTTCGAGCCCGGGGTGGCGCCCCAGCGCCGAGTCGTCGATGGTGACCTTGGCGTCGAGGCAGACGAGCTGCTCGTTCGTCGTCCCGTCGGGTCCGATCTCGCGGACGATGGCCAGCGGGTTGATCTCGACGAGGTCGGCGTCGTAGGCGCGCATCGTCGCGACGAGGCCCTTGGCGATCGCGACGGCGGCCTTGAGGTGCGCCCCCAGGCCCATCTCGAAGGCGAGGTCGCGGGCCTGGAAATCGAGCAGGCCCAGCAGCGGATCCGCGTGGCGCCGGATGATCGCCTCGGGATGCTCCTCGGCGACCTGCTCGATCTCGACGCCGCCTTCGGCCGAGCCCATGAGCAGGATGCGCCGATCGGCCCGGTCCAGCACCGCCGAAAGGTAGTACTCCTTCACGATCTCGGCGGCCGCGGCGACCAGGACCTTGCGGACCGTCATGCCCTTGATGTCCATCCCGAGGATCGCGCCGGCGACCTCGGCCGCTTCCTCGGGCGTCGCGGCGAGCTTGACGCCGCCCGCCTTGCCGCGACCGCCGACGAGCACCTGGGCCTTGATGACGACCTTGTCGGCGCCGGCCGTGAACCAACGTTCTGCAGCGGCCCGTGCCTCGTCGACCGTGTGGGCCACGTCCCAGCCGGGAACGGGCAATCCCTGTTCGACCAGCAGGGACTTGGCGTCGGCTTCCTGGAGTTTCACGCGCGGCAGGCTCCATGAACGGGGCGGATGCGGGGAGGCCGATGGTACCGCGCCACCACGGGCCGGGGTGAGCGCCGCGGCAGGTCAGCCCGCAGCAGCCCCGTCACCGCCGATGACGACCCGCAGGGCACCGGGTCGGGTCCGGAACTCGATCGGTGTCGTCCCGAGATCATGCGAATCGGCGCGACAGGGGAGGGGATGGGCGCTCGAGGCGCGCACCCGGGCCGATCGGTAGGTCGAGACATGGGGCGCATAGCGCCGCCGCCCGAAGGCGATGGACCCAAGGTGCCGCAGCAGCTCCCATTTCGAGAACCCCCGGAAGACGCGGACGTCGAATCGGCCGTCGTCGAGCCGGGCGTCCGGGGCGACGCTCATCCCGAGGCCCGTGTATGGGCCATTCGAGACGGTCACCATCAGGGCGCGGGTCCGGACGACCCGGTCATCGAGCTCCAGCACCATGCGAGCGGGGCGATAGCGCAACGCGACCCAGATCGTCCGCAGGATCGACCATGGATCGCCGTCGTCGAACCGCTGGGCCTCGCGGAACATCGCCGCGTTCATCCCGATCGAGCCGGCCTCGAGGAACGTCCCTTGGTCCGTCTCGCCGACGTCGATGGAGCGGACCCTCCCGGCCGCGAGGTCCGCCGCTGCGGCCCGGACGTCGCGCGGCAGGCCGAGCGACCGCGCGATGTTCATGACGCTGCCCAGCGGCAGGATCCCGAGCACGGCCTCGGTCCCGAGGAGGGCCTCGGCGACCGCGCCGACGGTCCCGTCGCCGCCCGCCGCGACGACCACCTGGCAGCCGTCCGTGACCGCAGCCCTGGCCGCATCGCGGGCACTGTCGGGCGAATCGGTCTCCACGAGCCTGGCTTCCAGGCCGTGGTCGGCCAGGATCCCCCGCAACTCGGGCTCCGTGATCGAGTTGGTCCGGACGCCGGCCTTCTGACCAGCCGCGCCATTCCAGATCACGACCATCGACGCGGCGGCGCGAGTCCCTTGCCTGGCACTCTTCCGTGACTCGTCGGCCGCCGATCCAGCGGCTGGGCTGTGGGTCATCCCGGCAGATCCGGGCCGCCGGTCGAGGGAGACACCGGCAGCGGGGGCGGTCCGAGGTCCGCAGCGACACCGGCGCGGCGAGCCTTGATCCGCCGGTAGAGCTCGGTCAGGCCGATGAGGTAGGACGTGCCGAGCAGGTACGACGCGGTCACATCGGTCGGCCAATGGTGCCCGGCGTGGACCCGGCTCGGGCCCACGGCGGCGAGCAGCCCGAGCAGGCCCGCGACGGTCGCTCGCCGTACGGAGCGTGGACGGATGAGCGTCTGGGCGAGGTAGGCCATCGAGCCGTAGACGCCCATATACGTGATCACGTGGCCGCTCGGGAAGCTGGAGCCGCCAAGCCGGCCCGCAACGACGCGCAGGACCCCATCGGCGACGGGTCGTGGCCGACGGATGCCTGCCTTGACGACGGTCGACACCAGCGCGGTGCCCCAGCCGCCCGCCAGCATCAGCGCCTCGAGCCGGAGACGCGCCAGCCAGAGCCCGGCGATGGCGATCGGGGCGATCAGCCGGCTCTGGGGCGGGAAGCCGGGCCACGACGCGGCGTGCATGACCCGTCGCACGAGCGGCTCCTGGTGGGCCTGCAGTCGCCGCATGAGGAGGATGTCGAGCGACTGGGACCGGCCGGCGCGGACGACCGCGAGGATCGCGCTGAACCCGAGGACACCCGCGATCGCCACCCAGATCGCCGCGCGCCCACGGCGGACGGCGACCGCCGGAGGCAGCGTCGCGGCGGGCGGCACCGCATCGGCCGACGGCCGGGGATCGAGGGCGTGCTCCGCCGCGGTCGCCACCTCGTCAGCGAGCGCCACGGCCCCATCGGGTGATCCCTCGGTGCGTGCCCGGTCCTCGATCATCGTCATGCGCCTCCCGTCCGTACCGGGGCGACGGTACGCGTCGGCCACGTGCCGAGAGCCCACAGGCCACCCCGCGAAGCGTTGCGACGGCATCGCGGGTCCCGGTCCGGCGGCCCGACGGCCGACGCGGCTACAATCGATGCATGGCCCACCGTGTGACCCTGATCCCTGGCGACGGCATCGGTCCGGAGCTGGCGGAGGCGACCCGCCGCGTGCTCGATGCCACCGGCGTGGCCTTCGAATGGGAGGTCCAGGATGCCGGCGAAGGCGTCATGGCCGAGCACGGCACGCCCCTTCCTGAGCACGTCCTCGAGTCGATCCGCCGCAACAAGGTCGCCCTCAAGGGGCCGATCACCACACCGGTCGGCGAGGGGTTCCGGAGCGTCAACGTCGCGCTCCGCCAGTCGCTCGACCTGTACGCCAACCTGCGGCCGGCGCGCTCGATGCGCGGTCTGGAGACCCGCTACGAGGATGTCGACCTCGTGATCGTGCGCGAGAACACGGAAGACCTGTACGCGGGGATCGAGCACCGCGTCGGTCGTGACGCCGCCGAGAGCATCAAGATCATCACCCGGGAGGCCTCCGAGCGGATCGCCCGCTTCGCCTTCGACTACGCCGTCGCGAACGGGCGCAAGAAGGTGACGGCCGTGCACAAGGCCAACATCATGAAGCTGTCCGACGGCCTCTTCCTCGAGAGCTGTCGCACCGTGGCGGCCGACTACGACGGTCGCATCGAGTTCGAGGACCGCATCGTCGACAACATGTGCATGCAGCTCGTCCAGAAGCCCGACCTGTACGACGTGCTCGTGCTGCCGAACCTGTACGGGGACATCGTCAGCGACCTCGCGGCGGGCCTCGTGGGCGGACTGGGCGTCGCCCCGGGTGCGAACATCGGGATCCAGGCCGCCGTCTTCGAGCCCGTCCACGGCTCCGCGCCCAAGTACGCCGGCCTGGACAAGGCGAATCCCACGGCCCTCATCCTGAGCGGCGCCCTGATGCTCCGCCACCTCGGCTATCCGGAGGTCGGCGAGCGGGTCGAGACGGCGGTCCGCGACATCATCGCCGAGGGCACGTCGACGACCTACGACCTGGGCGGCTCCACCGGCACCAGCGGCTTCGCCGACGCCGTCATCGATCGCCTGGCTGCGAGCGCGCCGAACGCGCCCGCGCCGGCGACGTCCGCCTGACCGACCGCGCCGGCCGGCCCCGCGACGACATCGGAGGTTCCATGCTGGTCCGCTATCGGGGTGGGGAGGGGATGCTCGCCTGGGCGTTCCACCGCATCTCCGGTGTCGCGATCTGGCTGTTCGTCATCCTCCATGTCATCGACATCTTCCTCGTCGGCGCCGCGCCGGATGTCTATGACAGCCTGCTCGGGATCTACGCCACGCCACCCGGGATCGTCATGGAGTGGCTGCTCGGCGCGGCGGTCCTGTACCACGCTCTGAACGGCCTGCGAATCGTCATCATCGACTTCTGGCCGCGGCTCACCCGCTATCACCGCCAGCTCTGGTACCTGGTCTGGATCGGCTTCGTCGTCGTCGGCGTCCCGGTGACGATCGTGATCTTCGGGCAGTTCGCTCGGTCGATGGGTTGGGCGACATGACGGCTCAGGTCGGCCGCACCGGCCGGGTCCGCCCGCGCGGGAACCGCCGCGAACTGGCGATCTGGTTCCTGATGCGTCTGAGCGGCCTCGGCCTGTTCGTGCTCGTGCTGACCCACTACCTCATCCTGCACGTCTTCCACGACCCGGCCGAGCAGGACGCGGCCTGGATCGCCACGTTCCGCTGGAGCAGTACGTTCTGGCGGGTCTTCGACTGGTCGATGCTGATGCTCGTCATGTTCCATGCCTTCATGGGCATGCGCATCGTCGTCGGCGACATGACGTTCGGGCGGGTCCGGACCGGCCTGACCTGGGCGCTGTACGCCCTCGCGATCTTCCTCATCGTCATCGGCACGATCGTCGTCGTGACCCTGCCCAACGTGGTCCCGGCGGCCTGATGCTCCAGCACGATGCGCTCATCGTCGGCGCGGGCGGGGCCGGTCTTTGGGCCGCCGTCGAGCTCGCCAAGGCCGGGGTCGATGCGGCCGTGATCACCAAGCTCTACCCGACCCGCTCGCACACCGGTGCCGCGCAGGGCGGGGTCTGTGCCGCCCTGGGCAACCTCGAGGAGGACCACTGGGAGTGGCACATGTTCGACACCATCAAGGGTGGCGACTACCTCGTCGATCAGGATGCGGCGGAGATCCTCGCCCGCGAAGCGGTCGAGACCGTGATCGAGCTCGAGCACATGGGTCTGCCGTTCAACCGCACCCCGGACGGCAAGATCGACCAGCGGCGGTTCGGGGGGCATACCCGGAACTTCGGGGAGGGACCCGTCCGGCGCTCGTGCTTCGCGGCCGACCGGACCGGGCACATGATCCTGCAGACCCTGTACCAGCAGGCCGTCAAGCACGGCGTCCGCTTCTACGACGAGTACCACGTGGTCGACCTACTGACCGAGGGCGGGGAGCTCGGCGACGGCGGCCGGGCCGCGGGCGTCGTGGCGTACCGGATCGCCGACGGGACGCTCCACCCCATCCGGTCCAAGACGACCATGCTGGCCACGGGCGGGTTCGGGCGCATGTTCCGGATCACGTCCAACGCGTGGTCGCTGACCGGCGACGGCGTCTCGCTCGCCTATCGTCACGGCGTCCCGATGCAGGACATGGAGTTCTACCAGTTCCATCCGACCGGCATCGTCGGGATCGGCATCCTGCTGTCCGAAGCGGCCCGCGGTGAGGGTGGTTATCTCCTCGACGATGACGGGTTCCGGTTCATGGAGCGCTACGCGCCGAAGCTCATGGAGCTGGCGCCGCGCGACATGGTCAGCCGCGCGATCTACCAGGAGATCCGGGCCGGTCGCGGGATCGGCGGCAAGGACTACGTCTACCTCGACGTGCGGCACCTCGGGCGCAAGGTCATCGAGGAGAAGCTGCCGGACATCACCGACTTTGCCCGCGTCTACCAGGGCGTGGAGCCCATCACCGAGCCCGTGCCGATCCAACCGACCGCCCATTACGCGATGGGTGGTACGCCGACCGACACCCTGTCCCGGGTGACGCGCGACGCGGCGAACACCATCGTGCCCGGGCTCTATGCCGCGGGCGAGACGGCCTGCGTCTCGGTCCACGGTGCGAACCGGCTCGGCACGAACTCGCTCGTCGACCTGCTGGTCTTCGGTCGACGGGCCGGTCGCCAGATGGCCGAGGACGTCAAGGGTCTGACCATGCCGGACGTCGCCGACGATGCCCACGAGCCGGTCCTCGCCGAGATCGAGTCCCTGCGTGGCTCGACCGGTCGCGAATCCGTGCCTCGGCTCCGCTCACAGCTGGCCGACGTGATGATGGACAACGTCGGCGTCTATCGCGACGAAGCGCTCCTCCTGGCCGCCCGGGCCAAGGTCCAGGAGCTGCAGGCCCGCTACACGAAGGTCGGGATCGCCGACCGCGGGATGGTGTTCAACACCGACCTCCTCGAGGCGCGCGAGCTCGGCTACCTCCTCGACTGTGCCGAGACGACGGTCGTGAGCGCCATCGCCCGCAAGGAGAGCCGCGGGGCCCACGCACGCGAGGACTACCCCGAGCGCGACGACGTGCAGTTCCTGTCGCATACCCTGGCGACCCGGGGGCCCGGTGGCCCGACCCTCACCTACAAGCCCGTGACGATCACGAAGTTCGAACCCAAGCCCAGGACGTACTGATGCAGGTCGACCTCCGCATCCTCCGCTTCGACCCCGAGCGCGACGAGAAACCGCACTGGGAGGCGTACGCCGTCGAGTGCGACCCGAAGCTCGACCGCGTCCTCGACCTGCTCCATCGCGTCAAGTACGAGCAGGACGGGTCGTTGACCTTCCGGCGTTCATGCGCCCATGGCGTGTGCGGCTCCGACGCGATGCTCATCAACGGCCGCAACCGGCTCGCCTGCAAGCTTCGGGTCGAGCAGCTCGGCAAGCGCCGGATCACGGTGGCGCCGCTGCCCGGGCTGCCGGTCATCAAGGACCTCGTCGTCGACATGGACGACTTCTTCGACAAGTTCAAGAGCGTCCAGCCCTACCTCATCAACGACGAGCCGCCGCCGGAGCGGGAGCGGATCCAATCGGCCGCCGATCGGGAGCGCTACGACGACACGACGAAATGCATCCTGTGCGCCGCGTGCACGACGTCGTGCCCGTCGTTCTGGGCCCAACCGTCATACGTCGGGCCGGCGGCCATCGTCAACGCCCACCGCTTCATCTTCGACACGCGCGACCACGGCGAGCACGAACGGCTCGAGATCCTCGCCGATGAGGACGGGGTCTGGCGGTGCCGGACGATCTTCAATTGCACGGATGCCTGCCCGCGCGGCATCCAGATCACGCAGGCCATCCTCGAAGTCAGCGCCGCGATCACCGGGCGGCCCAGCTGACCGGCGACACGCTCTTCGGCGACCTCGCGGCGTCCGATGACCCGGTCGTGGCCGATGACGCTTCCGATGCCGCGGCTGGCCCGCGCGGGTTCCTCATCCGGACCGACGGGGCGGCACGGGGCAATCCGGGCCCGGCCTCAGCGGGAGCTGCGCTCTTCGACCTCCGCCGCCCGGACGCTCGCGACCCACGCGCGGTCCCGGATGCCTCGATCTCCGACTATCTGGGCATCCAGACCAACAACGTGGCCGAGTACCAGGGCACCGTCCGGGCGCTCGAGCTCGCTCGTGAGCTCGGCGCGGCCGAGGTCCACCTGCTGCTTGATTCGAAGCTGATCGTCGAGCAGCTCACGGGCCGTTGGCGAGTCAAGGATGCCAAGCTCATCCCGCTCTGGTCGCAGGCCCGGAGCACGCTCGGCGGGTTCAGCCGCTGGAGCGCCGCGCACGTCCCGCGCGCCCAGAACAGCGTCGCGGACGCGCTGGCGAACGAGGCGATCGATCGCGCCCAGGCCGGCGGTCCGGCCTCGGTCGTGCGACGGCCGCGCTAGCACCTCGCGCCCGAAGGCCAGGCGCCACGACCGTGGAGGATCCGAGCCGCCGCCCGCCGGGGAGCTGGCCGCGCGATCGCCCCGTCCGCTGGCGTCGCCTCGCCGACAACGTCCTGTGGTTCGTCGTCGGCAGCGCGGCCGCGATCGTCCAGTTCCTGCTCGTCATCCCGGTCCTCGGCCTCGTCCTCACCGAAGGGACCGGCTGGGACGCGGTCGTGCAGATCGCGATGACGTTGGCGTGGGGCGGGTTGACGCTCTTCGCCGCGTGGTCGTGGGTGCTCGGTCGCTGGCGGGTCGTGGCAGCGCCGATCGTCATGCTCGCCGTCCTCTGGCTCGCCTGGACGCTTTTGGGCGGTCCCGTCGGGAGCTAGGTCGTCGCGGTCCGACCGGTCGCCTGGAGGAGCCGGATGGCGTGGCCGGGTAGACTTGACCGGTCAGCGAGGCGACCGGATGGTCGCGCGTCGCGGCGGGGTGACTCGCTCGACGACGTGAGGAAAGTCCGAGCTCCGCAGCGCAGGGTGGCGGGTAACGCCCGTCCGTCGTGAGACGAGGACCAGTGCCACAGTGACGATGCCGTCGCCCGGCCTTCGGGTCAGGTGGCGGAGTGAAACGCGGCAAACTCCACCCGGAGCAAGGCCGAATAGGAGGGCGCAACCCGGACCGGGTGACCGGATCGGGGGAGAGGTGCGCTGCCCAGCCCTCGGGTAGGCCGCATGAGCCGTCGGGTGACCGGCGGCCAGAGATGGATGGCCATCCCCAGGCGACGCGCAAGTGCCGCGTGGGACAGAACTCGGCTTACAGGTCGCCTCGCTGACGCTTCCGCGCCTTCGGCCACGTGGCCCGCGGGTCAGTCCTCGTCCGGGCGGAAGATGTGCGGCGCGACGCAGCTGTTGCAGATGGGCGTCGCGGACTCGAGGTCACCCAGCGGGATCGGGATCTTCCGGTCCGGCAGCAGGCACTCCACGTCATAGACGCGATCGGCTCCG
This sequence comes from Saccharimonadales bacterium (SeqCode), assembly GCA_035629655.1. Lineage (GTDB taxonomy): Bacteria > Chloroflexota > Limnocylindria > Limnocylindrales > CSP1-4 > SPCO01. The sequence goes on along the minus strand of DASPHN010000244.1, from coordinate 11,540 downwards.
GCCTCGACATCGATGAGGCGACGGAACGTGCAGCGCTTGATCCGGTGCGGCGCCAGGTGATAGGCGTCCGGCTGTGGCGGGATCACGGGGAGCGGCAGGGCCATTGGTGGCGTTCGACCTTGACCTGGGAGGTCGAACGGAGGGTCCGCTCGACTCTGGCGCCGGAGACTAGCACCGAGACACTCGCCACGGCAAGGCGCGAAAGTACTAGACTCCGCGCCGTTCCACCCATCACCAAGGGAGCGCGCGTGGCCGACGATCCCGATGTCGCCCCGGACCCGAGACCTCGTCGGAGGCGGTCTGGGGGCGCACAGCCGTCCGGCGCGTCGGTGCCCGCGGGCGCCACGGCCGGCGCCCCAGACGATGACGCGGATGGCGCGACCCAGGCGCTCGGACCGGATCCCGCGAGCGATGCGCTCGCCGCGGACGCCCGCGTCGATGCCCTCGCCAGCGCCGAGACGGCAGCGGCGAACGAGGCCCGTGTGGCATTCGCCACGCCGGTCGATCGCGCGCCGCGCGAACCGGACGGTCCTCCAGAGACCTGGCTCCCGCTGCTCGAAGACCGGTCCCCGAATGCCTGGGTCTGTCCCTTTCTGCGTGCGGTCGATGACGACGACGCGCTCGGTGTGCCGGTCGAGTCTCCGGATCCCGCCAACCGCTGCGCCGCGATGCGCGAGGCCGTCCCGCAATCGCTCCGCCAGCAGGAGCTGGTCTGCCTGACCAGCGGTCACATCAACTGCCCGCGCTATCTGCGGGGTGCGGTCGTCGTCAGCGACCTGCCGCCCCCGGTCGTCCGCGCCGGGCGCTCGTGGTCGCCGGCGGTCCTCGCCTCGGTGCTCGTGCTGGTCGCCTCGTTCACGGCGTCGGTCGCCTTCGTGCTCGCCCGCGGTGGGATCGATCTGCAGGCCGCGGTCGTCGTCCAGCCCAGCGCGACGGCCTCCGCGACCGCGACGGCGGTGGCCGCGGCCTCGCCGGTCGCCGTCGTCCCGGTCGTCCCGGTCGCGGCGAGTGTCGAGCCGGTGCCCAGCGTGTCGCCTTCGCCGGTCCCAAGTCCGACGCCGAGTCCGACCCCCACATCGACGCCCACCGCCCAGCCGACGCCGACCGCGACGCCGACCGCCACGCCGAAAGCCACCCCCAAGCCGACACCCAAGCCGACCAAGGCCCCGACATCGACCCGATACCGCCTCCTCGATCCGTGCCCGAGCAAGCCCGATTGCTGGATCTACACCGTCCGAAGTGGCGACAACCTGTACAGCATCGCGAACTACTTCGGGATCCCGCTCGAGACCGTCCGCCGCTTGAACCCGTGGACCGAGACGCGACGGCTGAAGGCCGGCCTGGAGTTGATCCTCCCGCCACCTCGGCGCTGACCCGGCACTGACCCGGGAGTCGCTCGGGTCGGTGCCGGCGTGTCGGCCCGCGCCGGGGGCGCCCGCCGGCGGCCGTTCCCACGCTCCCGTGAGGTCGCGAGACGCTGGTACGCGGCGCGTACCAATGGACCGCCCGCCCCGGCCCGGGCGGGCGCTCAGCCGTCGATCGGTACGGCCGGCGTTCCGCGTGACGTGGGAGCCCGTGCCCGTCGGTCGATCGGTACGCCACGCGACCCACGACGCGCTGAGGTGTCCACCTCCGGCGTGCCCCACCGCGCCTAGTGCGAATTCCGCATTGACGACCCTGTCCTGCATGCTAGGATGCATCGAAGTGGTCCAAAGTGGTGGGAAGTGGGGAACCGCACGACCGACCAGCCACCCGAGACCAGCGCACTCGACCACATGACAGGGGAGCCCGACGGGTGTTCACCGGCGAGTACCGGCACACGGTGGACGACAAGGGACGCATCGCCGTCCCGGCCAGGTTCCGCGTCCAGCTGGGCGCTGGAGCGGTCGTCTCTCGCTGGCTCGACGCCTGTCTGGCGATCCATACCCAGGCCGGGTGGGAGGAGCTTGCGACGAAGGTCGCCGCGCTGCCCATCACCGACCAGGCGGCCCGCCGCTTCCAGCGGCTGATCTTCGCGGGCGCCGCGGAGGTCGAGCTCGACCGGCAGGGCCGGATCCTGCTGCCGAGCTTCCTGCGCGACCACATCGACCTTGCCGGCGACGCGGTCGTCGTCGGTTCACGAGATCACGCCGAGATCTGGGTCCCCGCGACCTGGGCGACCTACGCCCAGGGACTCGAGGACTCGGATGCGCTGGCCCAGGCCTTCGAAGGCCTTGGGATCTAGCCACCACATGCGCTTCCAGGGTCCGCTCGGGATCCGATCGACGAACGGTGGAGGAGAGATGGAGGCTGGGCACATCCCGGTCATGGCGGCGGAGGTCATGTCGATGCTCGCGCCTGCCCGGGGAAGTCTCCAGATCGATACCACCCTCGGCGGCGGTGGGCACACCGAGCGGATCCTGGAGGCGACCGACCCTGATGGCCGCCTCCTCGGTCTCGACGCCGATGGGGCGGCCATCGCCAGAGTGGCCGGTCGTCTCCAGCCCCGGTTCGGGGATCGCCTCGTCCTGCGCCAGGCGAACTTCCGCGAGCTCGCGACGATCGCGCCGGAGGCCGGCTTCGGCCAGGTCGACGGAGCCCTCTTCGACCTCGGGCTCAGCAGCTACCAGCTGGCCGACACGGACCGTGGCTTCGGGTTCCGAGCCGGTGGCCCGCTCGACATGCGCTTCGACACGAGCCGCGGCGTCCCGGCCTCCGACCTCCTGGCCACGCTCGACGCGGCCGAGTTGACCGCGCTGTTCGGTCGCTACGGCGAGGAGCCCAAGAGCGGCCGCATCGCCCGGGCCATCGTCGACGCTCGACGCACCGCACCGGTGGCGACCGCCGAGGAGCTCGCCGCCCTCGTCGAACGCGTCGCTCCACCCAATCCCCGCCAGCCGCGCCGGACCCACCCCGCCACCCGGGTCTTCCAGGCGTTGCGGATCGCGGTCAACGAGGAGCTGGAAGCGCTCCAGACCGGACTGGCCGCCGCGATCGACCTCCTTCGGCCGGGCGGGCGCCTCGTCGTGCTCAGCTACCACTCGCTCGAGGATCGGATCGTCAAGCGCTTCTTCGCGGCGGAACGGCGGGGCTGCGTCTGCCCGCCGGAGCTGCCGGTCTGCGTCTGCGGGCAGAACCCGCGGCTGCGCCTCGTCACCCGACCTTCGATCACCCCGACGCCCGAGGAGATCGCCGCCAATCCCCGCGCTCGAAGTGCGCGCCTGCGGGCCGCCGAGCGCCTCGCCGCCTAGCCACCCAGCGCCCGACATCGGATCACGGAAGGAACGGAGGAGCCCCCATGAGCAAGCGCCACCAGTCCAGCCGACGCAAGTCGTACGGGCGACGGCAGCATGAGGTCCGCGAACGGAACGACCGCACCCAGCACCACGACGCGACCGGCTTCGACCTCGAGCAGTGGGGCTCCGGCGCGCCAGCCGACCCGCTCGCCTTCGATCCGCGCTCGCCGCGCGTCCGCTACCTGCTGGGCGACTGAGCGATGGCCGTCTACGAGGGCGCTCGCCCACGCACGATCGCGCTCCCGCGCGCACCACGGCTCGCCGGTGCGCCGGCCTTGCCGCGCCGCCGGGCACGATCCGCGGTCCGGGCTCGCCGCGGCCCGAACCGGCTCGCCCTCGTCCTCGGCGCCATCGTCGTCGCCTTCATGCTCGCCTTCTTCTCGCTGGCGCAGCAGATCCAGGTCTCGGCCACGAGCTACGACATCGGCCGGCTGCAGCTCGAGGGGGAGCGCCTCCGGTCGTCACTGCAGGAGCTCCGCTCCGACCTGAACCGCCTCGGCCGCGAGCCGGCCGTCCGCAAGCTCGCCCTCGACCAGGGCTTCGGCCAGCTCGCCGATCCCATCGTCCTGCCTGCCCGCTGACGTCGACGGAGCCACCATGCTGGGTCGGACCGATTCCCGGACACGCCTGCTCGTCCTGCTGATCGTCTTCCTGCTCGGCTCGCTGGCCCTCATCGCTCGCACGGCGTATTGGCAGCTCGTCCAGGGTGGCGAGCTGACCGCCCGGGCCGCCGCGCAGACCACGGTCCGCGTCGAGGCGCCGACCCGGCGAGGCGAGATCTACGACCGCACCGGGACCGTGCTGCTGGCGACGAGCGTGGAGCGGGAGCGGCTGGTCGCCGCCACCGACAAGCTCACGCCGGTCCAGCGTCGACTCACCGGGGACACGCTGGTCCGCTTGCTCGATCTCGATGCCGACGGCGAGGCCGCACTCCGCACGAAGCTCGCGAGCGAGAAGGTCTACGTCATCCTGGCCCGGGGCCTCGAGCCTGAGCTCGCCTCCCGGGTCCGGCTCGCGACCCGCGAGAAGCAGCTCTACGGGATCTCGCTGGAGTCCGAACCCGAGCGGGTCTACCCGCAGGCCGGTGGCGGCCCGGACTCGACCCTGGCCGCACACCTCCTTGGCTTCGTGAATCGAAGCAACGAGGGTCAGTACGGCGTCGAGCAGTTCTATCAGGAGGCACTGGCCGGCTCGCCGCGCATCCTCGTCGCCCAGCGCGACGCGAACGGCCGGGCGATGCTCGACGAGGCATCGGTCGTCCAGCCCGGGGCCCTGGGCGAAGACCTTCGGTTGACGATCGACGCCGGCCTCCAGCTCAGCCTGGAGCAGGAGCTGCTCGCCGCGTACATCGCCGACGGCGCCAAGAGCGTGTCGGCCGTCGTCATGGATCCCTATACCGGCGAGGTCTACGCGGAGGCGACCTATCCGTCGTACGACGGGAACGACTACCGGGCGATCGCGGCCAAGACCCCGAACCGCTTCATCGATCCGGTCGTGTCGAACGTCTACGAGCCGGGGTCGGTCCTCAAGATGTTGACGGCGACGGCCGCCCTGGAGCACAAGACGGTGACGCCGAAGACGCGCATCAAGGACGTCGGCACGCTGCGGCTCGACGGGGGCCGCACGAAGATCGACAACGCGAACCGCCAGGGCATGGGCTGGATGACGTTCGAGGACGGCATCGCCTGGTCGCGCAATGTCGTGGCCGCCAAGGTCGCCATGCAGCTCGGCAAGGACACCGCCCAGTCGGCCGCCATCCTCCACGATCAGTGGTTGGAGCTCGGGCTCGGCGCGCCGACCGGCATCGATGTCGCGGCCGAGGTCAGTGGCCTCGTCCGCGATCCTGCCATCCAGCGGTGGCGCGAGATCGATCTCGCGAACGGCGCCTTCGGCCAGGGCGTGGCGGTCACCCCGATCCAGCTTGCGAGCTCCTTCGCCACGATGATGAACGGCGGCACCACCGTCACACCGCACGTCGTCAAGGCGGTCGGAGAGACCGAGATCCGGACCGACCCAGGGGCCCGGGTCATGGAGCCGAACCTGTCGAAGACCCTGGTCAAGATGATGGCCCACGTCATCGACGAGGTGCCGTTCTACCGCGACCGGACGCTCGTACCCGGCTACGCGGTCGGCGGCAAGACGGGCACGGCCCAGATCTGGGACACGAAGAAGAACGGCGGTCGCGGCGGCTGGAAGCACAACCTCTTCAACTACTCGTTCGTCGGATACATCGGACGCGATGTGGGTGCCCCGGATCTGGTGATCGCGGTGCGTATCGAGGAGGGCAAGCCGACCGTCGCCCGCGTCGGTCGCCTGGAGATGCCGGTGATGTCCTTCGAGCTGTTCCGCCGGATCGCGACGAACGCGATGGCGACCCCGGACCTGTTCGCGGACCGCCCCCGGCCGTCGGGCACTCCGCCCGACCGGTGACCCTCGGACGTGGGACACTGGCGTCCGTGACCGACGTCGATCCGTCGACCCCGGTGCCGGACGCCCCCTCGGTGCCCGCCTTCACGGCCGACGACCTGGTCCGTCTCACGGGCGGCCGGCTCCTGGCCCGGTCCGACCGACCCATCCACGGCGCCGCCGTCGATTCGCGGCTGATCGCCCCGGGAATGCTCTTCGTGGCGCTCCCCGGTGAGCACACGGACGGGCACGCGCACCTCGCCGAAGCGGTCCGTCGCGGCGCCGCGGCCCTCGTGGTCACCCGACCCGCCGCCGACCCGGCGTCCCTCGGGGATGTCACGGTCGTCCGCGTGGCTGACGGGATCGCGGCCCTCGGCGCGGTCGCCACCGGTTGGCGCCGCCGGTTCGATCCGCTCGTCATCGGGATCACCGGCAGCATCGCGAAGACCTCGACGAAGGAGGCGGTCGCAGCGGTCCTGGCCGGCACGCGGCGGATCCTCAAGAGCGAAGGCAACCAGAACAACGAGATCGGCCTGCCCCTCACCGTCCTGCGCTTGGGCCCGGAGCACGACGCGGCGGTCCTCGAGATGGGCATGTACGTCGGCGGCGAGATCGCCGATCTGGCCGCCATCGCCCGGCCCTCCATCGGGGTCGTGACCGCCGTCCAGGCGGTCCACCTGTCGCGCATCGGGACGCTGGCCGCCATCGAGCGAGCGAAGGGCGAGCTGCTCGAGGCGCTGCCGGCCGACGGTCATGCCGTCTTGAATGCGGACGACCCCGTCGTCACTCGGATGGACCGTCGGTCCGCCGCGCGGACCCTGCGCTACGGGTTTGCCGAGGACGCCGACGTGCGTGCCGAGGGCGTCGCCTCGCTCGGTCTGGAGGGCATGCGCTTCCGCCTTCGGACCCCGGCCGGCGAACGTGAGGTACGGATCCCGACGCTGGGCCGCCTCTCGGTCCACAACGCGCTCGCCGGTGCCGCGGTAGGGCTGGCCGCAGGGGTCGCCCTCGACGACGTCGTCCGCGGCCTTGCCCGCGGCTGGTCGGCACCGCACCGGGTCGAGACCGTGCGGTTGCGTGGCGCGACGATCATCGACGACTCGTACAACGCCTCGCCAGGCTCGGTGCGGGCAGCGCTCGACCTGGTGGCCGAGCTGCCGGGCCGCCCGGTCGTCGTCCTCGGCGAGATGCTGGAGCTCGGTGAGGAACACGAGGCCGGCCACCGCACGGTGGGCGACGCCGCCGCGCGGGTCACGGACCTCCTGATCGTGGTCGGCGACGGCGCCGGCGGGATCGTGGCGGGCGCGACCGCGCGCGGCCTCGACCCGTCCCGGATCCACCACGTCCCGGACGCCGAGGCCGCGCTCGACGTCCTCCGCCCGCGCCTGCGAGATGGCGATCTGATCCTGGTCAAGGCCTCGCGCGGGATCGGGCTGGACAGGTTGGTCGACGGGTTGCGCCTGGAGCTCGGTGAGACGGCGATGCGGCGATGACCGTCGAGCTGATCCAGGGTCTGCTGCTGTCCTTCGCCCTGATCGTCATCCTCATGCCGCCCTACATCCGGCTCCTCCAGGGCGTCGGTTTCGGGAAGCGCATCCGGGAGGACGGTCCGGAGACGCACTACCTGAAGGAGGGCACACCCACGATGGGCGGCCTGCTCATCGTGCTCGTCGTCCTGGGGGTCTACTTCTTCCCGCTCGGGAAACCGGCCGACGCCGCGACCTTCGCGCCGTTGGCGGCGCTCGCTGGCGTCGGGGCGCTCGGCGCCTTCGACGATTACCTGAACGCCAAGACGGGGGAGGGGATCAGCGCCCGCCAGAAGCTGATCTGGCTGACCGTCGTGGCATTCGTGGCGGCGTACAACATCCAGCGCACGTACGACATCACGGCCATCGCCGTCCCCTTCGTCGGCGCGGTCCAGATCGACTCGACCATCTACATCCTCTTCGCCGCCTTCGCGATCGTGGCCGCGGCGAACGGCGTGAACCTGACCGATGGCCTCGACGGCCTGTCGGGTGGCACGCTCGCGATCTCGTTCGTGGCCTTCATGCTCATCGCCCTGCTCAACGTCCCGACCCAGGCCAACCTCGCCTTGCTGTGCGCCCTGATCATCGGCGCGCTGCTCGGATTCCTGTGGTTCAACGTGCATCCGGCCCAGATCTTCATCGGCGATTCAGGGGCGCTGGCGTTGGGAGCCACGCTGGCCGTCACGGCGCTCATCACGGGCCAGATCCTCGTCCTCCCGCTCATCGGGATCATCTTCGTGGTCGAGACCGCGTCGGTCATCCTCCAGGTCGCCTACTTCAAGATGACCGGCGGCAAGCGCCTCTTCCGGATGAGCCCGATCCACCACCACTTCGAGCTCGCCGGCTGGGACGAGGAGAAGATCACGATCCGGTTCTGGATCGTCGCCATCCTGGCCGCGCTGCTCGGCGTGACCCTCTTCCTGGCCTCGCTGGATCGGCTGCAGTGACGACCGTGGGACCGATGACCGCCCCGACGATCGATCCGGACGCCCTGACGATGGACGCGGTCCGCGCCGGCGCCCTGCGTGACCGGCCGGTGACCGTGCTGGGACTGGCCCGCAGCGGGGTCGCGCTCGCGCGCTTCCTCCACGACGCCGGAGCCCGGGTCACGGCCTACGACGGCCGTCCGGCCGCTGAGCTCCGGGATGCGATCGAGGCTCTCGGCGGACGAGACGTGCACCTGGCCCTGGGGCCCGACGTCGAGCCTGCGACGACATGGGATGGGTCCTCGCTCGTGACGACGTCCCCGGCGATCAACCCGGACTATCCGACGACCGAGCCCCGGCTCCGCGAGGCGTTGCGCCGGCTCGTCGCGGCCCGCGCCGCCGGCGACCCGTCAGCGCCCGCCCTCGTCTCGGAGAACGACCTGTTCCTGCGCCTGTGCGTGGCCCCGACCATCGGGGTGACGGGCACGAAGGGCAAGACCACGACGTCATCGCTCACGGCGGCCCTGCTCGCCGCCGACCCATCGCACCCGGTCCTCCTGGGCGGCAACATCGGGACCCCGATCGTCGAGCGCCTGCCCGAGATCACGCCGGCGCACCGAGTCGTGTACGAGCTGTCCGAGCTGCAGCTGCCGACCCTGTCACGCGGCACGACCGTCGCGGTCTACACGAACGTCACGTCCGACCATCTGGACCGGCACGGGTCACTCGAGGCCTATCGGCGGGTCAAGCGCCGGCTGGCCGAGCTGGTCGATCCGGAAGGGGCCCTCGTCCTCAATGCCGAGGACCCGGTCGTCGTCACGTACGCCGGACTCGGGATCGCCCCATCCGTCCTGTATCGCCGTGACCGACCGATGCCTGGCGGTCTTGGCGTCGTGGACGGCTGGATCGTGGCTGCGAGCGTCGAGCGACTGCCGCAGGCCGGCGGTGGGATCGCCGGTGTGGGGCCGGGCGGGCGCGTGATGCCGGTCGGAGAGCTGGCCATCCCGGGTGCCCACAACGTCTCCAATGCGCTGGCCGCGATCGGCGTCGCGCTGCTGTTCGGTGTCGCACCCGACGCGATCCGCGAGGCGGCCGCGTCGTTCACCGGCGTCGAGCATCGGCTCGAGTCGGTCGGGCTCCTCGATGGCGTCCGGTTCGTCAACGACTCGCAGGGCACGCAACCCGACGCGGTCATCGCCGCCCTCCACGCCTTCGACGCACCCGTCGTGCTCATCGCCGGCGGCCGGGACAAGGGCGTCGACCTCTCCGCCCTCGGCCCGGCGGTGGCCGAGCGAGCCGCGGCGGCAGTCCTCATCGGCGAGAGCGGTCCGGACCTCGAGCGCCGCTTCCGGGACGCCGGCCTGCGCATCACCGAGCGAGCGGCGTCCCTCGACGAGGCCGTGGTCCGAGCCGATGACCTCGCTCGTGCAGCGCTTGCCGACGCCGGACCGGCTGCCGGTCCGGCCACCGTCCTGCTCAGCCCGGCGGCCGCCAGCTTCGACATGTTCGTGGACTACGCCGCGCGCGGGCGCGCCTTCAAGACCGCTGTGGCCGCGCTGGCCGCGGCACGACGCGGGAGGGATCGATGAATCTGGCGCCGCCGATCGGCCGGACCACCCGCGCCCCGGCATCGGACGAGGGTGGCGACCGCCGACGCCCGGCCACCGACGACCGGCGATCCGCGAACCGAACACCCACGCGGCCGCCGACCCAGGTCCTGCAGCGCGAGCGCCACCAGCCGGACTGGATGATCCTCGTGGTCGTCGTCGCGCTCGCGGCGATCGGCATCCTGATGGTCTACTCCTCGTCGGCGATGCGCGGCTACCTGACCGAGTCGGACACGTTCTCGACGGCCGGCCCGCAGATCCAGTGGGCCCTCCTGGGCATCGTCGCCATGGTCGCGATGATGCGCATCGACTACCGCTACCTGCGCCTGGCGTCGGTCCCGTTCCTGCTCGTCTCCGTCGTGCTGCTGGTGCTCGTCTTCGTGCCTTCGCTGAACATCGTCGTCGGCGGGTCGGCGCGCTGGCTCAAGCTCGGCCCGCTGCCGGCCATCCACCCGGCCGAGATCGCGAAGCTGGCGATGGTCATCTATCTCGCCCACTGGTTCGCCAAGCGCGGGACCAAGGTCCGTGGGTTCTGGACGGGCACGATCCCATTCCTCGTGATCATCGCCCCGGTCATCGCCCTGGTGTTCAAGGAACCCGACCTCGGCACGACCACGGTCATCACGCTGACCGCCCTCACGATGTTCTTCGTGGCCGGTGCCAACCTCGCCCATCTGGCGGCGATGGGCACGGCGGCCGTCGGACTCGCCATCGTCGTCGGCTTGCGGGGCTACCAGATGGAGCGGATCCGGACCTGGCTCGACCCGTGGTCCGATGCCCAGGGCGCGGGCTTCCACACCGTCCAGGGGCTGCTCGCCCTCGGCGCGGGCGGGATCTTCGGGCGGGGACTCGGGCAGAGTCTGGTCTCGGTCCCGAACGCCTTCAACGACTTCATCTTTGCCGAGGTGGGCCAGGAGTTCGGGCTCATCGGGGCGGCCATCGTGGTGATGCTCTTCGTCCTGCTCGCCTACTCTGGGGTTCGCGTCGCGCTGGCCGCCCCGGATACGTTCGGGGCGCTGCTGGCGGCCGGCATCACGGCCTGGCTGTGCATCCAGGCGTTCATCAACATCGCCGTCGTCGTGGCGCTCGTGCCCATCACGGGCATCACGCTCCCGTTCCTGAGCGCCGGCGGCTCATCGCTCATCATCAGCTTCGCGGCGGTCGGGATCCTCCTCTCGATCTCGCGTGAGACCGTGGAGAAGGGATCGTGGAACGACGATGCGACTGCTGATCGCCGCCGGGGGGACGGGCGGGCACATCTACCCGGCGCTGGCCGTCGCCGACTCGCTCCTCGCTCGGCCGGACGGCGCTGAGCTCGGCTGGCTCGGTGGCCATCGCGGGCTGGAGTCCAGCCTCGTGCCGGCCGCCGGCTGGCGATTCCGCCGCCTCGCGCTCCGTTCGCTGCGTTCCACGGAGGCGAACGTCCATGCCTTCCTGGATCCACTCCGCCTCGCCGTCTCCGTCCCGCAGGCGACGGCCCTGCTCCTTCGCGAACGACCGGCCGCGATCTTCACGACCGGTGGCTATGTGGCGGTCCCGGTGTTGATGGCCGCGGCCCCGCTCGGCATCCCGGTGGTGCTCTGGGACGGCAACGTCATCCCCGGCCGGGCGGTGCGCACGACCGCCCGACTCGCCGACGTCCTGACGGTCTCGTTCGCGGCGATCTGCCGTGCCCTGGCTGACGCTGCACCGGGTCGACCGTGCTACCTGACCGGGACGCCGATCCGCGACATCCGGGTGATCGATCGCGACGCCGCTCGGCAGCGCATGGGCGTCGCTCCCGATGACCGAGTGGTGCTG
>DASPHN010000243.1:0-6921 GCA_035629655.1 Saccharimonadales bacterium (SeqCode) | reverse complement strand
TGGAGCCTGGTCGGCTGCATCGTCGCGCCGGCCTTCGACTTCGCGGGGTTCGAGCTCGCTCCCCCGGACTGGGAGCCGCCGGTCATCCTCCCGATCACCACGGACCCGGAGGCGTGAGCGCGCCTTCCCGCTCGCCGGGTGCCGCTCGGCAGACCCTGCGTGCCCTGAATCGCTCGACCCTGCATCGCCAGGGCCTGCTCGAACGCGGGACGGGCTCGTCCGAGGCCGCGATCGGCCGGCTGGCCGGCCTCCAGGCGCAGCACGCGAACATGCCGTACATCGCCCTGTGGTCTCGCCTGGAGGGGCTGACCATCGCGGCGCTCGAGCGCGCGCTCGACGAGCATCGCGTGGTTCGAGGGACGGTGATGCGGGGCACGCTCCACCTCGTGGCCGCCCCCGACCACGGCGCCTTCGACGTCTCCAGCGCGCAGGTCCGGCTGGCCGTCTACGGCTCGATCGCCCGTCAGGCCGGCCTCGACATCGACGACCTGAACCGAACGCTGCGGCGATTCTGCGATGAACCGCGGACGGTGGCCGAGATGGAGGCACACTTCGACACCGTCGTGCCCGATGCGTCGCTGCATGACCACGTGCCGGCGGGCAGCCGGCACGTGGCGTTCCGGTTGGCGGGCGCCGGTGGTGGCCTCGTCCACGTGCCGCCGAGCGGGCACTGGAAGGAGCACGGCAAGCCCCGATACATCGACGCAGGGGTCTGGCTGCCGAAGGTCGAGCGACCCGAACCTCCGGACGCGATGCGCATGGCGATCGAGCGCTACCTGGCCGCGTACGGTCCGGCATCGCTGCTCGACATCGGAAGATGGTCGGGACAGCGCGTCGGGCCGGTCCGGGCGGCGATCGACGCGCTCGGGGAGCGCATCATCACCTCACAGAGCCACGATGGCCGTGACCTGCTCGATCTCGATGGTCGGTCCGATCCAGGCGAGGACGTCCCTGCCCCGCCCCGGTTCCTGTCGCGCTGGGACAGCGTCCTGATCGCCTACGACACACGTGATCGGATCCTGCCGGATGCGCACCGTCCAGCGGTCGCGAAGAAGAACGGGGACTTCCTCCCATCGTTCCTCGTCGATGGGTTCGTGGCCGGCCTGTGGAGCGTCGAGTCGGCAAAGGGGCAGGCCACGCTGACGATGCGGCCGTTCGGGCGCGTGCCCGCGGCCGACCGGACCGCGCTCGAGGACGAGGGCGAGCGCCTGGTCCGCTTCGTCGAGGCCGACGCCGATCGCCATGCGGTGCGCTGGGCCGAGCCCGACTGATCAGCCCTCGCGCATCCCCCACGGAGACCCGTAGGCGGTCAGCAGGTCGAGGAACGGCACCGCGTCGAAGGCCTCAGGGCCCAGCACGCCGACCCCGGACCACGCGCCGCTGGCCAGCAGCTCGAGAGCCACGACCGGGTTGATCGCCGTCTGCCACACGACGGCTTGCGAGCCGTCCTCGCGCATGGTCGTCTCGTTGTCGACGACGTGGTAGAGGTAGACCGAGCGGGGTCGACCATCCTTGCCGGTCCCGGTGACCCACGTGCCGGCACACGTCTTGCCGTGCATCCGATCGCCCAAGGTGGCCGGATCCGGCAGCGCGGCGGCCACGACATCGCGCGGCGAGACCTCGACGCCGCCGACACGGAGCCGTTCGGTCCGGTCGAGACCCAGCTTGTGGAGCGTCCGCAGCACCTCGATGAACTCGTCGCCCAGGCCGTACTTGAAGGTCACGCGTCGAGCCTTGACCCAACGGGGGATCAGGAGGACCTCCTCGTGCTCGACGTTGACGCACTCGACCGGGCCGATGCCCTCGGGGAAGTCGAACGTCTCGGGCTCGGAGAAGGGCGCAGTCGTATACCAGCCGCGATCCGCCTCCCAGATGACCGGCGGGTTGAGGCACTCCTCGATCGTCGTCCAGATGGAGAAGGACGGCGCGAAGTCGTACCCGTCGACGACGAGGTTCGCGCCGTCACGCACGCCGACCTCATCGACGGTCTCGAACAGCTGGTCCGCCGCATAGCGGGCGAAGACGTCGGACAGGCCCGGTTCGACCCCCATGCCCACCAGCGCGAGCCGTCCGGCGGCGGCCCAGGCATCCGCCTCGGCGAACTGTTCGTCGCCTAGCTTCACACCGGTCTGCTCGTATGGCCGCTCCGGGTGCGGGTGCGAGAGCGACATGGCCATGTCCAGGTAGTCGGCGCCGGCAACCTTCGCGCCCCGGAAGATCGGCAGCACGAATCTCGGGTCCACCGCGTTCAGGACGTGGCTGATCCGCTGGGCGCGGATGAGCTCGGCCACCTCGTCCGCCTCGGACGCATCCACGCGTGCCGCGCTGAACCGGTCGTCGCCTCCCAGGCGGTCGACCACGCGCTGGGCCCGACTTGGGTCGTAGTCGGCGATGACCAGGTGCTCGAAGAAGTCGCGCCGTGCCGCGATGGGGGCGACAGCGCTGCCGACGCCGCCCGCGCCGACGACCAGGATCCGCATGCGAAAGGCCTCCGGTCCAAGCTGGATGGAGGCCTCAGTGTGCGGGTTGGGCGGTGGGTCTACGAGCTGACGCGGCCCATCCGGTACTGGATCGGCCCGGTGTAGCAGTGCTCGAGCTTCTTGCAGGCCGCGTACGTGAGGTCGAAGATCCGTCCGGAGACGAATGGCCCGCGGTCGACGACCGGCACGGTCAAGGTGTGCCCGTGGGCCCTGAAGGTGACGAGGGAGCCGCACGGCAGGGACCGATGGGCGACCCCGACAAGGGTGCGCGTCAGGGTCTGACCACAGGCGGTGCCATTGCCGATCAGGCCGGGCCCGTACCACGAGATCTCGGGGTCACGTCGCCAGACGTTCTTGGGTTGCTTGGTGATCGACCCGCGATCCGGCTTGGGTTGGGCAGTCTTCGGCCGAGCCTGGGGTGGCTCGGTTCGCAGGGCCGGCTCGAGCATCGTCGAGCCTTGATCCAGGCTCCCGTCGGAACGGGCCCCCGGATCGAGGGGCGGAATCGTCACCGCCGACCCAGGGACGGATGCAGCGATCTCCACTTGTGCGAAGAGATCGGGCGGGGGGGTCGCAACGGGGCTTGGAGCCCGCGAACCCACCGGTCCTGGGACGGCGACCGCGGCAAGCACAGCGATGAGCGCCATGCCTGCGACGACTCTGAGGCGTCGCACGTCGAGGGGACCGTACCATAGTCCCGGTCATCGCGGGCTCCACATCGCATACCGCGGTGCACCACGGCACCGGTCCGGTTGCGTGCAAGAATCACCCGATGCCCACCGATTCGTGGCCGCTCGACGGCCCGCTCGACCTCTTCCGGACGCTCCGGCCGCTGGTGCGCGGGCAGGGAGACCGCACCGTCCGCCTCGCCCGCGATCGAGCCTGGCTGCCGTTCAGGACCGAGGATGGACCTGCCACGATCGCGCTTCACGTCCAAGGCAGTCGACTCGTCGCGGAGACGTGGGGACCCGGTGCCGATCGACTCCTTGCACGGGCGCCCACGATGGTCGGCGTACCCCTACGCGGGGCCGGCGACAGCGAGGCAGGCACGGAGTCCCGCGCGCAGCCCTGGCCCGACGCCCACCCGGTCGTCAGGCAGCTCGCCCGGCGCTTCCCCGGCGTCCGCATCGCCCGGACCGAGGCGGTGCTCGACGTGCTCGTGCCGGCCATCCTCGAGCAGAAGGTGACCGGATCCGAGGCGCGCCGGGCGTGGCAGGGTCTGGTGCGCCGCTACGGGGAACCGGCCCCCGGACCCGCCGAGCTGGGGCTCCGGCTGCCGCCGGCCGCGGCCACCCTCGCCGCCCTGCCCTACCACGCCTATCACCCGTTCGGCGTGGAACAGCGGCGGGCCGAGACAGTCAGGCGCGTCGCGGCGCGCGCGGCATGGCTGGAGGGAAGCATCGAGCTCTCGACCAGCGAGGCACACGCGCGCTTGCGATCGATCTCGGGCGTCGGACCATGGACCGCCGCTGAAGTGGCTGTCCGGGCGCTCGGCGACGTCGACGCGGTGAGTGTCGGCGACTTCCACCTGCCGAACCTCGTGGCCTGGGCCCTCGCCCGAGAGCCGCGCGGTGACGACGCACGCATGCTCGAGCTCCTCGAACCGTACCGCGGCCGCCGCGCGATCGTGATGCGTCTCCTGGAGCTGTCGGGGCTCCGCCCGCCGCGCTACGGCCCTCGGCTCTCCCCGCGGGGGATCGAGGGCATCTGACTGGCGATGCCCGGCGGCTCACCCAGCCCGCTGGTCGAAGGAGGCCCGGCCGAGGGTCCGCTACACTCACGGACCGTCGCTCCGGGAGCCCGATGACCACGACCATCGACCAGATCCGCACCGCTCCATTCGACCGGACGAGCCGCCTCGCCCGGCTCGACGACCTGCTCCGCGAACGGATCCTCGTTCTCGACGGCGCGATGGGCACCCTCATCCAGAGCTACGCCCTGGAGGAAGCTGACTTCCGCGGTGACCGGTTCCGCGACCACCCGTCCGACGTCCGCGGCGACAGCGAGCTGCTCAACCTCGTGCGCCCGGACATCGTGCTGGCCATCCATGGCGCGTACCTCGACGCCGGCGCAGACATCATCGAGACGAACACCTTCACGGCGAACGCCCTGGCCCAGTCCGACTTCGGGATGACGGCCGTGGTCCGCGAGATGAACGTCGAAGCGGCACGGCTCGCCCGCCAGGCCGCCGACGCCGCCGAGGCCGCCGAACCCGGCCGTCCACGCTACGTGATGGGTGCCCTCGGCCCGACGCCGCGGACGGCATCGATCTCGCCCGATGTCAATGATCCCGGCGCCCGCAACGTGACGTTCGAGGAGCTCGCGTCGGCCTACCAGGAGGCCGCCGAGGGTCTCATCGAGGGCGGCGCCGACCTCCTGGTCATCGAGACGATCTTCGACACCCTCAACGCCAAGGCCGCGATCTTCGGCGTCGAGGCAGCCGTCGATGCGACCGGCCAGCGATTGCCGTTGATCATCAGCGGGACCATCACCGACGCGTCGGGCCGAACGCTGTCGGGCCAGACCGTCGACGCCTTCTGGGTCTCCGTCCAGCACGCGGATCCCATCGCGGTCGGGCTCAACTGCGCGCTGGGCGCGCGCCAGCTGCGAGGCCACATCGCGGACATGGCGCGGATCGCCGGCCTGCCGGTCATCGCGTATCCCAACGCGGGTCTGCCCAACGAGTTCGGCGGGTACGACGAGCAGCCGGCGACGACCGCGGAGCTGCTCGGCCAGTTCGCCCGCGACGGGCTGGTGAACATCGCGGGCGGCTGCTGTGGCACGACCCCGGCCCACGTCAGGGCCATCGCCGAGTCCGTAGGCGGCGTGCCGCCACGAGCCATCCCGGCGGTCGCGCCGAAGACCCGGCTGTCCGGCCTCCAGTCGCTCACGATCCCGCAGCCCGGCGGTCTCTTCGTGAACGTCGGCGAGCGGACGAACATCACCGGGTCTCGGAAGTTCGCGAAGCTGATCCTCGAGGACCGCTACGAGGAGGCGGTCGAGGTGGCGCGCCAGCAGGTCGAGGCCGGCGCACAGCTGATCGACGTGAACATGGACGAGGGCATGCTGGATTCGGTGGCCGCGATGTCGCGCTACCTGCGCCTCCTCGCGAGCGAGCCGGACATCAGCGCCGTCCCCGTGATGGTCGATTCGTCGCGCTGGGACGTGATCGAGGCCGGTCTCCGCTGCCTGCAGGGCAAGGGCGTCGTGAACTCGATCTCCCTCAAGGAAGGCGAGGGGCCGTTCCTCGAACACGCCCGGCTCTGCCGCCGCTACGGTGCGGCGGTCGTCGTCATGGCCTTCGATGAGGGCGGCCAGGCCGAGACGGCGGACCACCGACTGGAGATCGCGCGGCGGGCGGTCCGGCTGCTGACCGAGGAGGTCGGTTTCCCCATCGAGGACATCATCCTCGACCCGAACATCTTCGCCATCGGGACCGGCATCGAGGAGCACAACGCGTACGCGGTCTCGTTCATCGAAGCGACGCGCCGGATCAAGGCCGAGCTGCCCGGCACCCTCGTGTCGGGTGGCGTCTCGAACGTCTCCTTCGCGTTCCGCGGCAACGACCGCATCCGCGAGGCGATCCACTCGGTCTTCCTCTATCACGCCATCGGGGCCGGGATGGACATGGGCATCGTCAACGCCGGGGCGCTGGCGATCTACGACGACATCGATCCGGAGCTGCGCGAGCTCGTCGAGGACCTCGTGCTCGATCGGCGGCCCGACGCGACGGAGCGTCTCCTCTCGGTCGCGGACCGCTACGCCGGCGGCTCGGCAGCGGGCGACGGCACGGACCCGGATGCCCAGGCCTGGCGCGCGCTGCCGGTCACGAAGCGACTCACCCACGCCCTCGTGGAGGGCATCGACGCCTGGATCGTGGAGGACACGGAGGAGGCCCGGCAGGCCGCGGCGCGCCCGATCGAGGTCATCGAGGGTCCGTTGATGGATGGGATGAACGTCGTCGGCGACCTGTTCGGTGCCGGCAAGATGTTCCTGCCGCAGGTCGTCAAGAGCGCGCGCGTGATGAAGAAGGCCGTCGCTCACCTGGTGCCCTACATCGAGGCCGAGCGCGAGCCCGGAGCGGTCCGCACGAACGGCCGGATCGTCATGGCCACGGTCAAGGGCGACGTCCACGACATCGGCAAGAACATCGTCGGGGTCGTGCTTGGCTGCAACAACTACGAGGTCATCGACCTCGGGGTCATGGTCCCGGTCCAGCGCATCCTCGAGACCGCCCGTGAGGTCGACGCCGATCTCATCGGCCTGTCCGGGCTCATCACCCCGTCGCTCGAGGAGATGCGGCACGTCGCTGGCGAGATGCAGCGCGAGGGGTTCTCGATCCCGTTGCTGATCGGCGGTGCGACGACCTCGCGGACCCACACCGCCGTTCGCATCGAGCCCCGATACGAGGGGCCCGTCATCCACGTGGCGGACGCCTCAC
>DASPHN010000242.1:0-27152 GCA_035629655.1 Saccharimonadales bacterium (SeqCode) | reverse complement strand
TGTGGACCATCCGCCTGGGGCGCGACACCTGAGCGCCGGACTGATCCCGGACGGCCTGGATGCGACGCTCGTCTTCGTCCGCCATGGCGAATCGGTCTACATCACCGAAGGCCGCTTCCAGGGCCAGGCCGACACGCCCCTGACCTCGCGCGGTCGGCGCCAGGCGGCGCTCGTCGCGGGGCGGCTGGCCGATCCGCACGCCTCGCCCGCCCTGCCCATCCCGGAGGGCGCGCCGCGTGAGCTCGTCCACTCCCCCCTTGGACGAACCTCGGAGACCGCCCAGGTCATCACCTCGGCATCGTCGACCTCGGTCCCGGTGCGCGCCGATGACGGCTTCAAGGAGATCGGCCAGGGCGTCTGGGAGGGCCTCCACCGCGACGAGATCATGGCGCGCTACGGCACGGAGCTCGCGACGTGGCGGCGTCGCCCCACCGAGGCCTGGGCGCCCGGAGGCGAATCACTGGACGAGGTCGCGGCCAGGGTACGACCCGCCCTGGCTGCAGCGCTGGGCCGCCTGGCCGATGGCGGCGTGCCGGGGACGCGCGATCGCGACCAGGTCGCCGGCTACGGCGAGGCGCCGGCCACGCATCCCTGGTCGATCGTCGTCGGCCACGACGGGATCTTCAAGGTCGCGCTGCTGACCCTCTTCGACCTGCCCCTGTCGCGGTTCTGGATGTGGACGATGGAGCTCTGCGCGATCAGCGTCGTGGAGTTCCGGGCGGGCCAGGCGGTGCTGCGCGCGCACAACCTCACGGGCCACCTCGCGACGCTCCTCGACGAGACCGATCTCGAGGTCCAGGAGGAACGGGCCCGAAGCGGCGCGCTCTAGGGTCCGATCGCGCCCCGGCGTCAGCGCGCGGCGCGACGCCCCGTCAGCGGTGCTTCCGACGGTCGCGCCGGAAGAGCAGGCGCAACAGGCTCACCCGCAGCCGACGCTGGGCATCCTTGAGCGATGCCAACCGATCCTCGCCCAGGGTCCGGCCGCCATAGGCGACCTCGACCTTGGCCCGAGCCACCGTCTCGAGCTCCGGTCGCGCCCCGGGCAGGACCTCGGCCAGCGCCCCGGCGTACTCGTAGACGGTCTGGTTCGGCCGGGGAGCGAAGCCGAGCCGGGTCGCGAGACGGGTGATGCTGCCGTAGGCCCCGTCGGCGCTGACCGGACCGCGTGGTCCGCGTCGCCAGGCGGTGAAGGCCACGACCCCGACGATGACCGCAAGGAGCATCGTGACGGCGATGAACGGGCCGACCGGCGAGCTGTTGATCGGCCCGGTGCCCGTGAACGCCGGCTCGTTGTCGCTCGGCTCCGCGTCCTCGGGCGGGCGGGTCAGGGTCGGGCCGCTGGCCGACGGATCGCTGCTGGGGCTCGCTTCGACCTGCCCGCTCGGGAGCGGGACGATCTGCGCCACGCCACCGCCCGTCGGGTCGAAGTCGACCCAGCCGTAGCGGGGGAAGTAGACCTCGACCCAGGCATGGGCGTCGCTGTTTCGGACGATCACGCGGCCGGTGCCGAGCTCCCGCGACCCTGGCAGGTAGCCCTCGGCGATGCGTGCCGGGTAGCCCTGCTCGCGCAGGAGGGCCGTCATGAGGGCCGCGTAGTACTGGCAGAAGCCGCGCTTGAAGGTCGCGAAGCATTCGATCCGTGACAGGCCGTCGCAATCGATGCCGTCGTCGATGAGGTTCGGGTCGTAGGTGAAGTTGGCCGAATCGCGCAGGTATGACTCGATGGTCTTCGCGAGGTCGTACTGCGTCGGGTCCGGACCGGTGATGGCCAGGATCTCGTCGAGGACCACCAGCGTCTGCGGCCCGACCAGGTCGTCGCCCGGGGTCTCGGCATAGCGCTCGAGGATGGCCTCCGGGAACTCGGTCCCGGCGACCCGCAGGCGGTTCGCGGTCAGGGCACCGGGAACGGTCTCGTCGGTGTCGCGGATGAGCGAGGTGACCGTGTAGGCGCCGCTCGATCCACGCCGGTCGAGCGCGACGAACCAGGCCTCCTCGCCGAGCACGGTGAGCTCGATGGGCACATCGAGCGCCTCCGGCGCGGATGGGGCGATGAGCGTCGTCCCGCCACCGGACGGCGTGATCCGATAGGTGACCTCACGCCGGCCATCGGAGGTGACCTCGTCACCGGTCGCATCGAGCACGGCCTCGCCGGTCTCACGCTCGAGCGGATTCGTGTCCTGGCTCCGGCCGTAGCCATCGAAGAGCAGCGTGTCGAACGTCACCGCCCGCCAATATGGGATCTCGGTCTCGGTCGCGGGCACCTCGATCTCCAGGGCCGGATCGTTCGAGGTGAACCAGGAGGTGCCGATCGTGGCCGTGGAGCCGAACGTCGGCGCGAAGGCGACCCCGGACCCGCCTTCGGGCAGGAACTTCTCGATGGCACGCGACCACTCGACGACGCGAACGCTCACATCGGTCCACACGCCGGCCAGCGGGTCCGAGGCCGCGAACCGGGTCAGCAACAGCGAGCCGACGACGGCGACGCCGATGAACACCGTCCCACCACGCAGGTAGAGGCTGGAGATCGCCGCCGGGTCGCCGATCCGTCGACGCAGCCAGTCGGCCTGCTCGTCGAACGTATGGAAGCGGATGAGCAGGAACAACGCCGCCAGCGAGAACAGGACCAGGTACGGCAGCTGGTCGCGGACCGTCAGCGACATGTTGGCGACCAGGAGGAGGCCGATGAGCAGGACGGCGTTGATCGGCCGCCGGTGCCCGAAGCAGGCATGGCTCGCGAACAACGACGAAGCCCAGACGATGAGCCCGAGGACCCACAGGTGATGCCCGAACTCCGAGGTCGAGAGCCGGTTCTCCCAGACGAGGTCGGTGAAGGCATTCACCACCGACGTGGCCGTGGCCGTGAACCAGATCCCGGGCGAACCATCCTCGGGATCGAGCACGACGCCGACAAGCAGCGGGACCAGCAGCGCTCCGAGGATCGTGCCGATGAGGATGGTCGTCCAGCGACCCCAGCCGACCTTCGGCCCGATGAACCCGATCGCGACGCCGCCGATGGCGGCCCAGGTCAGGAAGTCGGTGTAGTCGGCGATGCCAAGGACGAGCTGTGCGTCGTCGAGCGACCAGGCCAACGACAGGCAGAGCAGGCCGACGAGGCCGACCGTCAGCCAGCCTTCGGCGGGCGCGAGCGGGATACGGCGGTTCATCCGGCCAGCACCTCCCCGAGCGGCCGGGCCGGTGTGATCGTGTAGGACTTGAGCTCGTACTCGGCGAGGGCGTGGCGGAGGGCGCGGGTCCGCTTGGCTGCCGCCTCCGTGGCGACCGGATCCTGGAGCACGGACTCGCCGGTGACCGCGGCGCGCTGTTCGGCTTCGTGGCGGGCGTAGGCCACGCTGTCGACCGTGACCACCACGCACGACACGCCGCGCGCCCGCAAGGCGGCCAGCGGCCGGACCCACGAGGGGTCGAGCGAGGCCGTGATCACGACCGCGGTCATCCCTCGCCGGAGCCGCCCCACCGACCCGATGAGCGTCTCGACGAGCGGGCTGCTCGCATCCGCTTCGACCGCGGCGAGGAGCTGCATGACCTTCTGGTGCTGGCGCCCGCCGCGGTCGGCGGGAAGGTAGGCCGTCCGGGCGGCGTTGACCGTCATGCCCAGGGCCCGATTCTCGGTCAGCGCCTTGTCGGCGATCGAGGCGGCGGCCCGGATGGCCGCCTCGGCGGTCGATTCCTCGCCCCGGCCGGTCTGCACCGAGCGTTGGAGGTCGAGGATGATCCAGGCATCGGCGGTCTGCTCGAGGTCGAATTCCTTGACCTGGATCTCCCCATGGCGCGCGGTGGAGCGCCAGTGGATGCGGTTCATGCTGTCGCCGGGGGCATAGGGTCGGACGGTCGTGGCCAGGGGCGTCGTCTGGAGCGTCCGCTCCGGTGAGGCGTGGCTGCCCTCGAGACTGGCCGACGGCAAGCGCCAGGCGGGCAGCGGCTCGAGCCGCGGGTAGACCACGACGCTGACCCCTTGCCCGACCGTCGCTGACGCTTCGAAGAAGCCGAACGGGTCACCGGTCCGGATGTGGAGCGGCTCGATGCGGAAGTGGCCCCGGCGCGTGAGCGGGGCCCGGATCAGCCACGACCGCTCGTTGTCTCCCCCGAGCGAGATGGCCCGGCCGGGCAGGCCGCCGGGCAACGTGGTCGGGTTGTGCACCTCGAGCCACAGCTTCGGCAGGCGGCTGCTGTTGCGAAGCGTATACGTGACGCGCATCCGGTCGCCCACGTGGCCGTGCAGCTGGCTCACAGCGTAGCCGGCCTCGAGGTCGGACAAGCCGAGTCGGACGAGCACGTACGAGCCACCGACGATGAGGATCGACAGGTAGAGCAGGTAGAACAGGAAGGGCAGGCCCGTCGAGAAGGCCGCCACGACGAGGATCGTGGCGATGACCAGGGCCTGCAGCCGTCGCATCACCGGTGAGTCACCCGCACCTTCGATCGCGTGGTCGTGTCGGTGTCTGGCTCAGGCGCCGGGCGTCGCGGCGCTGCCGGAGGCCGCGCTCAGCTCGCGCGGGCCGCCACCACCGGTCGGCCGGATCCCGTCGATCGAGGTGGAGTCGAGGATCTCCCGCACGACCTGACCGGCCTGCACGTCATGGATCGACGAGCTCGTCTTGATGATCAGCCGGTGCGCGAGCGCCGGCTCGGCGAGGGCCTTGATGTCGTCGGGGATGACGTAGTCGCGGCCGAGCAGCGCGGCCAGCGCCTGGCCCGAGCGATAGAGGGCGATCGAGCCGCGCGGCGAGGCTCCGAGGTAGACGTCGGGGTGGCTGCGGGTCGCGTTCACGACGCGGACGATGTAGTCCGAGACGGTCGAGTCGACGTAGATCTCGCGGACCCCGTCCTGGAGGCTGCGCAGGTCCTCGACGCTGAGCACGACCTCGAGCTCCTCGAGCGGGTGCGTGCGCTTCTGCTCGTCGAGGATGACGATCTCTTCGATCGGCTGCGGGTAGCCGAGCCGGATCCGCAGCATGAAGCGGTCGAGCTGGGCTTCGGGCAGGGCGAACGTGCCCTCGTATTCGATCGGGTTCTGGGTCGCGATGACGAGGAACGGATCGGGCATCGGGTAGGTCGTGCCGTCGATCGTGGCCTGCCGCTCCTCCATGCACTCGAGCAGTGCGGACTGGGTCTTCGGCGTGGCGCGGTTGATCTCGTCGGCGAGCACGACCTGGCTCATGATCGGCCCCGGCCGGAACTCGAATTCCTGGGTCTTCTGGTTGTAGATGGACAGGCCGGAGACGTCCGACGGGAGCAGGTCGGGGGTGAACTGGATCCGTCGGAACGAGCAGCCCAGGCTGCGCGCGATGGCCTTGGCCAGGACCGTCTTGCCGGTGCCCGGGACGTCCTCGATGAGCAGGTGACCACGACACAGCAACGCCACGAGCGCAAGCCGGACCTCGTGATGCTTGCCGACGATCACGCGCTCGACGTTGGCGAGGACCTTGTCCCCGGTCTCCTGGATCTTCGTCATCGGCCTCTCTCGCGGTGCAGCGATGGCTGGGGACGGCGGGTACGGGGCCGCCGGGATCGGCTGCTCGGGGATTCGACAGCGCCGCTCGGGCGGCGGCGGTGTCGAAGGATAGTACGTCGGTTGCGTTCGGATGGTTCCCGAGGGGTCTGGCGTCGGGACGGGCCGGAAGGTTCACGCGCTCGTTTCGCCGGCAGAGGCGTCAGCCCCGGAACAGGGTCAGGGCGCCGACCCACGCCGTCATCAGGCAACCGATGGCGCCCATCGCGGCGAGGAAGATCTCGCCACCGACCCAGGCCGCCGCGGCCACGCCGCCGAAGAGGATGGCCAGGACCGCCGCGATCGCCGCAAGGCCGATGCGCTCGATGATGGGCCGCGGCTCACGCGGCTCTTGTCGCTCTCGGGCCTCCGGCCGCTCCTCTCGCCGCCCCGGTGGCTCGTGCCCTTCGACGTCGTCGGTCACGAGCCGAGACCCTCGAGGTAGCGGGCCATGAGGTCGCCCGCGATCGGCGAGGCCGCCTCGGCCCCGCGACCGCCCTGTTCGACCAGGACCGCGATGGCGATCCTCGGGTCCTCGGCCGGGGCGAACCCGATGAACCAGGAGTGGGGCTCGCCGGAGCCGCCGAGCTCGGCGGTCCCGGACTTGCCGGCCGTCGTCACGCCCGGCACTTTGGCTCCGCGCGTGTAGCGCTGGCCGAGCTCGCCCTCGACGGCGGCCACCATCCCGTCCCGGATGGTGCCGGCGTCGCCGGCCGAGATCACGCGCCGGATGGTCTCCTCGCCGATCGTCCGCGTGCCGCCGTCGCCGGTCAGGGCCGTCACGAGTCGCGGGCGCATCAGCTCGCCGTCGTTCGCCACCGTCGCGGCGACGAGCGCCATCTGGAGCGGGGTCACGAATGTCTCGGCCTGGCCATAGGCCGCATTCGCCAGCTCGACGTCGTCGATGAATCCCCCGGGCTCGCCGCCGGAACCATTCGTGACCTGGGACACAGCCGTGGGCAGGTCGAAGGGAAGCGGTGCCCCGAACCCAAGCCGGCCCGCCCAGTCGACGAGGTCGGCACCGCCGATCTGGAGCCCGGTCAGGGCGTACCAGATGTTGCATGACGCCTCGGTCGCCTCGATGAGGTCGAGCTCGCGATCGCCCGTGACCTGATGGTGGCCATCGCGGATGCGGAAGCCGTCGACGAGCAGTCCATCCTCCTCGGCCGGAGGCTGCTCCGCGTAGGTCGTGTCCCGATCGACGGCGCCCGAGCCCAGGCCGGCGATGGCCGTGACGATCTTGAACACCGACCCCGGCACATAGCGGCCGAGGGTGGCACGGGGCAGCAGCGGCTCGTCCTCGTCCTTGCGCAGGGCCTCGAACGCCTCGGTCGACGTCACCGGGTTCGCCACGTCAGATGCGTCGTAGGTCGGCGTCGAAGCGAGCGCCAGCACCTCGCCGCTGCGCGGATCCAGCATCACGACGGCGCCACGATCGTCTCCGAGCGACTTGACGGCGGCCTGCTGCAGCTCGTACGAGAGCGAGAGGGTCAGGTCCTTTGGGTCGTACGGATCGGCCCCGAACTT
Source organism: Saccharimonadales bacterium (SeqCode) (assembly GCA_035629655.1). Lineage (GTDB taxonomy): Bacteria > Chloroflexota > Limnocylindria > Limnocylindrales > CSP1-4 > SPCO01. The sequence continues at coordinate 20,116 of DASPHN010000242.1, read as the reverse complement.
GCGCAAGGCCTCGCTGACGGGGTCGCCGGCCAGGCCGGCAAGCTCCGCGTCGTACGCTAGCTCCAGCCCCGCACGCCCATACCGGCTGGAGGCGTAGCCCACGACCTGGCTGATCGCCCGGCCCTTGTAGACACGATAGAACTCGCCGTTCTCATCCTTCTCGTTGCGGGCCAGGACCTCGCCCGCACGGTCCAGGATCCGGCCCCGGGGCACCGTCCTGGCTGCCGCGATCACGGCCGGGTCATAGGGCGAGCGCACGAGCTCGGGCGCCTTGACGACCGCCCAATAGCCGCCCGCGCCGGCCAGGACGCCAAAGGCCAGCGAGATGACCAGCGCGACATGGATGATCGTCCGGCCGAGCGGCCGCCGACGAGACGAGGTGGCCAGCATCAGGCGGCTCCCCCGGCTCGAGCCCGCGCGATCCGACCGCGCCAGCCGGTCGGCCGGGATGGTGGCGGCGGGGGCTCGACGCCCTTGTCCGAGAGGGCCAGCAGCAGGCCCACCACGACCGCGTTGGCCAGGAGCGACGAGCCGCCATAGCTGATGAACGGCAAGGTGACGCCGGTCAGCGGCAGGACCTTGAGATTGCCTGCCGCGATGATGAACGCCTGCACGCCGACGACCAGCGCCAGGCCGGTCGCGAGGATCGCCCGGAAGTCATCGGCGGCCGCGGCCCCGATCCGCAGGCCGCGTTCGACGACGACGAGGAAGAGGCCGAGGATCGCGATGACGCCGACCAGGCCCAGCTCCTCCCCGAGCGCCGCCAGCGGGAAGTCGGTGTGGACCTCCGGGATGGGGATGCGACCGCCGACGAGCGGCAACCCGTTCCCGAGGCCCATCCCGAGCAACCCGCCGCGGGCGAACGCGTGGAGCGACTGGACCACCTGATAGCCCGCACCGAGGGGATCGGCGAAGGGGTCGATCCAGATGTCGATCCGGGTCCGGACGTGGTCGAACAGGACCACCATGAGCGCGCTGCCCGCGAAGAACAGGACGGTGCCGATCAGGACGAGGCTGAGGCGCCCGGTCGCGGCGTAGACGAGCGCCAGGAACACACCGAAGAACAGGAGCGCGGCACCAAGGTCGCGTTGGATCACGACGATGCCGAGGGCGATCGCCCACATCGCCACCATCGGGGCGAGGTACGGGAGGGGCGGCAAGCGGAGCGGTCCCAGCCGCGTGTCCTGCTCGATGAGCAGCGGTCGGTTCTCCGACAGGTAACCCGCCAGGAACACGACGAGGATCACCTTCAGGAGCTCGGACGGCTGGCCGCTGATCGGGCCGAAACGGAGCGTCAGGCGCGAGCCGCCGGTATCCGTCCCGAAGACGAACGCCGCGAGCAGCAGGGCGATCCCCACCGCGGCCCAGGTGTACTTGTAGCGACGCAGCCAGCTGTCCGAGCGCACGACGATGCCGAGCGTCGTCGCGACCCCGATGGCCAGCACGAGCCAGACGAGCTGGACCTCGCCGAGGCCGAGCTCCGTGGACCCGATCTCCTGGGTCACGAGTCCCTGGGGCAGACGCTGCATGAGCAACAGGGAGATCCCACCCAGCATGCCGACCGTCGGCAGGAGGATCTGATCAGAGCGCCGTCCGGCCACGACCTGCGCGAGGTGGGCCAGGGCCAGCGCTCCGAGATAGATGGCCAGGCCGGCCGGTTGATGCAGGGTCACCTCGCCGGTCCGGGTCATCCCGAGCGACAGGCTGCCGACCACGAGCGCCAGCGCGACCAGGACGAGCAGGCGCGCCTCGGTCCAGCGCGGGCGGGGCCGGATCGGCCCGAGGATGCGTGGCAGCGACGGCGCCGGGACGGGGCGGGCGGGTGCGCTCACGCGGAGCGCGCTCGCTCGAGGCGGAGGCGGACCTGGCCGATCGCCAGCTCGTCGCCGAAGCCCAGCGCCGACACCTCGGAGACCGGACGCCCGTTCAGATAGGTCCCGTTGGTCGAGCCGAGGTCCTCGACGTACCAGCTTCGGCCGCGGTAGGTCAGGACCGCATGGTCCGACGAGGCGAACCCGTCATCGATGACGATCGCGTTGTTCACGTCGCGGCCGAGCGTGGTGATGGCGTCGAGATCGAACGATCGACCGGCCTCGGGCTCCCCACCCGGCGATTCGATGACGACCAGCCGGCCGAGCGAGGTCGAGGGCTCCCGGGCCGCGGCTCGCAGGTCCTGCAGCAGCGAGCGGATCACGCGCGCGAGGACGACGTACAGCAACACCAGGAACAGCAGGCGGACCGCCCACACCACGAGGAGGAAGCCGTCCATCAGCCGAACGCTCCGGCGACCTCGACCAGGATCACCGAGTCCCCAAGCTCGATCCGGTCGCCAGCGCCCAGGACCAGCTCGGTCACGGGGACCCCGTTCACGCGCGAGCCGTTCGTGCTGCCCAGATCGGTATACACGAGGGTGCCCCGGCGGCCGGCCAGGCGGGCGTGGTGCCGGGAGACCCGGCTGTCGGCAAGGACGAGGTCGTTGTCTGCGGCCCGCCCGATGGTCAGGCTCGTCCCATCGAAGTCGTATGGGCGCTCCGCGCCGTGCGGTGCGGTGACCCGCAGCCGAGCCTGGGGGGCCGTCGGACGCGGGATGGTGAAGACCATCGTGTCGTTGCGGCCCGTCCCCTCCCCGAAGGCCACGCCGTCGTCGGCATGCCCCGGACCTGTCCCGGCCATGGCCGGATCGCGCCGGTCGGCGCCGGCGATCGGGTCCGCGAACCGGGCGGTGACGCGGATGTCGGCCCGGTCGACGGCGGGGTCGCCGAGCAGGTCCACGCGCGGGCGATCGACCAGGGTGTAATGCCGCGCGCGAGCGAACACGAGGGCACCATCCGCGAGCTCGGACGCAAGACTCGTGGTCATCTCCCCGAAGCTCGCGAGATCGTCGGGGTGGAGGTGGACCACGAAACGATTCGGCACGAGGGTGCGGTCCGCGGTGGCCAGGCGTTCGGCCTCCATCGCACGCTCGATGCGTCGCTGGAGCTGGACCGGCTGGAGGCGCGCTCGGAAGATGCGCGCGGACGGTCGCTCGAAGAGTCGTTCGAAGAACCGCTCGATGGCGGTCAGCGGCGGCATGGTCGGTCGCGGAGTCTAGCAGGAGGGTCCGGCTCGGGCCCTGCGTGGGCCCCGTACCTTCCGCAGTCCGGCCCCGTACGGCGGTCGGAGGGGCGCCCAGACCCCTGCGGTATACTCTCGGCCCTGTTCGGCGGGGTCCGCCTCGTTCGAGCATGTCCAGCGCACGCCGAGAGCCGAATGCCCGAGATCCTGACCGAATCCTTCTGCGAACGGTGCGGCACCCGCTACACGTTCGAATCTGCCGCACCGAAGACCGCCCGGCTCAAGGGTCTCAAGGTCGTGTCCCGCGGTTTGAAGAACTTCGTCATGTCGGACGACACGTCCATGGACGAAGCGTTCGCCGCCGCGCGCAGCGAGACGGACCGGGAAGTCACCTCCCAGCAGCTGGACGCGTTCCACAAGACGTTCAACTTCTGCATGACGTGCCGCCAGTACACGTGCGGCAACTGCTGGAACGAGGTCGAGGGCCGCTGCCTCTCGTGCGCGCCGAGCCTCGGCCAGGAGATCCTGCCGGCGCCGTTCCCTGACCTCGCCGCCGATGGTGGGGTGGCCGCCGCAGCGGGCGAGCACGGGACGAACGGGCACGATCCCGATCGCAACGGGCACGCGCCCGCGACAGAGCCGGGTCTTGCGTGGCCCACCTCCGACCTCATGCGCGGCGCCGACGAGCCTCTGACAGACGTCGAGGCGGCGACCACGGACGACCTCGAGCCGATCGATGCCGCGGCACGGCTGGCGTTCCTGGCTGCCACCGACGCGGCCGCCGCCGAAGGCGAAGCCGAAGCAGAGGACGGGCTCGACGACGTCGCGCCAGCTGCGGCCGCCGAGGGGGCCGAGCCGGTCGATGCCGACGCCGTCGACGCGGGCGTGGCTGCGACCGTCGACGTCGACGAGGGCCCGGCCGTGGCCGAGCCGCGCGTCCCGCGGCTCTCCTTCCTGACCCGGAAGTCCACGCGGACCAGCCAGCCGGCGGCCGACGCGGCCGAGGTCGCCGCCGCCGCAGCCGCTACGGGCGAAGCCGAGGTCGTGGCCGCAGGCCCCACGGGCGAAGCCGAGGTCGCGACCGCCGGCCCCGCCGCCACCGAACCCGAGGCCGCCGCCGCACCCGAGGTCGCCGCCGAGGCTGCCACTGGCGGGTCCCCGGCCGAGGGTGACCTCGCTGCCGCCACCGCCCAGGTGGCCGATGAGCCTGCGACGGTCGAGCCCGACGATGTCGGTGGTCGCGCCGCGGCGGCGTCCGCCCAGACCGCGGCGCTCTTCCGCCGGTTCCGACCGGGCCAGAGCCTTGACGACGAGCTCGAGGCGTTCGAGCGCAGCCAGGCGGCCACGGCCCTCCCCGATGACTCGTCGTCGGGTCGAGATGTCGCGGCGCTGGCGGCTGCTGCAGCACTGGCGACCGACCCCGAGGCCGCTCCCGAACCGACGCCGGAGCCCGAGCCCGCTGCCGAGGCGCCGACCCCGGTCGCCGCGTCGGCGGACGCGCCGGTCGCGGAGGCACCTCGCGAGGATCTTGTCCAGCAGCCGACCTGGCAGATCGTCGCCCCTGATAGCGAGCCGTCGCCGGACGGGGACCCGACCCAGCCGGCGATGCCGGCCGCCGCGTCGGCCGAGCCCCAGTGGCCGACCCAGCCCGAGTGGCGGACCGACCGACCGCAGGGTGCCGGCCTCCCCTTCCTCGGTCGGCCGTCGACGCCGACCGGCACGCTGGAGTCGCTGTGGGCCGAGTCGGCACGCGAGGTCTCGACCGCGTCGGCCGCCCCGACCGAGCGAGCCGCGACCGGCGTCCAGCCCTGCGTCAGCTGCGGTCTGTCACTCTCCGCCACCGCCCGGTTCTGTCGGCGTTGCGGGACTCGCCAGGGCTGACCTCGCGGCGGCCGCCCGATCGTCGCGGACCCGCACCCACGCCGCGCCGTACAGCAGGATCTGGAACGTGAACGACAGCCAGGCGAGGGCGATGAATGCCGACGCCAGCGAGCCGGCGAATGCCGCTGCCCCGACCAGCCGCGGCGCCACGAACAGGAAGAGCTGGCTGAGGAGCACGATCGAGACGCCGGCCACCGCTGCCGGCAGCCACGCCGCTCGCCAGGTCGGCGCCTCCGGCGGGACGGTTCGATAGACGACCAGCACGAAGATCGCGCCGAGACCGGCGATCACTGGGAGGCTGGTCACGAGACGGGTGACGGCCGCGATGGGGGCGCTCGTTCTTGGCAGCAGCGTCTCGGCGGCGGCAGCCAGGGTCCCAGCCACGACGAGCACGAGGATGAGCCCCCCGAGGCCTGCGACCGACAGGAAGCCACGGGCGTTCCGGCGCACGAAGTCACGCTCGAGGCGCTCGGTGAAGATCCGGGAAAACGCGATGTCGAGGGTCACGTAGAACTGGCTCACTGTCCAGACGAGCGCCACGATACCGACGATCGAGGTGACCGCGGCCCCGTCCGAGAGCGCCACCAGCGCCCCGGCCACGAGATCGCGCAATGGCGGGAACAGGTCGCCGATCGCCTCCGCGAGCTGGGCCTGCACGGCCGGATCGTCGAGTAGCAAGCCGGCGACACCGAGCATGACGAGCGCGATGGGGACGGTCGCGAACAGCGCCGCGAACGCGAGGCCGTTGGCCAGCAGGCCACCCGGCGCCCGACCGTACGTGTCCAGGACGGCCCGGAGGTAGGCGACCCGAGGCGCATCCAGGAACCGCTCGAGGATCGCGCCCGGATCCATCAGTCGGGGATCAGTCCCGCAGCTCCTCGAACAGCGCCGGCTGCAGCTCGTCGACGGCGACCCGCCGCGGTCCGGCGATCAGGGCGCGGATCTCGCCCCGTCGCACGTAGCGCCGTCCGCCGAGCTTGATGCTCTGCAGGCGACCGGCCCGAGCCCAGCTGCCGATCGTCGACGGCGTGAAGTGCACGTTGGCGGCGGCCAGGATGGCCTGGGCCTCCGCCAGGGTGATCCAGTCCGCGGCCGACGGCATCGGGTCAGTCGCCGTCGGCGCCGGACGAAGGGCGCGAGCTCGACCGGGTGCTGTCCCGCCGGTGGCTCGTGCCCGACGGCTTGCCCGCACCCGAACCCTTGGCCGCATCGCCGGCGCTGCCGGAACCCGTGCCGGTCCCGCTCGCCCCGCCCGCGCCGTCCGCGTCGGGCTTCTTCGCGTCAGCGGTCGACGTCGTCGTCTCGGCGACGGCTGTGTCGCTCCCCTCGCCCGACCCACCGTCATCGCTGGACCCGCCGCCTGCGGCGCCATCATCCGACGCCGATCCGGACCGGGCACCCGGGGCGACCGTCGCGCGGCGCTCCTTCTTCGCCCACCCCGAGCCCTTGAAGTGGATGGATGGGGTGGAGAAGGCCTTGCGCAGCGGGCCGCCACCGCATGACGGACAGACGGTCGGGGCGTCGTCGTGGACGCCGTGGATCAGCTCCGTGCGTCGCCCGCAGTTCGCGCAGTCGTAGTCGTAGCGGGGCACGGTCGTTCGGGTCCGGGTGGGGCGCGCGGCTCAGCCGCGCAGCAGGCGCATGCCGCACTTCGGGCAATAGAACGCCCGCTCGTGCGCCGACGCGAAGCCGCAGTGAGCGCACACGAGGCCGCCCCGGCCGGCGGCCGGCATCGGGCGCTCGACCGCCGTCAGGCCCATCGCGTACTGGTTGGCGAGGATGTTCGTGAGGATGCCGGCCAACAGCTTCGAGCCGATCCGGTCGGTGTCGCCGCGCACGCCCCGCCCGCCCCAGCCGACGACCGCTCGGCAGATCATGTCGCCGGTGGCTTCGTCCCAGTGGGCGGCCACGCCACCGACGACCGCGTTGTACTCGGGGTAGCCGCTCGTATCGACCTCGCCGTCGAGGAGCGAGCAGATGAACGTGTCGAACGCGAGGTCGACCGCGTCGATCGATTCGAGCACGACGAGTGCGTGCCGGGTGATCGGCGAGTGGGCGTGATGGGCGTTGAGCCACTGCATCGCCTCGGAGGGACGAGCGATGGTCGGGGTCGCCTGGCTGAACTCGATCGGCAGCGGCTCGACGACCTCGATCTCCGACTTGGCGAGACCCACGAGCATCGACGGCAGCTCCACCATCGCGTTCGGCCCGGTCCGCATCCGGACGCCCTCGCTGGTCTTGCCCGCGTAGTAGAGCTTCAACAGGAAATCCTGAGCGACGACCTCTTCGGGCAACACGGCCGAGCCCGTCGCCGCCGGAGCGGCCGGGGTCGGCGAGTCGCCGTCGTCCTTCTTTCGCTTCAGGAAATCGAGTGGCACGTGCGGCCTCCCCAGGGTCGTCGGGATCGGGTGTGCATCGTAGCAGGAGCGAACCTGCGGGCCGCCGGGTGCGGTCAGGCCTCGACGAGGATCACGGCCTCGAGCGGTCGCAGGGCCAGCGACCCATCCGCGCCGGGTGTGGAGGGCTCCACGTGCGTGCCCCCGACCGGTCGCCAGGCCCGCGTCCCCAGGCCGGACAAATCCACGGTCCGGCCCTCGCCGGCAAAGTCGACGACGACGAAGACCCGCTCGGTCGCGGTCTCGCGCAGGTAGGACAGCACGTCGGGCGTCGCGAGCTCCACGCGCCGGAACCGCCCGGTCCGCAGGGCGTCCGTGGAGCGCCGCAGGCCGATCAGGCGACGGTAGGTCGACAGCACCGACCCGGGATCGGCGGACTCGGTCTCGACGTTGCGGACCGAGGCATCGTCACCGAACGGCAGCCATGGCGAGCCCGTCGTGAAGCCGTGACCGTTCGCGTCGGGTGTCCACGGGATGGGCGAGCGGCAGAGGTCGCGGTTCCACCACTGGAAGTCGGGGTCCACGAGGGCGCGCCGTGCCGGCGGGTCGATGATCCGGTCGTCGGGCACGGGCACGTCGCGCGTCCCGAGCTCCTCCCCGTAGTAGAGGAACGGCGTGCCCCGCAGGGTCAGCAGGACGACCGCCGCGGCGCGCGCGACGGCGTCGGTGTCATCGATGCCGGCCGACGCCGCGAGCCTGGTCGCCTGGCGCGACTGGTCGTGGTTCGAGAGCACGTTCGCCAGCCACCGATCCTCCCCGAAGTAGCGCTCTCGGCCGTCGATCGCCGCCGCGTAGGCCTCCGCCGACCACGGCGCCGCCAGGAGGCCCCAGTCGAAGACGAGGTGCCGATCGGCGAAGAGGGCCGGCGCGCGCTCGGGCTCGCTCGCGAACAGCTCGCCGACGGACATCCGCCCCGGCTGCTCGTCGAGGATCGAACGGAAGCGAGCGATCAGCTCCGGGAAGTCGGGCGAATCGCGATCGTGGATGTGCTCCTGGCGGTCCCACGGGCTCTCGCCCTCGCGGGCGGGATTGGCCAGCAGCTCCGGATGCTTGAGGAAGGCGTTGAAGACGTCGAGCCGGAAGCCGTCGACGCCGCGATCGAGCCAGCCCCGGACCATCTGCCACTGCGCCGCCTCGACCTCCGGGTTCCGCCAGTTGAGCTCGGGCTGCTCGACGAGGAAGGTGTGCATGTAGAACTGCTGGCGCGGCTCGTCGTATTGCCAGCCCGAGCCGCCGAAGAACGACAGCCAGTTGTTGGGTGGCTGCGGCGTCCCGTCGTCGTCGAAGCCGGCCGGGTCACGCCACAGGTACCAGTCGGCGAACGGGCCCTCGCGCGACGCGCGGCTGGCCTGGAACCAGGCGTGCTGATCGCTCGTGTGGTTCATCACGAGATCGAGGATCACCCGGAGGCCGCGGCCGTGCGCGTCGGCGACGAGCTGGTCGAAGTCGGCTTCCGTGCCGAAGACCGGATCGACCGCGGTGTGGTCGGCGACGTCGTAGCCGACGTCGAGACCAGGCGATGGGTAGATCGGTGACAGCCAGATCGCGTCGGCCCCGAGGTCGACCGCATGGTCGAGATGCGAGCGGATGCCGGGCAGGTCGCCGATCCCGTCGCCGTCCGTATCGGCAAAGCTGCGCGGATAGATCTGGTAGATGACGGCGTGCCGCCACCATTCGTCGCCATACGTCGCCCCGGTGAGGGCGCCAAGCCGGGCTGCCGGGGGCCGGTCGTCGGTCGTCATGGCCCCACAGCCTACGGCAAGACGGCGCCCGATATACTCCGCCGCGATGACCTCCCAGCTCGAGTCCGGCGCCACGTCCGCGCGCGACCGACCCGGGCTCGATCCGCCGACGCAGCGCGTCCGGCTCGGCATCCTCGGCCTTGGCGCGGTGGCCCAGGCCGTCCACCTGCCGCTCATCGAACGCCTGCGCGACCACTTCGAGATCGCCGCGATCGCGGACCTCTCGGCGACCCTCACCATGGCCCTCGGCGATCGGTACCAGGTCGCGCCGGACGCGCGTCACGGCTCGCTCGAGGGGCTCCTGACCACCCCCGGTCTGGACGCCCTCGTCATCCTGACGACGGGCTCGCACGGGCGGGCCGTGCTCGCCGGCCTGGATCGTGGACTGGCCGTCTTCGCCGAGAAGCCGCTCGCCTACACCCAGGCCGAGACCACGGCCATCGCCGAGCGGCTGGATGCCGATCCAGGCCGCAAGCTCCAGGTCGGCTACATGAAGTTGTCGGACCCGGCGGTCGTCCATGCGCGCGCCGTCGCTGCCGACCGTTCGTACGGTCCGCCCCGCGCCGTCGAGGTCACGGTCCTCCACCCGACGTCCGAGTCGCAGCTGGCCCACGCCCGGCTGCTGCCGCCGGCGTCCGATGTCGACGAGTCGGTGCGGACGGCACTGGGGGCCGAGACCGAGGCGCTCCGGCGATCCGCCCTGGGGGACGCTGTCGCTGAGCGCCTCGGCCGCCTGTACAGCGACATCCTCCTCGGAAGCATCGTGCACGAGCTCGCCCTGACCCGAGCCTTCGCAGGCGACCCGACCGCGATCGATGCGGTCGCCACCTGGCCGGACGGCTCGTGGCCCGGCTCGGTGGAGCTGACCGGTCAGCTGCCGAACGACGGACGGGTCTCGATCCGCTGGCACTTCCTGCCCGACTATCCGGCCTACCGCGAGGAGGTCCGGGTCGTCTACGCCGGAGCGACGAGCGAGCTGTCGTTCCCGTCGCCCTATCTGCTCCACCACCCGACCGAGCTCCGCCTGACAGCCACGGACGATCGTGGCCGCCGAGACGAGGTCTGGACCTCGCCCGTCGAGGCCTTCGAACAGGAGCTGCTCGCCTTCCATGCGTACGTCGTCGAGGGGACGCAGCCGCCCGCCGGTCTCGCCGAGGGCCTCGCCGACATCATCACGTGCCAGCGTGCCATCGCCGCCATGGCGACGGCTGGCGGTCTGCCGATCGGGGGCGAGGCCGCCTGGTGAGTGACCCGGCGGTCGTCCATCTCGTCCCGCACACCCACTGGGACCGCGAGTGGTACGAGCCGTTCCAGACGTTCCGGATGCGCCTCGTGGAGCTGATCGACGAGCTGCTCGAGCGCATGGCGGACGACCAGCGGCTGCGCTTCACGCTCGATGGCCAGGCCGCCACGATCGACGATTACCTCGAGGTCCGGCCCGAGGCCGAGCCACGGATCCGGCGGCTCATCGCCGAGGGCCGCCTCGCCATCGGGCCGTGGCAGATCCTCCTGGACGAGTTCCTCGTGTCGGGGGAGACCATCGTGCGCAACCTCGAGCTGGGCTGGCACCGGGCGGAAGGCCTCGGCGGCGCGATGCGCATCGGCTACCTGCCCGACATGTTCGGGCACGTCGCGCAGATGCCCCAGATCCTGCGCCGGGCCGGCATCGAGCGCGCGGTCGTGTGGCGTGGCGTGCCGGCCTCGATCGAGCGCAACACGTTCACCTGGCTGGCACCCGACGGGTCGGCCGTGGAGACCGAGTACCTCGTCGGCGGCTACGGCAACGGGGCGTACCTGTTCGACGTCCCCGACCGGCTCGCCGCCAAGCTCGTCCACTACCGGGCGGTGAGCACCGGCTTCTACGGGGACCGATCCGTCCTGGCCATGTACGGCACGGACCACGCGGTCCCCTCCCCCCGCCTGGCCGATCTCGTGGACACGGTGAACCAGGCCGGCGGCGACGTGCGGGTCCTGCTCGAGACCCTGCCCGAGTACCTCGAGCGCGACGGCAGCCCGCGGCTCACGCCTGCCGGGCCGGGCACGGCCTGGACCGGTGAGCTGCGCTCCGGCGCTCGGGCGAACATGCTGATGAGCGTCGTCTCGGCACGGATCGACCTCAAGGCCGCCGCGGCGCGCGCCGAGCGTCTCCTCGAGCGGGCCGCCGAGCCGCTCACGGCCCTGCACGGTGGCGCCTGGCCGGGCATGTTGCTCGAGCTTGCCTGGCGACGGCTGGTGGACAACTCCGCGCACGATTCGATCTGTGGCTGCTCCCACGACGCGGTCGTGGCGCAGGTCATCGGGCGCTACGCGGAGGCCGAACAGATCGGCTCCGGCATCGTGCGGTCCACGCTGCGAGGCCTGGCCCGGAACGTGCCGGGCGGCGGCTGGGCCGTCGTCAACCCGTCGCCCGTCGATCGCGAGGCGCTCGTCGAGCTGGACGTCGCCGTCCCGCCGACCTGGGCATCGGTCGCGATCCGGGCCGCAGACCGTGTGGTCCCGACCCAGGAGATCGGCCGCGCCGAGCCGGCCGTCGGATCGTTCCGGTTGCGCGGCCACGAAGTCGCCGAGTTCTTCCGGCGCCGGCGTCATGGGCGCGAGCTGTTCGGCCGCCAGATCAACGGGTCGGCGATCGAGCCGGCCGATCCCACGACGGAGGGCGCCCCCCGGATCGTCGTGTTGGTGGACGATGTGGCGGATCCGCCGGAGCTCGATGTCGAGGAGTTGATCGACGACGTCGAGACCGCGGCCGCGGCCGATCCCGATGCGTCGTGGGAGCTCGTCGTCCGGGCCTCCGATCGACGTCGCCTGCTCGCGCGCGTGCCCGCGCCCGCGCTCGGTTGGGCATGGATCGGCGAGGTCGACAGCGCGACGGTCAGCCCCGAGCCCGTCCCGAACCCGGTCGACGTCAGCGAAGACGGACTGTCCAATGGGCTCGTCGAGGTCGCCCTGGCCCCGAACGGGTCGTTTCGGCTCAGCGGCGGTGGCTCGGTCCTCGATGGCGTCGGACGCATCGTCGACGGCGGCGATGCGGGCGACAGCTACAACTACGGGCCTCCGCCCGACGATCGGCTCGTGGATGTCCCGTCAGCCATCGAGCGGCGGATCACGGAACACGGCCCGCTTCGGGCGAGGCTGGAGGTCGTGCGCCGCTACGACTGGCCGCAGGACCTGGCACCGGGCCTGACCGGGCGTGGCGATGCGACGGTCCCGACGGAGGTGATCACCCGGCTCGAGCTGCGCGCCGACGAACCGTTCCTGCGCGTCGAGATCACGTTCGAGAATCGGTCCCGCGACCATCGCGTCCGGTGGCACATCCCGCTGCCAGCCGCGGTCGATGGCTCGAGCGCCGAGGGCCAGTTCGCCGTCGTCCAGCGTGGGCTGACGATGGAAGGCGGTCACGGCGAGGTGCCGGTGCCGACGTTCCCGGCCCACACGTTCGTGAGCGTCGATGGCGTGAGCGTGCTGCTGGATCAGGTGACGGAGTACGAGGTGGTGGACGAGGGGCGAGAGCTCGCCATCACCATCCTGCGCTCGACCGGGCTGATCAGCCGCAATGCGAACCCATACCGCGAGGATCCCGCCGGGCCGGAGGTGCCCATCCCCGATGCCCAGCTGCCAGGGGCGCGGACCTTCCGGTTGGCGATCCATCCGCACACCGGCGACTGGGCCGCGGCTCACGTCGAGGCGACGGCCGATCGCTATCGCCAGCCGTTCCTCAACGTCCGCGGCCTGGGCACGCCCCTCGATGGCGCGCTGCCCCCGCCCGCCCGACCCGGGCTCCGGGTCTCGGGCGATGGTGTCGTCCTCAGCTCGCTCCGCCGGCGCGGGTCCTGGCTGGAGCTGCGCCTCGTGAACCTGCGCGACGTTGCCGTCGATGCCGCGATCCACGCACGCGTCAAGGCCGCACGTGAGGCGGACCTGCTCGGCCGGCCGGGCGCGGCGCTGACGCCGGCGCCTGACCGCCTGGACCTGCGGCTCGGGCCGGCAGAGATCCGGACCGTCCAGGTCCAGCTCGGCGACGATGCCGGACACGACGCGATTCCCTGATCGACGAGCGGGTGGGGCGGCGCTCACTGGCGGTGACATGCCGACGCAACGTTGACAGCCCCTTCCGATGGCCTCTAGGCTCGTGGCCGATGGCAGCATGCCGTCACCTTGCCGATCGACCCGCACCGTTGGGGTGAGCGCTCGGCAGGGATGGTGGCGACGCCACGGGCCGATGTCTCGATCCGATGCGACGAGATCGGTACCTGGCGTCGGCATCGGAGGAGGAGAACGCGATGGTCGTGCGAACGACAGCCAATCGCGCCCCGGAAGCTCACGCCCCGATCGCGGGCGAGCGCTCCCACACAGGAGGAGATCGATGACACGATCCTTGCGCCTGTCCGCCCTGTTCCTTGCGGGGGCCCTCGCGGTCACCGCTTGCGGCGGTGGCGGCGGTTCCGCAGCACCGGGGGCTTCCGAGCCCGCGGCCAGCGCCCCGGCGGCCAGCGTCGATCCGGGCGCCAGCGTCGACCCGGGCGCCAGCGTCGACCCGGGCACCAGCCCGGCGGCCGGCGGCAGCATCACCGTGACCTCGCTGTGGGGCGGCTCCGAGCAGGAGGCCTTCCAGAAGGTGCTCGACGCCTTCACGGCGAAGACCGGCATCACGGCCACCTACGAGTCCATCCGGACCGACTACGCGACCGTCCTGCAGACACGCATCACCGGCGGCAACCCGCCCGACGTGTCGATCCTGCCGGGCATCGGGTTCCTTCGCCGCTTCGCGAAGGACGGCTCGATCAAGAAGGTCGCGGACCTGGGCATCGATCCCGCAGCGCTCGAGGCGAACTACGCCCCGGGCATCCTCGACATCGGCAAGGTCGATGACGAGCTCTACGCGATCATGGTGAAGTTCAACAGCAAGAGCACGCTGTGGTTCCGGCCCGACAAGTTCACCGAGGCCGGCGCGACCCCGCCCGCGACCTGGGATGAGTTCAAGACCACCCTCCAGACGATCAAGGACAAGGGCACGACCCCGCTGGGTCTCGGCGTCTCGCCGGACACCTGGACCCTGACCGACTGGTTCGAGAGCATCTACCTGCGCCAGGCCGGCGCCGAGAAGTACGACCAGCTGTTCGCCGGCACGCTCCCGTGGACGGATCCGTCCGTCGCGACGGCGGTCGAGAGCATGAAGGAAGTCCTCAACGACGACTACGTCGCCGGCGGCATCGATGGCGCCCTCGGGCGTGCATGGGTCGACGGCATCGGCCAGGTCTTCGGCGAGAACGCCGAGGCGGCCGTCTACTACGAGGGCGGCTTCGTCGGTGGCATCGCCACCGGCCAGGTCAACACCGCGCTCGTCCCCGGTGAGACCATCGACTGGACGGACTTCCCGTCCTTCGGCGGTACCGACAAGCCGGTCACCATCGGTGGCGACGTCATCGCGGCGCTGACCGACAAGCCGGGCGTCAAGGAGTTCCTCGAGTTCATGACGACCGCTGAGGCGGGCGAGGTGTGGGCCGCGACCGGTGCCATCATCTCCCCGGTCAAGGCCGTCAGCGCCGACGTCTACCCGACCGACCTCGTGAAGCGCGAGGCCGCCCAGGTGACCGGTGCGACCGTCGTGCGCTTCGACGGGTCGGATCTGCTGCCCGCCGGCAGCCCGGACCTCGGAGCCGAGCTCCAGAAGGCGATCAGCGGCCAGACGGTCGACTGGGCCTCCTACGAGACACAGGTCGCCACGGCCTGGAGCAACGAGTAGCCTGACCATCACGAACGCGGGAGGCTTTCGAGCCTCCCGCGTTTTCGTCGTTCGCGGGAAGGAGGCTTGCGGGCAATGACCGAGCCGGCTGGCAATCTGTCATCGATGGCGACGCCGGGCAATCTCAAGCCTGGTGACCGCGACGGCCGCAACTGGCGAGGCGCTCTGATCTTCTTCGGTCCGGCCGCCCTGCTCCTCGCCATCTTCCTGGTCTTCCCGACGATCTACACGATCCTGTTGTCCTTCAACCGCGGCCGGCGCGGTGAGTTCACCGAATGGCTGGGGCTGGACAACTACGTGACCCTGTTCACGAAGGACCCCAACTTCATCAACCTCAGCACGTTCCCACCGTCTGGGGCGGTCTGGAACAACGTGCTCTGGATCATCTTCTACACGGGCTTCGTCCTCGCCTTCGGGCTCATCGTCGCGACGCTCGCGGCCCGGGTCCGCTACGAGGCCGTCATCAAAGCCATCGTGTTCCTGCCCATGGCCATCGCGGCGACGGCCCTGGCCGTGATCTGGAAGTTCGTGTACGCACCCGATGCCAACATCGGCCTGCTCAACGCCGTGCTGGGCGTCGTGGGCATCCAACCGATCTCCTGGCTCGGTGACGTGAGCTTCGTCAACGCGTCACTCATCGCCGCCGGGACGTGGGCCTCGGTCGGATTCGCGACGGTCATCCTGTCGGCGGCCCTGAAGGGCATCCCGGCCGAGATCATCGAGGCGGCCCGGACGGATGGCGCGGGCGAACGCCAGATCTTCTTCCGGATCATCCTGCCGATGGTCAGCCTGCCGATGTCCGTGCTGGCCGTGACCCTCATCGTCAACGTCGTCAAGCTGTTCGACCTGATCTATGTGATGACCAACGGCGGTCCAGGGACCCAGAGCCGGGTCATCGGCTACACCTTCTACGTCGAAGGGTTCCAGGCGGGGCTGTTCGGCAAATCGGCGGCGATCGCGGTGGTGATGCTCATCGTGTTGATCCCGATCATGGTCTTCAACATCCGTCGCTTCCGAACGGCGGCCGTGGTATGACCGAGCACGACGCCCTCGCCGGGCCGGCCATCCGCCCGGCCTCCCGGACCCTGAGCGGCCGACTCGTCTCGGCGCTCAACCGGACGCCCATCCACATCGCGCTGATCATCATCGGCGTGATCTGGCTCGCCCCGACCATCGGCCTCCTCGTGACGTCGTTCCGGCCACGGACCGATATCCAGTCGACCGGCTGGTGGGAGACGTTCTCCACGCTGCGCTTCACGACCGAGAACTACGAGCAGGTCCTGAACGCCCAGGGCATGGTCGGCGCCTTCGTCAACAACCTGATCATCGCGATCCCGTCGACGCTCCTGCCGTTGACCATCGCCTCGATGGCCGCCTATGCGTTCTCGTGGATCAAGTTCCCGTTCCGGGACTCGATCTTCCTGCTCGTCGTGGCCCTCCTGCTGGTCCCGGTCCAGGTGGCGTTCATCCCGCTGCTGACCCTGTTCCGGCCGTTCGGCTTCACCAATGGCTACATCGCGATCTGGCTGGTCCACACCGCCTTCGCGCTGCCGTTCGGGATCTTCCTGCTGCGCAACTTCTTCATCACCCTGCCGCGCGACCTCATCGAGGCGGCCAGGATCGATGGAGCCGGCGACATCGGGATCTTCCGGACCATCGTCGTGCCGCTGTCCGTGCCGGCCATCGCCGCCTACGGGATCTTCCAGTTCCTGTGGGTCTGGAACGACCTGTTGATGGCCCTGGTCTTCGTCCAGGACAACACGAAGTTCCCGATGACCCGGGCGGTCCAGAACCTCCTGTCGCAGTACGGCACGGAGTGGCACCTGCTCGCGGCTGGCGCCTTCCTGCTGATGGTCGTCCCGCTCATCGTGTTCTTCAGCCTGCAGCGCTACTTCGTCCAGGGTCTGCTCGCTGGCTCGGTGAAGTAGCGACACCGGCCCGACCCGGGTGACCCCGCCGACGTCGGCCATCCGGGTCGCGACCTGGAACATCCGCGCAGCCATCGGCCCGGGTGAGCCATTCCCGCCCGCGTGGTGGCGGCACGTCGACGCGACCCGTCTCGAGCGGATCGGGTCGATCATCCGCGGGCTCGAGGCGGATGTCGTCGCGCTCCAGGAGGTCTCGGTCTTCACGGCGGACGGCCTCCTGCGCGACCAGCCGGGCCGCCTCGGCGAGCTGACCGGTCTCGAGGTCGCCTACACGGCGACGCACGCCTTCGCCCTGGTCCGCCCGGAGGACGGCCGGGTCATCGGGTCGGCGATGTGGGGCAACGCGCTGCTCAGCCGCGCCCCGTTCGACTCGATCGATGCCGTGGGCCTTCCGGTCGGCGCGGACGACGACCTCGTCGAGCCGGCCGGCAGCGACCGGCCCCTGGCCGGCGTCCGGTTCGGGGATGCCGAGCCGGGCGTGCGCGAGCCGCGGAGCGTCATCGCAGCCCGGCTGCCGCTCGGCCCGGCCAGCCTGAGCGTCGTCGGCACGCACCTTACCTACGCGGGCTCGGGACAGCGCGCCGACCAGGCGGCCGCGCTCGCCGATCTGGCGCTGGAACGCGGCGAGCCGGTCCTCGTGGTGGGCGACCTGAACGATGCCATCGAGGCCCCCCAGCTCGCGTCGCTGGCCGGATCCTTCGACGACGCCTTCGCTGCGGTCGGGGTGCCGGCGGGCGATCCCCGACGAGCGTCGTGCGGCGCGCTCCGGATCGACCACATCCTCAGCCGCGGGCTTCGGGTCGTCGGCTGCCGTGTCGAACGCAGCGCCGGAGACGCCTCCGATCACCTGCCGGTCATCGCCGATCTCGAGGTCGCGTCCGGCACCTGACGCGTGCCGGGATCAGCGGTCCAGGCGGTCCCGAAGTCGGTCGACCTGCTCGGCGAGCTCCGCCTCCCGCGCACGTGCGCCCGCGACGACCGACGGGGGCGCCTTGGCCATGAACGCCTCGTTCTGCAGCCGGTCCCGGGCGGCGACCAGCCATCCCTCGGCCTCGGCGAGCTCCCGTTCGAGGCGTGCCCGCTCTGCGGCCTCCGCGGCGACGTCCGCCGGCCCGTTCGTGGCGGGATGGACGAGTGCCTCGAGCTCCCCGGCGATGACGGCGAGCGCGCCAGACCGGGCCGACGCGTCGTCGCCACCCAGCGCCTCGCGCGTGAGGCGACGGTCCAGGGGCCGTGCCCGCGCGAGCCGCTCCACGGCCGGCCGAAGCGCCTCGAACGTCGTGCCCAGGGCTGCCGGCACCGAGACCTCCGTCGCGAGCCACGCAGATGGCGGCAGGTGCGCCTCGGCCCGCGCGTTGCGCAGGCCGCGGATGAGCTCGAGCACGGCCTCGACCTCGGCCTCCACGGCGGCATCCCGTGGACCCGGCGCTGGCCAGCGGGCCACGATCAGCAGGCCCGGATCGGATGCACGGTGCGGCAGCGCGGCCCACAGCGCTTCGGTCACGAACGGCATGACCGGATGGAGCAGTCGCAGATACGTGTCGAGCACGTCCACCAGCGTCCACCAGGTCGCCTCGCGCGCGTCGTCGGGGAGCGACGCGTCGGCCAGGCGGACCTTCGCCAGCTCGAGGCCCCAGTCGCAGTACTCGCTCCAGATGGCGTCGTAGACGAGGCGGGTGACCTCGCCGAACGCGTAACCGGCCATCGCCTCGTCCACGGCCGCGACGGTCGCGCTCGCGCGCGAACGCAGCCACCGATCACCGGCGCCGAGGTGCCGTTCGTCGGGCAGTCGTCGCTCGGCGTCGGCGGCGATGGAAACCGGACGGGCACCGACCACGAACCGCGTGGCGTTCCAGAGCTTGTTGGCGAAGTTGCGGGCGTTCTCGAGCTTCGACACCCCGAAGCGCTGGTCCTGCCCGGCGCTGGCCCCATGGATCACGGCGAACCGGAGCGCATCGGCACCCGTCTCGTCGATGATCCCGAGCGGATCCACGACGTTGCCCTTCGTCTTCGACATCTTCGCGCCTTCCGGATCGCGGATGAGCCCGGACAGGTAGACGGTGTGGAAGGGCAGCTCGTCGGTCAGCTCGAGGCCGAGCATCACCATCCGGGCGACCCAGAAGAACAGGATGTCGTAGCCGGTCTCCATGACAGAGGTCGGGTAGTAGGTCCGCAGGTCGGCCGTGTCGGCCGGCCAGCCGAGGGTCGAGAACGGCCACAGACCGCTGCTGAACCAGGTGTCGAAGATGTCGGGGTCCTGCTGCAGCTCGGCCGCCGGACGGCCGCAGGCCTCGCACGCCGTCGGACCCGTCGGCTCGACCGAGACCGTCACGTGGCCGTCCGGGCAGTACCAGGCCGGGATGCGGTGGCCCCACCACAGCTGTCGGCTCACGTTCCAGTCGCGGATGTTCGTGAGCCAGTGCTCCCAGGTCTTCTCGAATCGCTCGGGCAGGATGCGCAACCGACCCGATCGGGACGCTTCCAGGGCCCGCGCCGCGGGACCGGCCATCCGGATGAACCACTGTGTCTTGAGCCGCGGCTCGAGCACGTCGTTGCTGCGCTGGCAGCGACCCACGATCATCTCGTGCGGCGTCGACGCGACCAGATCGCCACGCGACTCGAGGTCGGCCACGATCCGTCGCCGCGCCTCGAATCGGTCGAGGCCGTCGTACGGCGTCCCCGTGTTCGCGATCGATCCGTCGTCGGCGAGGATCGTCGGCGCGGGCAGGCCATGGCGGAGGCCGGTCGCGTGGTCGTTCGGGTCATGGGCCGGGGTGATCTTCACGGCCCCCGTGCCGAACGCCGGGTCGACGGACTCGTCCGCGATGATCGGCACGTCGCGCTCGACGAACGGGATGCGGACCCGTCGCCCGACGAGCCTGCGATATCGAGCGTCGTCCGGGTGGACGGCCACGGCCGTGTCACCCAGGATCGTCTCCGGTCGGGTGGTCGCGACCGTGATCGTCGCGTCATCGCCCGTCTCGGGCTGGCCGGTCGTCTCGTCGACCAGATGGTAGCGGACCGACCAGAGGGTGCCGGTCTCCGGGGTCGGGATGACCTCCAGGTCGCTGACGCTCGTGCGACAGCCCGGGCACCAGTTCACGAGCGCCTCGGTCCGATAGGCCAGTCCGGATCGGTACAGCCGGTCGAACGCGTGGCGGACGGCCGTGGCCGAGCCCTCATCCATCGTGTAGCGGAGGCGGCCCCAGTCGGCGGAGGCACCGACGCGCCGTTGCTGGCCGAGGATGACCGGCCTCGTCGAATCCGAGAACGCGACCATCCGCTCGAGATAGCGCTCACGGCCGAGCGATTGCCGGCTCTCGCCCTCCTTCGCAAGGATGCCGTCGAGCACGAACTGCGTGGCGATGCCCG
>DASPHN010000241.1:0-2705 GCA_035629655.1 Saccharimonadales bacterium (SeqCode) | reverse complement strand
CTGGCATTCGTGATGCCGGCCGATGTGAGCAGGAGCCTCAAGAAACGTCCTCCGATACGTGGTCGTCGAATCTGTGACTGCTCGTCGCACCGAAACTCATCGGCCCACGGGGCGACCACGCCCGCCTGAGCTATCGAGCGTCCCCCGCCACCGCGGTCAGGCGATCGAGGATCGCGTCCAGCTGCTTCGGGTCCTGGACGAGCTCCAGCATCGCCTCCCACCACGCGCGCTGGAGCGTCGGCGGCATCATGTCCCCGGCGCTGAACCGGACGATGGTCGCACCGGCAAGCTCCTCGGCCACGCGCCGGGCGACCGGATCCGGGTACGTGTCGGGGGACACGCTGCGGTTCACCGACGTGAAGCCACCGAGCCGGATCCACGCTTCCTGTGCCGACGCTCCCGCGAGGTACGCCATGAACGCGCGCGCGGCCGGCGTGTCGCGGACCATCACCGGGACATCGGCGCCCACGGTGACGGCGCCCTGGTGCTGCGGATCGATCGTCGGGAACGGGAAGACGTCGTAGTCGGTGCCCGGTTCGAGGTCCGGGAAGTGATCGGCGATGAACGCCTGCGCGAACGACGCGAACGGGTAGAGGTAGGCGGTCGGCGGGTCGGTGTACAGGGGGTCGGCACCGACGTCGTCACCGGTGGCGACGACCCGCTCGGTGCCGCCGACGACATACCCATTCGCAGAAACGATCCCAAGGAAGCGCACGAAGGACGTCCGGATGCACGGCTCGTTCCAGGGCACCTCCGCGGCGATCCAGCGGTCGTACAGGGCAGGCCCGCAGTCGTTCAGGACGATCTCCGAGATCCAGTCGGTGAGCGCCCATCCGTTCGCTGGACCCTGCGCCGCCACGATCGAAAACGGCGTGCGGCCGTCCGCGACGATCCGGTCGGCCAGCTCGATCATCTCGTCCCACGTCGCGGGAACGGCGTATCCGGCGGCCGCGAAGGCCTCGGGGTCGTACCAGACGGTGGCCTTGCTCGTGATCTTGTAGAAGATCCCGTAGAGCGACCCGGCGTGGCGACCGAGGTCGATCCATGCCGGGGCGTACTCGCGGCTGATCGCCTGCATGTCCAGGACTGCGTCGAGCGGGACGAGCGTGCCCTCCTCGGCGAGCCGGTGCATCAACGCCAGGTTCGGCAGGATGGCGATGTCCGGTGGATCACCTGCCTCCACCTGATCCGCCAGCGTGCGCTGGAGGTCGGTCGACGGCTCCCAGTCGACGACCGCACCGGTCTCCTGCTCCCAGGCCGACTTGACGGCGACGAAGCTGTCGAACTCGGGTCCGCTCCACAGACCGCTGACGCGGACGTGCGCACCCACGATTCCTGGCGACGCGGCGCTCGTGGGGTCGGCAGAAGGGGAGGGGATCGCCGGCAGCGAGGAACTGCGATCAGGTCCGGAGCAGCCGGCGACGAGGCTGACGACGGCGGCCACGAGCACGACGAGGCTGATCCTTGGGGTTGGCACGGCGTGAGGGTACTGCTGTCGCCCGATGCTCATTCGACCCCGGGGCAGGGGAGCGAACCTCGATGGCTTGACCCGGACGTGGTCCGCCAGCGGATCGTCATCAACACGCCACGCCTTGGCTAGCGGACGGCCTCCAGGTGCAGTCGGGCAAGACGCTCCGGGTCAGCAAGGACGTCGATCTCGACGATCCGACCGGCAACCACCGTGAACGAGAGGACCGCGAATGGGCGACCGTCCGGCGCCCACGCGACCCCACCGGGGAGCCCGTTGACCAGTGTTCGGGTGGCACTCGTGGCGACCCGCCGGAACGTCATCGCGTTCGTGGCCACGGCCTGCGCTCCGCGGACCAGCGTCACCAGGCCCGGACGGGACGTTCCGCCGTCGGACCGTAGGGTGACATCGGGATCCAATGCCGCAAGAAGGCGCCCGAAGTCGCCGTCGCGCGACGCCGCCAGAAAGGCATCGACCACCGCCCACTGACCCTCGAGGTCCGCGTCGGGGACCCGTGCCCCCTGGACACGACGGCGACCACGGCTCGCGAGCTGACGCGTCGCGGTACTGGAGCGGCCGACGATCGGCGCGATGTCGTCGAACGGGATCGCGAACACGTCGTGCAGGACGAACGCGACACGCTCTGCGGGCGTGAGTGACTCGAGGACGGTCAGGAGCGCCAGGCCGATCGAGTCGCCCAGGAGCGCCTCGTCCTCCGGGCCGCCGCCTCCCAGCGGACCGACGATCGGATCCGGCACGTGCACCTCGAGCGGCGTCTCACGACGCGTCCGCCTGGTGCGCAGCTGGTTCAGGCAGACGCGACCGACGACCGTGGTCAGCCAGGCACGCAGGTTCTCGACGTCGTTGGTATCCGTCCTGCTCAGTCGGACCCACGCTTCCTGGACGGCGTCGTCCGCCTCGTCCAGCGAGCCGAGCATCCGGTAGGCCACGCCGCGCAGGTGCGAGCGGTGGGCTTCGAAGCGCTGCGCAAGCCATTCCTGGTCGCTGGTCGGGTCGGTCATCGGGGTCCTTGTCACATCGGCGCGTCGAGCGGGTTCCACCATGCATGACACGCCATCACAAGAGGATGTGACCGATGATGACCCGAAGATCCGTCCCTCGCGTCGTTCCGTTCTTCAACCGCGTCGCCAAGCCGCTGGTCGCGGCCGGCATGCCCATGGGACCAAATGGCATGCTGACGGTCCGCGGCCGGACGAGCGGGGAGCCGCGCAGCACG
>DASPHN010000240.1:0-2765 GCA_035629655.1 Saccharimonadales bacterium (SeqCode) | reverse complement strand
CGGTCAGGCCGACGCGGCGACGGTACGATCCGCTCGATGCACCCGCTGATGATCCTCGTGGACGGTCCGTACCGCTCCAGCACCGACGACGACCCACTCCGCATCCAGGCCAACGTCGATGCGATGACCGAGGCATCGTTGGCGCTCTTCCGGCTCGGCCATCTGCCCGTCATGGGCGAGTGGTTCGCGTTGCCCCTCATCGAGGCAGCGGGCTCGGCCACGATCGGCGACGCGCCCTTCGAGGAGATCTTCCACCCGATCGCCGAACGAGTCCTCACCCGATGTGACGGTGTGCTGCGGATCGGTGGCCCGTCGGCCGGCGCCGACCGGATGGTCGAGGTGGCCGAGCGGCTCGGGAAGCGGGTCTTCCGCGGCCTGGCCGAGATCCCGGCCGCCGACTGACGGCGACCACCCATCGCGGCGCCGGCCGGGCCCGAAGTGCTACCCTGACGACGTCCTTTCATGGCCCGTCCTGTGAGGCGGGCGTACCGGTCCCGAGAGGCCGGCGAAGGAGGCTCAGATGACCGCGCACGCCCTCGCCCACCACGCCCATGCGGCGGGTGGGTGTTTTGTTGGGACCGCCGTCGCGTGATCGTCCCACCGCCGCCACGCGCCTCGGCGATCGTCGATCCCCGGATCGGGGATCTCGGGCCCGCGCTGCTGGCGCTCGAGGATGGGACCGTCTTCCCCGGAGTGGCCTTCGGGGCTCCGGTCGCCGCCGGTGGCGACCTCGTCGTGAACACCAGCCAGACGGGCTACCAGGAGGTCTGCACGGACCCCTCATACGCCGGGCAGGTGGTGGTCATGACCTATCCACTCATCGGCAACTATGGTCGGCTCGCCTTCGATGACCAGTCCGCCCGTCCGTGGCTGCGCGCGCTGGTCGTCGCGAACGCGACCGCCGCCGTCCTCGACGACGCGCGCCAGCTTGCCTCGCTGCTGCGCGGCGCCGGCATCCCGGCCATCGCCGGTGTCGATACGCGCGCGCTCGCCCGCCACCTGCGCGCGAACGGTTGTCTTCGGGGGCTGGTCACCGCGCCGCACGAGACGGACCCCGAGACGGCGCGGGCGGCCGCGCGCGATGTGCCGCGCTGGGAGGACCAGGACTTCGTCGGTCAGGTCTCGCCACCGGCCATCACCGAGTTCGGGGACCCCAGCGAGGGTGGACCGCTCGTCGGCATCGTGGACCTCGGGTTGAAGTCGAACATCGTCCGGGCCATGCGCCACCGGGGCGCACGCGTGCGGGTCTTTCCCCACACGGCGTCCGCCGGCGAGATCCTCTCGAGCGACGTCGACGGCGTGATCCTGTCGCCCGGGCCGGGCGATCCGGCACGTCTCCAGCCGCAGGTCGACCTGGCCCGTGCCGTGATCGACGACGGGCGACCCATGCTGGGCATCTGCCTCGGCCATCAGATCGTGGGCCGCGCCGCCGGGGCCGAGACGCGCCGGCTCCGGTTCGGCCATCACGGGGCGAACCACCCGGTCCAGGACGTCGAGCTCGGCCTGGTCCAGGTCACGGCCCAGAACCACGAGGTCCAGGTGGTCGGCGACTCGCTCCCGAGCGCCTCCGGGTTCCGGGTCAGCCAAGTGAACCTGAACGACCGCTCCGTCGAGGGCCTCCGCCACGCCGAGAAGCCCATCGAGACCGTCCAATACCACCCCGAGGGGGCGCCGGGACCGCTCGACGCGCTCGCCGTCTTCGATCGGTTCGTGGCGGCGGCTCGCGGGGAGCGTCCGTGACGCCACCCGGCCCGAAGCCGGCGTCGGTCCTCATCCTCGGCAGCGGCCCGGTCGTCATCGGCCAGGCCGCCGAGTTCGACTACGCCGGGACGCAGGCCTGCCGCGCGCTGCGGGCCGAGGGCGTGCGCACGATCCTCATCAACTCGAACCCGGCCACGATCATGACCGACCCCCAGGTCGCCGACGTGATCTACCTCGAGCCGCTGACCGTCGAGGCGGTCGAGGCCGTGATCGCCAGGGAGCAGCCGGAGGGCCTCCTTGCCGGCCTCGGGGGCCAGACGGCGTTGAACCTGGCCACACAGCTGGCGAAGGCCGGCGTCTTCGAGCGCCATCCCATCAAGCTCCTGGGAACGCCGCTCGAGGCGATCCACATGGCGGAGGATCGCGAGGCGTTCCGCGACCTGCTCGACCGGATCGACCAGCCCTACGCCCCGAGCTGGATCGTCGAGGACGACGAGGACATCGAAGCCGCGCTGCGGGAGATCGGGCTGCCGGCCATCGTCCGCCCGGCGTACACGCTCGGGGGCACTGGGGGCGGCATCGTCGAGACCGAGGCCGCCTACCGCGAGATCGTGCGGACGGGCCTGCGGTCGAGCCCCATCCGCCAGGTCATGGTCGAGAAGTGCCTCGTCGGCTGGCAGGAGATCGAGTACGAGGTCATGCGCGACGCCGACGACACGTGCATCGCCGTGTGCTCGATGGAGAACGTCGACCCGCTCGGCGTCCACACCGGCGACTCGATCGTCGTCGCGCCTGTCCAGACCCTGACCGATGCCGTCCATCAGCGGCTGCGCAGTGCCGCGCTCGCCATCATCCGGGCGCTCGGCGTCGAGGGTGGCTGCAACGTCCAGTTCGCGCTCAGCCCCGACTCCACCGAGTACGCAGTCATCGAGGTCAACCCCCGGGTCTCGCGCTCGAGCGCGCTGGCGAGCAAGGCCACGGGCTACCCGATCGCCCGGGTCGCGGCGCAGATCGCGGTCGGCCGCCGCCTCGCCGAGATCCCGAACGTGGTCACGGGCACGACC
>DASPHN010000239.1:0-3302 GCA_035629655.1 Saccharimonadales bacterium (SeqCode) | reverse complement strand
GGCAGCAGGTCCGGGCCGACCACCGCCGCCGACGTGGAGTAGAAGTCGCGCGGCGAGCCATCGTTCTCGACGCTCTCGACGTGCAGCGTCGTCTGGTTGCCGTTCGTCCGGAAGCTCGCCTCGATGCCGCCGGTCTCCTCGCCGGGGAACGTCCAGGACACGAGCTGGCTGAAGAACCGCGAGAACCCGTCCCAGGCCAGCCAGTCGCGCGCCCAGCGCCCGGTCGAGTCCGATGTCCACGCGACGGACCGGCCGAGGCCGTACTGCCATTGGGCAAGGAGCGGATCGTCGCGGGCGGTGACGAGCACGGTCTGTGCGGCCGGCTTGGCCGTCGTGCCGTTGTAGCCCCGCAGGCGGGGCAGGCCATCGTCCTCGACCCCGCGCAGGATCGGCGACGACGACGTCTTGATCGGGAAGAACGGCTCTTCGATGATCTGCTGGCCGGAGACCTGCTGCGTCTCCTTGAGGAAGATGTCCGGGATGCTGCCCGGGTTCGCTGCGTCGTAGAACCGCCCGCCGCCCTGCTTGGCGAGGTTCTCGAGGAACGGATTCGAGCCACCTCCCGCGCCCACCGTGGAGAGCGTGATCCCGGCGGCCTGCATCCGGTCGACGATCGCGTCGTACTGCCCCGAGCTCGACCAGCCGTCGGTCAGCAGGATGATGTGGCGCCGGGTCGCCGTCGCGCCTTCGAGGGACTCGACCGCCTGCTCCAGGCCGGCGAAGATGTTCGTCTGGCCGACCGGCTGGATGCCGGCGATGGAGCCCTGCAGGTCGGTCACGCCGCCGAGCGGCTGGGTCCGCACGACCCAGTGGGCCTGCTCGTTGAAGCTCACGACGCCCAGCTCGTCGCGTTCGGTCAGCGCGGCGGCCGCGCGCAGGATGGCCTCCTTGCCGATGTCGACCTTGCGGACACCACCCATGCCCGTCCCCCCGCCCTGGCCGCCGTCGAACGAGTTGCAATGGCAGGCGTCCATGGAGCCGGACTGGTCGATGACGACGACCAGCGCGACATCCGGCTGCTTCTGGCGATCCTTGACCCCCATGTCGACCGGCAGGGTCTCCTCGAGCGGCGTCTTCTGGTAGCCACCCGCGCCATAGCTGTCGGGGCCGCCGATCATCACCAGGCCCTTGCCGAGGTCGCGGACATAGACCTGGAGTGCGGCGAGCTGACGATCCGAGAGGCGGATCCGCGGGACATCGACGAGGACGATGCTGTCGTACGTCACGAGGTCCGCGAAGTCGGTCGGCAGGGCCTCCGGGACGATCGAATCGACCTGCTGGCGCTGTGCCTCGAGGCCGTCCACGAGCTCGCGGGCGACCGTCGCATCGCCGGCCAGCACGAGCGTCCGCGGCTCGCCCTTGACGACCGTGAACGAATCGGCTCGGTCGTTCTGGCTGAACGTGTCCTGGCCCGCCTCGACGACCACGCGGAACGTGTGCAGGCGCGCGTCGGTCGGCTTGACGTCGAACGCGATCCGGGTGACGCCGGCATCGAGCTGCACGGTCTGGCTGGCGACCTGCTCGCCGTCGGCGAACAGCCGGACGGTGGCCGGCTGCGCGATCGACGAGCGGATCTCGGCGACGGCCTCGATCGTCTCGCCCAGCCTGGCGGTCGATGGCGTCGTGAGCCGCTCGACGAGGACCTCCTCGGTGTCGCCGAGGCCGATCAGCCGAGTCTCGACGCGGACGCCGCGGGTGGCGGCGAGTGCCGCTTCGGCCTGGCCGCCACCGGTCGTGTCGTTGCCGTCGGACAGCAGGACGATCCGTTTCTGGGCGTCGTCGGGGAAGAGGGCGGAGGCAAGTCGCAGAGCCGCGCCGATGTCGGTCGATGAGGTGACGGGCGTGGACGCGATGCGGTCGATGTCCTCGAGTTCCGATGGCAGCCGCTCGACGAGGGCCTCCTTGCCGAACGCGACGATGCCGGCGACGTCGTCGTCGGGCATGACCTCGAGCGTCTCGCGCAGGAACGCCAGCGCGTCCTCGCGCCCGGCGTTGCCCACGGAGTCCGAAAGGTCCACGACGAAGACCGTCGCGAGGCGGTCGACGGGCAGGATCAGCCGGAAGCCGGCCAGGGCGAGGACGAGGGCGGTGAGGAGGACGGTGCGAACGACGAGCGCGGTGCGGCGTCGGCCGGCACCGAGACGCCGGCGGGCGCCGAGGTACAGGACGATCGTGATCGCGAGGGCCGGGATCAGCAGGAGGAGTGCGAGGGGCGCGTCGAAGGACAGGCCCATCACGCGGTCCCACTCGTATCGCGCCCGAACCGGGTCGAGAACTGCCGTCGCAGCTTCACCAGGGCGTCGCGGTGGTAGAGCGCCCACTCGACGCACAGGACGAGCAGGATGATCAGCACGATCGGCACCCACAGCTCATCGCGCGTGGTGGGCCGGGTCGTGGCGGCGCCGGTCGTCGGTTCGCCGCTCGCGCCCGGACCGGGAGAGCCGGTCGCCGTCCGGCCGAGTCCTTCGATCAGCGCCACCGAGCCCGGGGCGATCGTCGATTCGTCCACGTCGAACAGGTCCACGGCGAAGCGGACGGGCGCCAGTGGATCGTCCGGCGGCGCGGATGGGGCCGGCGAGGCGCCGAGCCCGCCAGCGGCCGAGCCGCTGGGACGAGCAGTGCCCGACGCTGTCGGGCGGGCACTTGCCGCACCACCGGCCGCGGACGGATCCGGCGAGGCGGCCGGATCGGCGACCGGGGTGACCGTGTAGATGCCCGGTGTCCCGGTCGAGGCGAACGTCACGGTGGCGCTCGTGCTCGATGCCGGGGCGAGCTCGGTCTCCGTGCCGTCCGGGCTCGTGACCGTCAGGCCGATGGCGCCGGGCGGGATCACGAGCTCGACCGGGCTGCCAGGCTCGACGGCCTCGGTCGGCGCGGCGGAGCCGCCGAGCAGCTCACCGGTCAGGTTGGCCAACAGGATCGGGAACGCGACCTGGAGGGGGAGGTCCGAGCGGCGCGGCTCGAACGCGAGGACCGCGGTCGGCAGACCCGCCCGGTCGCCCGCGTAGAGCAGCGGCGCACCGCGCGGCCCGGGGATGATCGTTCGCGCCCAATCGGGCAGGGCGAGCTTCGTCGCCTCGGAGATGTGGGTCGTCGCGAGGTCGACGTAGCGGAGCACCGGCTCGGCCGGATCGAGCGACCCGATGCCCGGGTTCGTCAGCGTCCCGGTCACGTCACCGAGGGCGCTCGACCGCGGCGGGGCGATGGCCAGGATCGGCGACGATGGCAGCGTCGTGGGCAGCGTCCCCTCGAAGATCACGAGGTCCCACGGACGACCGTCCTGGCGCGCCGTCGCCGGTCCG
>DASPHN010000238.1:0-8446 GCA_035629655.1 Saccharimonadales bacterium (SeqCode) | reverse complement strand
CCCATTCCCGAGGGGACGACCGGTCGCTATCCTCGTCGCCACCGGCACCCATCAGGGAGGGACCCATGGCGTCGCTGTATCCGTGGTTCGTGTTCGTCCACCTCATCGGGCTCGTCATCTTCGCCGTCTCGCACGGTGTGTCGATGTTCGCCGCCTTCCGGATGCGGGCCGTCGCCCAGCCGCAGGCGGTGCAGGGTGCCCTCGACGCCAGCTCGATGGCGATGGGCCCCATGTACATCGGGCTCCTGCTGCTGGCCGTCGGCGGCCTCGGCGCGGCGGCTGCCGGGAACCTCTGGACGCAGCCCTGGATCATCGCGTCGATCGTCGTGCTCGTGCTCGTGGTGGGAGCCATGTACGGCGTCGCGACGCCGTATTACCGGCGGGTGCGCGAGGCGGTCGGCATCGAGGCGCCCGGCAAGCCGCCCGGTCCTCCGACCGCGACCCAGGAGGAGCTCGCCGCGCTGCTCGACACGAAGCGGCCCGAGATCCTGCTGGCGATCGGGACCGTCGGCATGCTCGTGCTCGTGTGGCTGATGGTCCTGAAGCCCGGCTGAGACCTGCCCCGGCCCGGCCGCGTATCCTCCTCGCGGCGGATCGTCGTCGGAACCGCCCATCTGCCTTCCCCGTCCTCGTTCTCGGTCGTCGACCTCGATGACCCTGCTCCCCGCCGGTCGACCGACCGGCGCTGCCCTCCGGAGGTTGCTCCCAGTGCGCATCGCTCGACTCCTTGCCACCGCCCTGCTCGTCGGGGTCACCGCCGTCGCCTGCAGCGTCGGCAGCGACAACGCCAATGGCGGCCTGGCCGACACGTCCTGGACGGTCGTCTCGATCGCCGGTGCGCCGACCATCGTCGAGGCCCGGCCGACCATCGCCTTCGCCGCCGATGGCGCGGTGAGCGGCACGACCGGCTGCAATACCTACACCGGCCGGTTCATGACCGACGGCGACAAGATCGAGGTGGGCCCCGAGCTGGCCACGACGATGATGGCCTGCGAGCCCGCGCGGAACGCCCAGGAGCAGGCCTTCACGGCCGCCTTGACGGGGGCGACGAACTGGGAGCTGGCCGAGAGCGGCTCGCTCGAGCTGCGCGGACGAGCCGACATGGTGGCGGAGCCCGCCGCCGCGGCCGGCGCGTCGCCCGCGGCGTCGGCAGACGCGGCCGTGGCGCTGCCCGGGACGAGCTGGCTGCTGGCATCGATCGGCGACGCGCCGGTGGCCGACGTCGTCCCGACGCTGGAGTTCGGCGCCGATGGATCCGCCTCCGGCAACGCCGGGTGCAACACCTACAACGGCACGTACACGATCGACGGCGCGACGATCGCCTTCGGGCCGCTCATCTCCACGAAGATGGCCTGCGGCGGCGAGCAGGACGCGACGGAGTCCGCCTTCCTCGGCGCCCTGCAGGCGGCCACCGGCTGGTCCGTCGACGCCGAGGGCCGACTCGTGCTGGAGGGGACCCAGCCGCTGACCTTCGTCCCGGCCTGAACCAAGGGTCTGAAGCTGATGCGCCTCGCCCACGTCCGCGAGCGCGCGGCACCCGCCGGGGCGCCGTGGCGGTTGGCGGCCGCGACCGGGACGGCATCGACACCAACGGCCTGGCTGGATCTCGAGGTGGCCCGGCGGCGAGCCGTGGCCGCGCGTCCCGAGCTGGCCCACGACGCCGTGCTCTTCCGCCAGCCGGTGACGACGCTCGACGCCCACCTGGCGCGCGGCCTGCGCATCGCATCGCTGAGCGAGCTGGTGGAGGGCTTCGACGCGCGACCCGATCCGGACGGTGATGACGACGCACTCCTGGACGCCGGGACGCTGCGTTTCGGGCCGCCGGTCCTCCAGCCGCCGTCGCTGCGCGACTTCTACGCGTTCGAAGGGCACGTCCGGACGATGTGGGAACGCCGCGGCGGCGAGGTTCCCGAGGCCTGGTATCGACTGCCGATCTTCTACTTCTCGAACACGTCGGAGATCCGCGGCCCTGACGACGCGGTCCACGCTCCCCATGGCAGCCAGGAGCTCGATTACGAGCTCGAGGTCGCGGCGATCATCGACACGCCGGCGATCGATCTCCCGGCCGAGCGGGGCGAGGAGGCGATCGGTGGCTACGTCGTCATGAACGATTGGTCGGCACGGGATCTCCAGCGCGATGAGACGAGCGTGAGGTTGGGACCGGCCAAGGGAAAGGACTTCGCGACCACGATCGGGCCCTGGCTCGTCACGCCCGACGAACTGGCGAACGCGCGCAGCGGGACCGGCTACGACCTCGCGATGACGGCCGCCGTGAATGGCGTCGAGACGAGCCGCGGCACCTGGTCCGATGCGCAGTTCTCGTTCGGCCAGATGGTCGAGCGCGCCTCGGCCGACGTCCACCTTCGGCCGGGCGACCTGCTCGGCTCGGGCACGGTCGGGACCGGCTGCCTGCTCGAGGTCCGGGACTCGACGCTCGGTCGGTACCTCGAGCCTGGCGACGAGGTCGTCCTCGAGGTCGAGCGACTGGGTCGTCTGCGCTCGCCCGTTGCGGCCCGACCCAGCTAAGGGACGTCGTGGCCGGGGGAAGCGTCGAAGCCGGCTCGCCCCAGCAAGCCGGCTTCGGTGGAGGATCGCGTGGTGTCCCTGGTTCGGACGAACCGTACCCCTGCTCGAGGACGCCGGACATCGACGGATGACGATGTCCGACCGCGACGAATGCCCCCTCGCCAGCGTGTGATGATTCAGCCGATGAGCGAGCACGACGCCGTCCTGGTCGAGTCCATGACCGCCGCCGACTGGCCGCAGGTCCGGCGCATCTACAGCGAGGGCATCGCGACCGGCGACGCGACGCTGGAGCGAGAGGCGCCCGACTGGGACCACTTCGACCGGTCCCATCGGCCTGATTGCCGGTTCGTGGCACGGGGCGAGGCGGGTGGCCCGGTCCTCGGCTGGGTGGCCCTGACGGCCTACTCCTCGCGGCGGGTCTACAGCGGCGTCGCCTGGGAGAGCGTGTACGTCGCCGCCGATGCCCGTGGCCGCGGCATCGGGTCGGCCCTGCTCTCGGCGGTCGTGCCCGCGTCGGAGGCAGCCGGGTTCTGGACCCTGCTGGCGGGCGTCATGGCCGAGAACGCGGCCAGTCTCGCCCTGCATGCTCGAGCGGGGTTCCGCCAGGTCGGCGTCCAGCATGCGATGGGCCGCGACCGGACCGGGCGCTGGCGCGATGTCGTGCTGCTGGAGCGGCGCGCCCCGGTCGAGACCTGACCCCGCGCCGTAGACTCGGTAGCCTCGAAGCTCACGGAGGATGGCGACGATGTTCTACGTCGCGCGGGGCAACGTCCCGCCCAAGCGCCACACGCAGCACCGCGCCCCCGATGGGTCGCTCTATGCCGAGGAGCTCTTCGGCGTCGAGGGTTTCACCGGGCGCTCGTCGCTGCTGTATCACGTCGTCCCACCGACCCGGACCCATCGCATCGAGCCGCTGACGACGATCACCCTCGAGGAAGCCGACGACGGCTACCACCACCACCGGCTCATCGATGCGGCCGGGATCGAGCCGCACGGCGATGCCGTCACCGGGCGCATCCCGCTGTTCTTCAATCACGACATCGTCATGGGCGTCGCGCGGCCCGCCGACGCGATGCCCGACGGGGTCTTCTACCGGAACGGGGAGGGCGACGAGGTCCTCTACATCCACGAGGGGACCGGGCTGCTCGACACGGTCTTCGGCCCACTGCCCTACGGTCCGGGCGACTACCTGGTCCTGCCCATCGGCACGACGTGGCGGCTGGAGCCCGACGCCGGTGTCGCGCAACGGATGCTCTATCTCGAGTGCCCGTCGGAGATCGAAGCGCCCAAGCGGTACCGCAATGACTACGGCCAGCTGCTCGAGCATGCCCCGTACGCGCAGCGCGACATCCGTGCCCCGGAGCTCGCCGAGCCGCGGACCGACGAGGGCGACTTCGTGGTCCACGTGAAGATGCGCTCGCGGCTGACCGCCTATCACTACCGACACCACCCGTTCGACGTCGTCGGCTGGGACGGCTACCTGTGGCCGTTCGCCTTCAACATCGGCGACTTCGAGCCCATCACCGGTCGCGTCCATCAGCCTCCGCCGGTCCACCAGACCTTCGCCGCGCGGAACTTCGTCGTGTGCTCGTTCGTGCCGCGCAAGTTCGACTATCACCCGCTGTCGATCCCGGCCCCGTACAACCACTCCAACATCAACAGTGATGAGGTCATCTACTACGTGGCCGGCAACTTCATGAGCCGGCGAGGGGTCGGCATCAGCTCGTTCACGCTCCACCCCGCGGGCATCCCGCACGGCCCGCACCCCGGCACGGCGGAGGCATCCATCGGCAAGGAGCGAACGGAGGAGCTGGCGGTCATGGTCGACACCTTCCATCCGCTGCGACTGACCCGCCAGGCGGCTGCGCTCGAGGACGACCGCTACCCGTACAGCTGGCTGCCCCCCGAAGACGCGGCCGGCGAGGCACGCGAGCTCAGCGAGCGCGGACCGGAGGCCTTCCCGGACTGATCCGCCCATGCGACCCGGCACCGGTGCGCGCCGCCACCGGACCGCCGGTCGGCGACCCGTGGGACCTCCGGGCCCTCGGCACGGTGTGGGTCGTCGGCCATCCTCGGGGTATGTCGGTCGTCCGCGCCCCGCGCCGTCCTGTGGCGCCCATCGTCGTCGTCGTGCTCGTCGCCGCGCTGGCCGTGACCGGGCCGGCGTCTGCCGCGACGGGGGATACGGACGGCGACGGCCTGCCGGACACCTTCGAGCAGGACCAGTCGTGGACGAGCCCGACCCGCGCCGATACGGATCGCGACGGTCTCGCGGATGGGCTCGAGGACCCCGATCACGACCGGCTGACGAATCGGTTCGAGTACCTGGCCCGAACGAACCCACACGTCCAGGACAGCGACGGCGACGGCCTGCGTGATGACGGCGAGGACACCGACGGCGACGGGCTCAGCAACCGCACCGAGTCCCTGGCCGGCACCCATCCACGCCACGTCGACAGCGACACGGACGGACTGAAGGATGGCCGCGAGGATCCCGATCGGGACGGGCTGACCACCAGCGCCGAGCAGGCGGCCGGGACCCATCCGCGCCGGATCGACTCCGACGGCGATGGCTACGAGGACGGCGCCGAGGTGACCGCCGGCAAGGACCCACGAGACCCCGCGAGCCACCCCACGACCGGGCTGTCGTCGGCGCCGGCGCTCCCTGGCGCGCCAGCCTGTCCGGTCTTCCCGGCCGGCAACGTCTGGAACGTCCGCGTCGACGGGCGGGGCGTCGCCGCGAACTCGGCCACGATGATCTCGGCCATCGGCCTGGATCGCGGACTGCACATGGATTTCGGCTCGTACGCCGGCTACGGCATCCCGTACCAGCTCGTCACGAGCGCGACGCCGCGGTCCACGGTGACCTTCACCTACGCCGACGAGTCAGACCACGTCGGCTATCCGATCCCGACGGCACCGCGCATCGAAGGCGGCTCCGATGCTCACATCCTCATGGTCGACCAGGACCTGTGCCAGCTCTACGAGCTGTTCGCCGCACGCAAGATGAACGGCAGGTGGACGGCCGGCAGCGGCGCGACCTGGGACCTGCGCTCCAACGGGCTGCGCCCCGCCGGTTGGACCAGCGCGGACGCCGCCGGACTGCCGATCCTGCCCGGTCTGGTCCGCTACGACGAGGTCGCGGCCGGCGCGATCCGCCACGCCCTGCGGTTCACCACCGACGAGACTCGCAAGAGCTACCTCTATCCGGCTCGCCACCATGCGAGCTCGTCCACCGCTGCGTCGCTGCCGCCCATGGGCCTCCGCGTCCGGCTCAAGGCCACGTACGACACCTCCGGCCTCTCGTCTCACGCCCGGGTCATCGCCGACGCGCTCAAGCGCTACGGGATGATCCTCGCCGACAACGGCTCGCCCTGGTACGTCTCAGGGATGAGCGACCCGCGCTTCGACGACGACGTCATGCAGGAGCTCGACGACATCACGGGGCGCGACCTCGAGGTCGTGGACACGACCGGGCTGGTCAACACTCCCTGACCCCGATCGCTCGACGGCCGCCACCGCGGCCGTGCATCATCGGCGCATGACCGACCTTCGATCGCGCATCCTCGCCGGCGACACGCTCATCGGCGCGTTCAGTGACCTCGCCTCGCCCCTCGCCGCCGAGCTGCTCGGCCAGGCCGGCTTCGACTGGGTCGTCCTCGACCTCGAGCACGGCACGGCGACCGAGGGCGACCTGCTCGCTCTCCTGTACGCGGTCGGGACGACGCCGATGGCGGCCATCGTCCGGCCCCAGAGCGCCGAACGATTGCGCGTCGGTCGAGCCCTGGATCTTGGGGCTGCCGGCATCATGCTGCCCCAGCTCCAGTCCGCCGAGGGCGTCCGCGAGGCGGTCGGGTACCTGAAGTACCCGCCGGTCGGGGTGCGCGGCGTGGCACTGCGGACACGCGGCGCCGACATGGGCACGCTCGCCCACGGCGACGTCGCCCGGATCGTCAACGAGCGGGTCGTGGGCATCGTGCAGATCGAGTCGCCCGGGACGGTCGCCGAGGCCGACGAGATCGCCGCGACCGACGGCGTCGACGTCCTGTTCGTCGGACCCGCCGATCTGTCGCACGGCCTGGGGGTTCCCGGCCGCTTCGACGACCCCACGTACCTCGATGCATTGCGGACCGTCGTCGCCGGGTGCGACCGCCACGGCAAGGCGGCGGGCATCCTCCTGTACGACACGGCCGTGCTGCCGGCCCACCTCGAGCTCGGCTTCAGGTTCATCGGCCTCGGCTCCGAAGGCTCGTACGTCACCGTCGGCGCGAAGGCGATGCTGCGGGCCGTGCCGGGTCGCTGAGCCGGCGTCAGGTCCGGCGCGACAGCTCGAGCGCCACGTCCACGATCATGTCCTCCTGCCCGCCGACGATCCGACGTCGGCCGAGCTCCAGGAGGATGTCGCGGGCGTCGACCCCGAAGCGCTCCGCCGCCCGCTCCGCATGGAGCAGGAACGAGCCGTAGACCCCGGCGTAGCCGAGGGTCAGGGCGGCGCGGTTGATGACCTGCTCGCGGGGCATGATCGGCGCGACGACGTCCTCCGCGACGTCCATGACGGCCATCAGGTCGACGCCGGAGGACCAGCCGAGCCGGTCCGTGACCGCGACGAGGATCTCCGTCGGGCAGTTGCCGGCGCCCGCGCCCAGCCCCCGGCTGCACGCGTCGACCTGGTCGACACCCTCCTCGAGCGCGCCGATGGAGTTGGACACGCCGAGGCTCAGGTTGTTGTGGGCGTGGATCCCCACCTGCGTCTCGGACCGAAGCCCGCCCTTCAGGGCCGCGACCCGGGCGCGGGCATCGTGGGTCGTCATGGCACCGGCCGAGTCCACCACGTAGACGGTCTGCGCCCCGGCGTCCTCCATGATCCGGGCCTGCTCGAGCAGCGCGTCGGGCTCGATCATGTGGGCGAGCATCAGGAAGCCGACCGTCTCCATCCCGAGGTCCCGCGCGGTGCGCAGGTGCTGGATCGCGATGTCGGCCTCGGTGCAGTGGGTCGCGACCCGGGCGATCGACACGCCCGCCTCGTGCACCTCCTCGAGGTCGGAGGCAAGCCCGATGCCGGGCAGCAGCAGGACCGCCAGCCGCGCTCGCTTCACGACGGCGGCCGCGGCTCGGACCAGGTCGATCTCGGGCTGCGCGCTGAAGCCGTAGTTGAACGAGGAGCCGCCCAGGCCATCGCCGTGGCTGACCTCGATGACGGGCACGCCAGCGGCGTCGAGGGCGCCGGCGATGGCGGCGACCTGCTCGGCCGTATAGCGGTGGGCGAGCGCGTGGCTCCCGTCCCGCAGCGTCGAATCGGTGAGGCGGAAGCGAGGCTCGGACGGGGGCTCCAGGGCCACCTCGGGCGAGGGCATCGAGGTCACGCTCGCACCTCGCTCGCCAACCGCGCCGCGATGCCCTCGCCGACCCGGACCGCGGACGCGGTCATGATGTCGAGGTTGCCCGCATAGGGCGGCAGGTAGTCGCCGTTGCCGGTGACCTCCAGGAGGACGGTGACGCGGCCGGCCGCCTCGCCGCCCGGTGTCCGGAACGGCCCGTCGTCGAAGACGATGCCCTTCGCCCGGTAGCCCGGCACGTACGTCGCGACCTCGGCAGCCATGGCCTCGATGCTCGACTCCACTGCGGCCTGATCGGCGCCCGCGGAGAGCGCGCAGTAAACGGTGTTGCGCATGAGGATGGGCGGCGATGCCGGGTTCAGGATGATGATCGCCTTGCCGTGGGCCGCCCCGCCGATCGAGACCAGGCCGGCCGCCGTCGTCTCGGTGAACTCGTCGATGTTGGCGCGCGTGCCCGGTCCGGCCGAGCGCGAGGCCACGGTCGAGACGATCTCGGCGTAGGGGACCGGCGTGACGCGGGCGACGGCGGCGACGATCGGGATCGTGGCCTGCCCGCCGCAGGTGATGAGGTTGACGTTCGCCTG
>DASPHN010000237.1:0-22047 GCA_035629655.1 Saccharimonadales bacterium (SeqCode) | reverse complement strand
ACGGGCAACGCCGCGTACTTCGGCCTCGGCGGTCTGATCGGCATCATGAGCATCGTGCTCGCGATCGCGAGCATCGCCTTCGCCTACGGCGCCTGGACGCTCCAGCCCTGGGCGTGGTCGCTCGGGATGGTCATCTTCATCGCGTCGATCGTCTGGGCCGTCGTCCTGATCGTCGGCGGGGCGAGCATCGTCAGCCAGGCCATCGGCATCGTGATCGACGGCATCATCATCTATTACCTGAACACGCCCGCGGTCAAGACCGCTTTCGACAAGGCCTGATCGAACACCACCGGCCGGCACGGGCCATCACCCTTCGGGGCGATCGCCCGTGATCCGGCGGGACTCGTCGTAGCGCGACCACCGCGGCCGCGTGGCGGGATCCGGCAGCCCCGGACCTCGTCGACATGACCCTCGCAGCACGATCGACGCGATGTCGTGGCGGCAGCCCACCCCACGACCGCGTCGATCCCTTTGCCCGGAGCCCCGCCGAGGGCGTCCGTCGGCACGATGGCGCACACTCCAGCGACCATGGCGAACCGTCCACCGCACCCGAGCCGATCCGAGCCGCACGCCGTGGCCGACCCGCCGAGCCGGCTCGACCGGCTGCGAGCCGGTGCCGCCGCGGCCGCCGAGCCCATCGTGGAAGGCGCCCACCAGGCACTCGGCGCCGTGGCGAGCGGGCTCCGCGAGCTACCCGGCAGTCGCGTCCGACGCGTGCGGCGGATGGGGCGTGTCCCGTTGCCATCCCTCGCGGAGGTGCATCCCGAGGCGAGGCGCGCCCGACCGGTCGACATCGGGATGCGGACGATCGACGTCGACGAGATCAAGGGCACCGCGGTCGGGGGTGGCGACCAGCGCGGCGGAGACTTCCTGCCGCTCAGGGGGTTCAGGGGACGCAACTGGGCGGCACGCTGGCAACGGCTGCGGCGGGCGCAGGACCAGCTCGTGAATCTGCCCGCGATCGACGTCGTGAAGTACGGGGACGGCTACTGGGTCATCGACGGTCACAACCGCGTCGCGCTCGCGCTGTACACCGGCCAGCGCGCGCTCGATGCGTCCGTCGTGGAGCTCGTGCCGCCGGGCGGCCGGCGGACCGAGGAGCTCGGTTCGCTGGCGGGCGTGGTGGAGGCGTCTCGGCCCCTGCGCTCGAGCGCGACGACGGCCGAGTCGACCGGCAAGGACGCGTCGAAGCCGTGATCCGTCGCCTCAGCCTGGTCTGGCCGGACGCGCGCCCATTCGCGGGTCGCGACGGTCGGCCCATCCGCTGGCTCGTGGTCTCCGACGACATCGATCCGGCCCTCGAGCACGCCGTCAACCGCGACAACCTTGGACACATCGACTCGATCATCGGGTCCGGCGACCTGGAGCCCGACTACCTCGGCTTCCTTGGCGACGCGTTCGGCGTGCCGGTCGAGTACGTCCGGGGCAACCATGACCGCGGCGGGCGCTGGGCGGAGTCGGTCGGCAAGGCTGCGCCGGAACCGCTGGCGACCGGCCGCTGGCACGTCGTCGACGGCATCCCGGTCCTCGCGCTCGAGTGGCCGGGCCTGCGCTACGGCGACCGGCGACGCCACGATGGCACGGCCTGGTCGGACGTCGTTCGAGCGACATGGGGCGAGCTCCGCCGCCGGCTCTTCGGCGGCACGGGGCGGCCCGTGGTGATCGTCAGCCATGCGCCGCCGCGCGGACTCGGCGATCGTGCCGCGGACCCGTATCACGTCGGGTTCAGCGCGTATCGCTGGCTGCTCGATCGCCTCCACCCGCCGCTCTGGCTGCACGGTCATGTGCCGCCGGCCAGCGTCGAAGGGTGGCGTCTCACCCACGACGGCACGACGGTCGTCAACGCCACCGGCGCGGTGTTGCTGGAGCTTGCTCCGCCTGACCACGCGACGGGGCTGGCCGGGGTCCAGGTCGCCGCGAGCCGGACGGTCTAGAACGGCGGCCAGGGGATGGCCGGCCACGTAGGGGAGGGGAGCGGGAACCGCCGCCGGGTCAGCAGCGCATCGACGCGTCGGACCGTGGCGCGCACCTCGGCCCGGCTCAGCAGCCCCGCCAGCTGCGCGCCGAGCTCGTCGTCGAGACCGTCGCGGACCCGCTGCAGGCCGGCAAGCTCGTCCTCGTCGAGCGGCTGCCCGCGCCAGCCCCACAGCACGGTCCGGAGCTTCGGCACCGTCGAGAAGCAGACGCCGTGGTCCACGCCGTGGACGTGGCGGCCACCATCGACCGGCAGGATGTGGCCGCCCTTGCGGTCGGTGTTGTTGACGGCCGCATCGAACGCGGCCATCCGCCGCAGGCGTGGGTCGTCCTCGACGACGAGC
This sequence comes from Saccharimonadales bacterium (SeqCode), assembly GCA_035629655.1. GTDB lineage: Bacteria > Chloroflexota > Limnocylindria > Limnocylindrales > CSP1-4 > SPCO01. The sequence continues at coordinate 19,729 of DASPHN010000237.1, read as the reverse complement.
GCGACGACGTCGACCGTCTCATCGGCCTCGATGTACGCCTGGACCATGCCCTCGCCGAACGGACCGTCCCGGAGCAGCGTCGGGGGCACGATGTCCCAGCCGCTGGCCTCCGAGACGTGCCAGGCGGCGACCTCGCGACGGGTCAGCGTGCCATCGGGGAAGTCATCGAGCGGCCGTTCGCCGATGGTCGGCTTGTAGATCGCCTCGATGACCTGCTCGGGCTCCGGATCCGGGCAGGTGCGGGTCACCGTCACGAACATCGCGTTGTTGCTGGAGCCGAGGATGCGGCCCTGGACCTCGATCGTGCCCTCGCGGAGGACGTCGAGCGTGGTCGCGCGGTCGAGCACGGGACGCTAGTTGACGAGGTGGCCGTTGCGGCGCGGGCAGATGTGCCCGCGCGGATCGAGCGGCGCGCCGCACAGCGGGCAGGGCGGGCGACCCGAGGCCACGACGCGGGTCGCGCGTTCGACGAATGACCGGGCGGCGGCCGCAGTGATGCGCACGCGGAGCAGATCGGGGCCGTCCTCGTCCTCATCGTCGTCATCGTCGGGATCGATGCTCTCGCCGTCCTCGTCCTGGGCGCGGGCCTCGACGAGGATGCGATCCGCACCGCCGTCCCAGCCCAGCGTCAGCGAGCCGGCACGGAACGCCTCGATGAGCGGCTCATCCAGCGGTCCCGTGTCGGCGTCGGCGTCGAGGCTGGCCGGCACCTCCGGGACGCCTCGCCGACCGAGCTCGGCCAGCAGCTCGCCCAGCCGCTCGGCCAGGACCGCCACCTGCACCTTCTCGAGCGCGACCGAGACCACACGCTCGCCGGTGCGGGCCTGCAGGAAGAACGTCCGATCGCCGGGCTCACCCACCGTACCGGCCACGAACCGGTCGGGCGGGTCGAAGAGATAGCGTCGTCGGGGCATGTCCTGACTCTATACCGATTCGCGCGGCGGCCGGTCCGGCGCGCCTGGGAGATTGCTGGCGGGAGTCAGCCGACGTGGACCCGGCGGGTATGCCAGCCCCGCGCGCCGTCGGGTGCCGGCGGAGACGACAGCTCCTCCTGGACCACGCCCTCGCCGTCGGTCGCGCGGACACGCAGGACGTGGTCGCCCGGCGCGGCGTCCCAGGTCGCCTTCCACTGCACCCAGGTGGTGTCGGAGATGGGCGCCGACAGCTCTGCGTCATGCCAGTCGTCGTCGATCGAGACCTCGACCCGGGAGATCCCGCGATCTGGGGCCCAGGCGATGCCGGCGATGGCCACCCGGCCGGCAGGGACCCCGCCCGATGGGGTGTCGATGCGCGACTGCGTCAGGATCGGCGCGTCCTTCGCCCAGCCGAGCGGCACCCAGTAGCCATCGAACGATTCGAGGGTGGTCAGCTCGAGCTCGGCGAGCCACTTCGTCGCCGACACGTAGCCGTACAGGCCGGGGATGATGAGGCGCGCCGGATAGCCGTGCGCGACGGGCAGCGGCTCGTCGTTCATCTGGACCGCGATCATCGGCTCGCGGGTCGGATCCATGACCCAGGCCGTCGGCATGCCGGCCGTCCAGCCGTCGACCGAGCGCCCGACCAGCTGGGTCGCCGACGCCTGGACCCCGGCCAACTCGAGGACCTCGCGCAGCCGCACGCCGGTCCACTTGGCATTGCCGACGAGGTTGCCGCCGACCTCGTTGCTGACGCAGGCGATCGTCACGTACTGCTCGAACATCTGGAGGCCGAGGAGCTCCTCCCAGGTGAGCGTCGTCTCGCGATCGACGAGTCCGTGGATCCGTAGGGTCCAGGTGGCCGTGTCGACGCTCGGCACGAGCAGCGCCGTGTCGATCCGGTAGAAGCGGTCATTGGGCATGACGATCGGCGTCAGGCCGGGGATGGACGGCGAGAGGTCCGTCCCGCTGGCGAGCGCCGGGACGGGCTCCGTCGCGGGCGGCAGCGGGATCCCGGCCCCGGTCGGCGAGGATCGCAACCGCTCCACGAGCGCACGACCTCCGACGCCTGCGGCCACGGCCGCGATCCCGATCGCGCCGCTGCGCAGCAGGAAGGAGCGCCGGGCCGGGTCGGACCCCGTCGAGACCGAGGTCGAGTCGAGGGCGCTCGTGCGACGAGCGCGTGAAAGCAGGCTGCCCAGGACCTGGATGCCGACCCCGACGGCCAGGGCCGCCTGGGCTGCCACGATCGCCGGGCTCGCCAACGGGTCGCCGATGGCGGCGAGGAATCCGGCGACGCCGAAGACGCCGAACCCGACGACGGCGATCGCGAAGCGACGGGTCGCAAGCACGCCCAGGCCGGCACCGATCGCGAGCGAGGCGAGGACGATGACGACCTCGAGCGCGAGCTTGTCGTTCGTCCCGAACAGGGCGACCACGAGGTCCTTGGCACCGGGCGGCTGGGCGTCGATGACGACCTGTCCGATCGCGGCGACGAGCGAGGTCGCGCCCGGCAGCAGGCCGGCCATCAGCTCGGAGACGCCGAGGGCGGCGGCCGCGGCGACAAGGCCGGCGATCGCGGCTCGACCAAGGCTGACCGTGCCTGCCGCGCCGGCCCGGGCGGCCGAGGGCAGGGACGGTGAGAGCGGGCTGGTCGTCATGGGGTCATCGTGCATGGCTCGCATGACGTTCGCGTGTCAAGGGCCATCGGGTCAGGTGGCCCGTCGCAGGCGGGCGGTCCAGCGATCGTCGCTGCGGGCGACCGTCAGCGGGACCCCGAACGCCGTCGACAGCACGTCGTCGGTGAGGACCGCGCCGATGGGACCGGCCGCCACCACTCGCCCGGCACGCAGGACGAGCGCGTGCCCGAACCCGGGCGGGATCTCCTCGAGGTGGTGCGACACGAGCACGATCGCCAGCGGACGCGGTTCACCAGCGAGGGTCGCCAGGTCGTGCAGGAGCGTCTCCCGGGCGGCCAGATCGAGGCTGGCGGTGGGTTCGTCGAGGAGGAGCACATCCGGGTCCGGCATCAACGCACGAGCGATGGACGTCCGGCGACGTTCGCCGGCCGACAGGGTCCCGAACGGCTGGTCGACGTGGCCGGCAAGACCGAGCCGCCCCGCCAACATGCCGGCCCGCTCGCCGTCGGCGGCCTCGTAGACGTGCCACCAAGGCTCGAACGCTCCGTGGCGTGCGGTCATGATCAAGGTCCGCGGCGTCAGGTCCGGTCGCATCTGCGCCTCGATCGCTGCTCCGGCGCTCCCGATCCGTCGCCGATGCTCACGCGCGTCGATCCGGCCGTAGCGCTCGCCGAGGACATCGACGGTGCCCGAGGTCGGCCACAGGGCCATCGCGGCCACCGAGCAGAGCGTCGTCTTGCCCGAGCCGTTCGCGCCGAGGATGACCCAGCGCTGGCCGTCGCCGACCTCCCAATCGATGGGTCCCAGGATCGTGCGACCGGCACGCCGGACCACGAGGTCATGCAGGGCGATGATCACGGCGTCGATGCTAGCGGCCGGACCGGCCGCCGATCAGTCGACGGGCAGCGCGGTGGAAACGCCGGTCTGGGTCGCGCCGGCGGTGCCGCGTCGGCCGGGCAGTCGGCCCTTGAGCGCCACAGCCGACCCGAGCCGAGCCCGGAGACCCACGGAGACGCCGGTCATCCGGACGAGCTCCTCGATCGGACTGATGTCGATGGGTGGCGTGTCGCCGCGCGCCGCCTGGACGGAGCGGATCGTCGTGAGCAGCCGGTCACGAGTCCCCTCCTCGGCGTCCGGATCCAGTCCGGCCACGAACCCGGCGCGATCCACGGCCGCGTAGACGGTCGCGGGACTGGCCCGCAGGGCCACGGCCAGGACGTGGGCCGGCTCCGGCAGGAGGATCGAGAGATCGATCAGGGCGGGTCGGGCTGGGTGATCGGGCAGGCTGTAGCGCGGCGGGACCTCGCCATCGCGGTGGACGAGCTCATTCGCGAGGAGGATGCGCAACGCGGCCTGGACGGAGCTGACCGGCGAACCGATCGCGTGCGCCAGCGGGGTCAGACGGAGCCCCTCAGGATCGTGGGCGAGGGCGGCGACGACATCGAGGCTGACCGGGGTGAGCGCAAGCCGACGCCCACCCGGCTCTGGAGCGGAGCGACCGGGTGCGGGGGTCACCGCTGATCGAGCGCCTCGCGGGCGACGGCGAACGCGCGATCGTGCTGACCGAGTGCGGCCAGCGAGTCCGCCCATGCGGACAGGACCTCGCGGCGCCGCACGGGGGAGTTCGCGGCGGTCGCGAGCTCGGCCGCATGCTCCAGGTCCGCGGAGGCTTCGTCGTGCCGGCCGAGCAGGGCACGGGCCTTGGCACGGGTCATCAACGCCTCGAGCCTGGCCCGCGAGTTTTCGGACAGGTCGGCCAGGATCAGGGCTTCGTCCGCCAACGCCTCGGCGGCCTCGGCATCGCCACTCTCGAGTGCGACCATCGCCTCGGTGTCCGCCAGATGGGCGGCCATGTGCTCATCATGGCGGGCGACGGCAGCGACGCGGGCCCGGTGGGCCATGTCCGCAGCCCGTTCGCCGTTGCCGTTGGCCAGGTAGCTGAGGGCCAGCTGATTCTCGAGATGGCCCAGCTCACGGTCGGCCTCGGCCGCCCGGAGCAGGCCGACGGCCTGCAGCCCGTACGAGATCGCGGCCTCGAGGTCCCCGGCCTCCCGGTGGGCGTTGGCCAGCGAGCCCAGGAAGGCGCCACGTCGCCGGTCGTCCAGGTCCACGGCAAGGCCGCGCGCCTCCTCGAGGGTCGCCAAGGCACTCGTGGGCAGGCCGGCGGCCGCGTCGATCATGGCGGACGAGATGAGGAGACGGAGTCGGAAGTCCGGGGTGACCCGCAGGCCGTCGATGACCCGCAGCCGGAGCGAATCGAGGATCGCGCGGGCCTCTTCGATGTTGTCCGACTGGAACTGCCCGGACGCGAGCCAGTACTCCGCCATCGCGGCGTCTTCCCGCCGGTCGAGGGCGTTGAAGAGCTCGGCTGCCTCGGTCGCCGGACGGATCGCCTCGCGGGGGCGGTCCAGGCGGGTCAGGCACTCGGCCATGGCCGACAGGATCTCCGCGCGCGTGCCCCGGTCGGCCGTATCGGCGAGGATCGTCTCGTAGCCGTCGAGGGCCGACAACCAATCGCCCGACGCGAGTCGGAGATCGACCGAGATGCGATCCCACACCGGGTCGGAGTCGGCGATGAGGGCGGACGCGGTCGATCCCAGGCGCGGCGCAAGGTAGTTCAGGGCGGCCATCGACGGCTTCGCGATGCCGTGCTCGAGGGCACTGATATAGGCCTTGGTGTATCGGTCGCCAGCCAGTGCAGCCTGGGTCAGGCCGGCTGCGAGACGCGCCCGCTTGATCCGACCGCCGATCGCCGCGGCCAACTCGCTGTCATCGACGATCACTCGTCGGCGTTTCTTGACGGTCTCCATGGAACGCAGTGTACCGGAAGGTCATGTCCTCTTGGACCCCCCGAAAGAATTCATCGAGGCGGGTGTCAAGCTGGTCCAGGAGGATCGAGAGGGCCAGGATGGACGGCAGGGCGCGACCGCGTTCGACGGCACACACGAAGGCCCTGGTGAATGGCCCGCCGACCGCGGCCTGCGTCATGTGCGCCGTCCGACGACGTCGGCGCAGCTCGCGGCCGATCGCCAGGGCAAGGGCATCGTGGTCCGCTTGTTGCAAAATAGTTGACACTGTCACAGGCGAAGCCTAGCATCGCTAGGCCGGACGCGCCACCCCCAAGCGCGCCGAGCGACCGGAGGTACCCGATGACCACCAAGCGATCCGTTCGTCAGATCCTGTCCGCCCTCGCGATGAGCGCGCTGCTCACCGCCATGACGATCGCGACGGTCCTGGCTGGCGACGGGAATCCGCCCCTGCCGCGGTAGAACCTCTCCCGAGGGTCCCTGATCCAGACGCCGGCGTTAGGGCGCCGGCGTCGGCGTGCCGCCGGCCCCCTCTTCGGGCGGTGGTTCGGGCGTGGGTTCCGGCGTCGGCTCCGGGGTCGGCTCCGGCGTGGGCTCCGGAGTCGGCTCAGCCGTGGGCGCGGGCGTCGCGGTCGGGGCCTCGGTCGGCGCTGGCGTCGCCGTCGGGGCTTCCGTGGGTGGCGGCGTGACGTCCGTGCTCGGACTCGGCTCGATCGAGCCGGAAGGGCTCGTCGACGGAGACACGGGTGGCGGCGGGCACGGTTCCGGCGCCGGACCGGTCCCTTCGGGCGAGGGGACCACGAAGCTGGGCACCACGCCGCTCGCGTCCGGTGTCGGCACGATGAAGCAGGTGGGTGCCGGGGCGGGCCGACCGCAGCCCTCGCCCGCGACGACCGGACCCCACGACCGGCCATACGGGTTGAAGCCGCTGTTGTAGAAGTACGCCGTCCGGGTGCGTTCGGGGCCGCCGGCGACGCCCGGCCCACGCAGGGCGCGGCGGATCCAGTCGCGGTCGGCGTCGAGCCACCCGTCGAACTTCGCCTCGAAGCTCAGGTCGCCGTCCTCGAGCAGCTTCACCCCACAGTCCTCGCGGCTCAGGCGCTTCGTGGGCTCGGTGTCCTTGATGAACCACTCCTCGACGCTCTCCTCGCCGTCTCGGGCGAGGGCGCCGGTCCATGGGTCGATGCGCTCCTGGACCAGGCCCTCCGGACGCGAGAAGCGGGCGATCGGCCAGTCGGCGGACGCCTCTCGGAGGAACCCCTGCCAGACATAGGTCGCGATGTCGATCGAGAAGACCGGTCGCGCCGCCGTCGAGACCGGCGTGTTGTCGCTGTTGCCGTTCCAGACGCCGACCGCGAGCGCGTACGCGCCGTCAGCCCGCCCCTCGTCGTCCGGCGGCGCGACGTACCCGTAGGCGTTGAGGTCCTTGGCGTCATTGTTGGTGCCGGTCTTGAGCGTGGCCGGGCGGTAGTCGCCGTCCTTGTCGCGGATCTGGAACCGGCCCCAGAACGGGTTCTGCGCGCGGATCGTGTTCTCGCGAAGGATGTCGGTGACGATGAAGGCGGCCTCTTCGCTGACGACCTGCTCGGGCTCGGGTGGCACATAGGGATCCACGACGTCCTTGCCCCCGCGGTCGGTCACGGTGAGGATCGTCGTGTGACCCACCCGACCGCCGCCATTGGCGAGCGTGCCATAGGCGGTGATGAGGTCGACCGGCCGGGTCTCGATGGTACCGAGGGCCAGCGAGAGTCCGGCCGTCGTGCCCTCCTGGAACGTCATCCCGAAGTCCTTGGCGCGAGCCAGGACATGCTCGGGCTCGTTCACGGCCATCGCCTTGACGGCCGGGATGTTCAGGGAGAACTGCAGGGCCTTGCGGACGCGCACGGGCCCCCGCTCGAGGTTGTCGGCATTGCTCGGGATGAACCCGTCACCGAAGTCGGTGGCCGTGTCCATGAACATCGAGCCCGCGGTCATGACGCCTTCGTCGATGCCGACCGCATAGTTGAACGGCTTGAACGCCGATCCGGGCTGGCGGAAGCCCTGGCCGACGACGTCGTACTGGGGCTGGAACTTCTCGCTGTCGTCGGTCGAGTAGTAATCGGCGGACCCGACATACGTGATCAGCTCGCCCGTCTGGTAGTCGATCGCGACGAGCGCGCTGTTGTGGACGTCCTTGCCGTAGAGGTTCTCGACCCACTCGGGGACCCCGTCCTCGAAGCCGAGATTGCGGGCCGCCTGGTCGCGACACTCGCGGACGCTCGCCGGCGGCGTGGGATCGTCCTCGCTGCCGCAGCGATGCGGGATGCGCGCGGCCAGCTTGATCCAGCGCTCGGCGATGCCCTGGAGCTCGAGGTCGACCGTGGTCGTCACCCGCAGGCCGCCGTCCTCGAGCGCCTCGCAGGTCTCCTCGCCGTCACAGAGCTTGGTCGCGAGCTCGTCGCGGACGGCCCACACGAAGTGCGGTGCCTTCCAGCGCGGCGCGCTCTGGTTGGCCAGGATGACCGGCTCCTCCTTGGCCGCCTCGAAGTCGTCTGACGAGTACTGGTCCGTGGAGACGGGGGTCCGGTCGCCCTCGGCGAGCAGGTCCAGGATCGCGTTCCGGCGGGCGACGATCTTGGCGTCGTCCTTGACTTCGAAGCTGCGCTCGGCGGCCGGGCACTCTGCGTCCTCGGCGACCTCGATCGCACAGCGCTCGACCGAGTTGCGAACGAGGTCGTAGTTCGAGGGCGACTGCGGAAGGGCGGCGATGATGGCCGCCTCGGCCGGCGTGACGTTCTCCGCCGTGAAGGGCTTGCCGAAGTACCGCTCGTAGGCCGCCTTCACGCCGTAGGTCTGATTCCCGTAGTAGTTCTGGTTGAGGTAGGCGGTGATGATCTGGCGCTTGCCCTCCTCGCCGGAGAAGTACTGCGTCACCCGGATCGACTGGATGATCTCCTTGAGCTTCCGTTCGATCGTCCGGTCGCCGTCCTGGACGAGGTCCGTGTCGAGCAGCCTCGCGCGCACGAGCTGCTGCGTGATCGTCGACGCGCCACGGGCGTCGCCACGGATCGAATCGATCCCGGCCGCCACGATCCCGACGGGATCGAATCCGGCGTTCTCCCAGAACGTCTTGTCCTCGATGGCCGTCGTCGCATCGAGCACGATGGGCGGGATCTGCTCGTACTCGACGATGTCACGCTGGTACTCGCCGAAGCGCGCAAGCTCCGTCTCGCCCGTGCGGTCGTAGAGGACCGTTTCCTCGGGCAGCTTGTACTGGGTCAGGGTCTCGGGCGCATCAAGTCCGGTCGAGAGGGAGCCATAGACGGTCACCGCCCCGATCGCGGCGAGGACGCCGACCGCCGCGAGGAAGGTGAAGAGGATCAGCGCGAGCCATCCCAGCGTCGAGCGACCGGCAGGCCGTGGCTGGGGACGAGGGGAAGCGGACAAGGGATCTCCGGACTGGGGGTCGTGGACGCGTCGGCGCACAGGATGGCGCACATCGCGTGATTCGGATGGTCACGGGGCCGGTGAGCGGCCTTGCAGGTACATCGCGTCGAGCCCGCTCGACAGGATGCTCTCGTGCTTGGGACGACCGACGCCGGACGGGTGTGGCGCGACGCCCGGCTGGAGCCGGGATCGCACTCAGGGTCGGACCCGGCCGGCTCCCATCGAAGCCCGCACGGGGAGGACCCGGGGCTCGAGGCCGGTCCAGGCCGGGTAGTCTCGCTCGACGGCGTCGCGGAGCGGGCCGACGGCATCCGCTTCGACCAAGTTCACCGTGCAGCCGCCGAAGCCGGCTCCGGTCATGCGGGCGCCCACGACGCCCGGTACGGCGCGTGCGATCTCGACCATCGCATCGAGCTCGGGCGAGCTGACCTCGTACAGGTCGCGCAGCGACTCGTGGCTTGCCCCGAACAACTCGCCGATGGTCGCGCGGTCATCCGCCTCCAGTGCCGTCACCGTCGCCGTCACGCGCTCGTTCTCGGCGATGACGTGCTCCGCCCGGCGGCGAGCCACCGCGTCGAGGCGACCACCGGCCGCCGCAAGATGCGCCGGCGTCACGTCCCGCAGCGACTGGATCGATGGGTCATCGAGCGCCAGGGCCTCGACAGCAGCCTCGCACTGGGCGCGGCGCTCGTTGAACGCCGAGCCGTCGAGATGCCGGCGCGACCCCGTGTGGCAGACGACGAGCGCGAGGCCCTCCGGCAGGGGCACCGGTCGCCAGTCCAGGGACCGGCAATCGAGCAGCAGCGCCGCGTCCGCCACGCCGCACGCGCCCGCGAACTGGTCCATCAGGCCGCTCATCACGCCGACGTACCCGTTCTCCGCCCGCTGGCAGACGCGGGCGAGCTGCATCGGGTCGACGCCCGGAGCGGCGTCATCGAGCATGGCCCACGCCGCGGCCAGCTCGATCGCCGCGGACGAGGACAGACCGGCGTTCGCGGGCAGGTTCGAATCGATGACGCCGCGCAGGCCGCGCGCCGGCAGGTCGGCCTCGCGGAGGGCCCAGGCGGTGCCCGCGACGTAATCCAGCCACGTGCCGGCGCGCGGCCGGTCGGCCGCGATCTCGAATCCGTCCGTCTCACCGTCGTCGAGCCGCGTGAGCATCACGGACCCGTCCTCGGTCGACACGTAGGCGATCCGGATCTCGAGGTCGATGGCGGCGGGCAGCACCAAGCCCAGGTTGTAGTCGGTGTGCTCGCCGATGAGGTTCACCCGGCCGGGCGCCCGCACGATGCGCACGTCGTCGCGGGCGACCCTGATGTCCGGCGCGGACGCCAGGACGGCGTCGATGAGCTGGTCGGTCGTGCGCGCGCCGTCGTCGCCCGATCGGATGGTCATCGGTTCGCCAGCCCCGTTCTCCCCGCCGCGACGGCGTCGACCGCCTGGCGAGCGCGTCGCTCGACCGACGCGGGCGTGCCGTCCGCGAAGAGCCAGCTGCCCATCCCCACCGCGATCGCACCGGCAGCGATGAACTCGGCCGCGTTTTCGACCGTGATCCCGCCGGTCGGCTGGAGTGGGATGCCGGGGAACGGTCCACGGAGCTCGCGGACGAATGACGGGCCCAGGCTCGAGGCGGGGAAGACCTTCACGGCAGCGGCGCCGGCTCGCCAGGCCGTCAGGACTTCGCTCGGCGTCGCCGCGCCGGGCAGGATCGGGATGCCCCGGGTGGTCGCCCAGCGGACGAGCTCCACGTCGAGGTGGGGCGACACGAGGAAGCTTGCGCCGGCGTCGCACGCGCGCTGGGCGGCCTCGATCGACAGCACCGTCCCGGCGCCGATCGCGAGGCGCCGACCCTCGGCGGCGACGTGCCGCGCGGCCGCCGCGATCGCGGCAAGGGCCGCATCTTCCGGGTCGTCGAGCGTCAGCTCGAAGGCGCCGATGCCCCCGGACGCGAGCGCGTCCGCGATGGCCGCGGCGTGGCCGGCGGCGAGCCGCCGGGCGACCGCGACGACACCGCCCTCGACCAGCGCCGCGGGGACGGACGGACGTGCGACCTGGGCGCCATCGATCTCGACCACGCCGCGATGATGACGGACGCACCGACCGATGTCTCGGGCACGTCAGTCGCCTCGGCGCACTCCCCGGCGGAGCCGTGCGAGCGGGAACAGGACGAGGGCAGCGAGGACGGCCGCGATGATCGCGAGCAAGCCATGCGGGGCGCCATTGGCCGACTCGAAGAGGCCGATCTGCCGCATCGATGCGCCCGGATCGAAGGGGACCGAGTCACCGCCGGCGTCGGGATGCCTGGAGCGCTTCCGCTTGGCCATGCGGGCACGGTACACCCGAGTCGTCGGCCGGTGTCCCGCGACAGTCCCGCGCCACCGTAATGTGGACGCATCCTGACCGGATGCGTTCGTAGGCTGGGCCGCGTCGGATGTCCGGATCACGCGAACGGAGTGACATGGGGTGGGAGCGAATGACCTATCTGGACACGCAGGGACGCTATGTCCCGCGTGACGTCGATCCACCGGACGCGGGTGACCAGGTCGCCACCACCCTCGTCGGGTTCCTGGAGCGACAGCGGGCGACGTTCGCCTGGAAGACGGCGGGTCTGGACGCCGCCGGACTGGGCACGACCCATCCACCATCGTCCCTGACCCTGGGCGGCGCGCTGAAACACCTGGCCCGATTCGAGGACGACATGTCCACGGAATGGCTTCGCGGTGAGCCCCAGCTGGCACCCTGGAGTGCCGTGGACTGGGCGACCGACGGCGCCTGGGACTGGCGGACCGGCGCGGAAGAGCTTCCTGCCGACCTGTACGTCCGCTGGCAGGACGCGGTCGATCGCTCCCGCGCCCTCTTCGCTGCCGCGCTGGCGGCGCCTGAAGGCGGGCGCCCAGCCGAGGCGCCGAGCCTGTCGTACATCCTGATCAACATGATCGAGGAATATGCGCGCCACAACGGCCATGTCGATCTGATCCGGGAATCCGTCGACGGCCTCGTCGGGCACGATCCGCCGACCTGAGGCGTCGCTTCGGCACGAGCGTGCTCCCTGGCGGCTCTCGGTCCCCGCAGGTTCGCATCCGCGATACTCCGGGCCATGAAGCTGTACTTCGCCGGCCCGCTGTTCTCCACGCCCGAGCGTGCGTGGAATGCCGAGGTGACCGGGGTCCTTCGTGCCGCTGGACACGAGGTGTTCCTGCCGCAGGAGCAGGAACAAGGCAGGGACGGTCCCGGCATCTTCGCGACCGACATCGGCGGGATCGACTGGGCCGACGGCCTCGTCGCCATCATGGATGGCCCGGATCCGGACTCCGGGACGTCGTGGGAAGTCGGCTATGCGTACCGGCGGAAGCCCATCGTGCTCGTCCGCACCGACGTCCGGACGATGGCCGGCTCGGCCGGCGAGTACAACCCGATGCTCACGCAGGCGGCCACGGTCCGGCTCGACCTTCCGGCCGCGTCGACCAGCGAGGTGGCAGCCGCGATCCTCAAGGCTCTGGCAAGCCTCGAGGCGTCCTGATCGCGATCGTCGCCATTAGCCCTCAGCTGCGTTGCTCGGCGAGTCCGACGACGATGCCCTCCGGGCCGCGGACGTAGCAGAGCCGATACTCATTCCCGTACTCCACCACCTCGCCGACGAGCGCGGCGCCGTGGCGGCGCAGGCGGTCAAGGACGTTGTCGATGTCGTCGACCGCGAACATGATGCGGCGCATCCCCAGCGTGTTCACCGGCGCGTCTTCTGGCTCGGCGCGCACCGCCGCGGGCGTGTGGAACTTGTCCAGCTCGATCCGCCCGTGGCCGTCCGCGGTCCGCATGGAGGCGATGGTGGCCCGGACGCCGTCGAGCCCGATGAGGCGATCGACCGACTCGCCCTCGACGACCGTCTCTCCTTCGAGCTCCAGGCCCAGCTCGGTGAAGAACGCTTTGGCAGCTTCGAGGTCGTCGACGACGAGCAGGACGTTGTCCATCCGCAGAACGGTCATCGCCCGACTATAGGGCGGGCCAGCGCCCGTCGAAATGCCGGCGATTCAGTCGACGTACTGGAGCGGCGTCACCACGAAGTCGTCGGGCAGCTTCACGCCCGTCCGATGATCCGGGCAGTAGCCCCGAGGGTTCTTGTCGAGGTACTGCTGGTGGTAGTCCTCGGCGTAGTAGAACGGGTTCGAGGCGCGGTCGACGATCTCGGTCGTGATGGCGCCGTAACCGGCCTTCGAGAGCTGCTCCTGGTACATCGCCTTCGACGCCTCGGCGGCGGCCCGCTGCTCCTCATCGGCGATGAGGATGATCGAGCGGTACTGGCTGCCGATGTCGTTCCCCTGGCGCATGGACTGGGTCGGGTCGTGATGCTCCCAGAACGACGCGAGCAGCTGCTCGTAGGAGATCCGCGCCGGGTCGTAGGCGACCAGGACCACCTCGGCGTGGCCGGTCCTGCCCGTGCAGGTCTCCTGATAGGTGGGGTTCGGCGTCGAACCGCCGGCATAGCCGACGGCGGTGGTGACGACGCCCGGAAGCTGCCAGAAGTCCTTCTCGTCGCCCCAGAAGCAGCCGAGGCCGAAGATGGCGGTCTTCGTGCCCTCGGGCCAGGGGCCGGCGAGGGGCGTGCCGAGAACAGTGTGGGTCCCGGGCGTGACGATCGGATCGGACCGACCGGGGAGGGCATCAGCAGGGGAGGGGATCGTCGCGGGCTTGGACTGGAAGAAGCGCATGGCGTGAGTGTAGGCACGGTCTGCGTCGGATCCATGACAGGCCGTCTGCCGTCACCCGGCCCGCTTTCAGACCTCTCTCAAGACGGGCGGACACGCTCGATGCGCCCCCGCGGGGCGCGTCCACCCCTCCCGCATGACGGAGCATCAGCATGCAACCACTCGATCCCCTGACCCCGGGCGCGCCGGCGCCGACCACCTCCAGCCAGACCACGAGCCTGGGCGGCATCCGCCGACTGGCTGCCACGCTCGGCCTTGCCGTCGCGTTGCTGGCCACCGCTGGAGCCGCGGTGGTCATGGCCGCGAGCCCCGATCCCTCGGCCACGCCCGCGCCCACGACCACGACCCAGCCGTCGGCCGAGGACGACTCGAGCGCGGCCCCCAACGCCACGGACGGCAAGGACTGCCCCGAGGGCGCCGACGGGCCTCGCGACGGCGATGGCTCGGGCGGCGGTTCGTCCAGCGATCCGAGCACCACGCCGACGAGGCCGTCCACGGCTCCCAGCGAGACCGACTCGGACGTCTGACCCTCAAGACCTGCGGCGACTAGCATCGCCGTCATGATCGCCCGGTTCGCCGACCTCCTCGCCTCCATCGACTCGTGGGGCGCGGGCCACGCGGCCGCGGCGGTCGTGGGTCCTTCCGGCATCATCGATGCCCACGGTGACCTGGACCGGCCGACGCGCTGGGCGTCGCTGACCAAGCCGGTCACGGCGCTCGCGGTGCTCCGGGCGGTCGACGATGACCACATCGACCTCGATGCGCCCGCCGGCCCACCGGGCTCGACCGTTCGGCACCTGCTCGCCCATACCTCCGGTCTACCGTTCGAAGGCGACGAGATCCTGGCCGCGCCGGGCACGCGCCGGATCTACTCGAACCCGGGCTTCGACCGGCTCGGCGACCTGCTCGTCGAGCGTGTCGGCAGACCCGTCGAGGAGGCCATCGCCACGGCGGTCCTCGGTCCCCTCGGCATGACGCGCACCACGTTGATCGGCAGGCCATCGGCGGGTCTGCACGGGCCGCTGCGCGACCTCGTGGCCCTTGCCGTCGAGCTCCTTCGCCCGACCCTCCTTCGCCCCGCGGCCGCTGTCGCGATGGTGAGCCCCGCGTTCCCAGGGCTCCCCGGTGTCGTGCCGGGCATCGGGCGCTTCGACGACTGTGCCTGGGGGCTCGGGGTCGAGCTCCACGGGACCAAGGCACCGCACTGGATGGCGACGCGCAACAGTCCCAGAGCCTTCGGCCACTTCGGTGGTGCGGGGACCTTCCTGTGGGTCGATCCGGACCTGGATCTGGCGCTCGCGTGCCTGACGGATCGCGAGTTCGGCCCGTGGGCGCTCCGTGCCTGGCCGGCCCTCTCGGAAGCGGTCGTCGAGCGCGTCACCGGGGCCGCCGGATCGTCGCCAGATCCACGGTGAGTCCCAAGCGCAACCGATGAATCACGCATTCGTCGCAGGGCCGCAAGGACGTCCGGAGGGTATCGTCCGCGGAGAGAGGTTGGGTAGGGTCGTCCGGTAGGGGAATCAGGCTGCCCGTCACCCGTTGTGGAGCCGTCGTTGAAGCTGCGCCGTCACCCGTCATCCATCGCGCTCGCCTTGCTCCTTGCCGTCGGGGTGGCACTGGGACTGCTCGCGGCGAGCCGGTTCGGGAGCGTCGCCGGCGGCGATGCGCCCGCCGGAACCGACGGCCCTCCCGGCTTCACGCTTTCCTCGACCGCATGGACCCTCGACGAGCTGCTCGGCAGCGCCGAGTCCGGCGAGCTGTCGGCGATCGGCGTGATGTCGCCCCCATCCACTCCGGGGAGTTCGCCCGGCTCGCCGATCCTCGTCGCGCGCACGTCCACCGGCGAGCTGCGACCGGTCCGGCTCACGGTGCCGATGGTCGACGGCCTCGCCGCGATCCGGGCAGCCGGCTTCAGCGCCCTCTTGACCGACGAGGCGATCGCGGCCGGTGCCGCGGCGGCGTCCAGCGGCGATGACCGGCTCGTCGTCGGACTCGGCCTGTCGATCGCCGTCATGGCGGCCATGGGCCTCTACGTCGTCCGCGGCCGCCGGTCAGGTCGGGCCTCCTGGCGGCCGACTCGTGTCCGGGCTCGTGGACGCCGGCGCGGGGAAGCCGAGCGCGGCGACCGTCCGACCGTCAGCCTGGCGGATGTCGCCGGAGCGGACGAGGCCAAGGTCGAATTGACGGAGACCATCGAGTTCCTTCGGGACCCGGCGCGCTTCTCGCGACTCGGGGCCAAGGCCGTTCGGGGCGTGATGCTCTACGGTCCGCCCGGCACCGGGAAGACCCTGCTCGCGAAGGCGGTCGCGGCCGAGGCAGACGTGCCGTTCTATTCGGTCTCCGGCTCCGAGTTCGTCGAGAAGTTCGTCGGGGTCGGCGCCGGTCGCGTGCGCGAGCTGTTCGCGAAGGCCCGCACCGCCGGCCGCGGGGTCATCTTCATCGACGAGATCGACGCGCTGGCCAAGTCGCGCGGTGGCAGCAACAGCCACGACGAGCGCGAGCAGACCCTCAACCAGCTCCTCGTGGAGATGGACGGCTTCGATACCACCGACGAGATCGTGGTCATCGGGGCGACCAACCGGCTCGACACGCTCGATCCCGCGATCCTTCGCCCGGGCCGCTTCACGCGCAAGATCCACGTCCCGTTGCCAGATCGCGACGGCCGGCTGGCGATCCTCCAGGTCCATGCGGCCAACAAGCCGATCGCCCCCGACGTCGATCTGCCGACCGTGGCCCGCAAGACCTACGGATTCTCCGGCGCGATGCTCGCCGACCTGCTCAACGAAGCCGCGATCCTTGCGGCCCGGTCGGGTCTCGACGAGATCGGCCCCGAGGAGGTCCACGCGGGCTGGCTGAAGACCGCCCTCGGCACGTCCCGCAAGCGGTCCATGGATGATCGCGAGCGGAGCATCATCGCCGCGCACGAAGCTGGACACGCCGTGTGCGGGTTCATCCATGGCGACAAGCGCCGGGTCGAAGAGATCAGCCTCTTCGCCCACGGCGATGCCCTCGGCGTCACCGTCTCGAGCTCGGAAGACAACGACCTGCCGTCGGAGACCGATCTGCGCGCCCGCCTGGTGGCCCTGATGGGCGGCCGGGTGGCCGAGGAGCTGCTGTTCTCCGAGGTCACCGGTGGCGCCTCGAACGACTTCGAGAAGGCCACCAGCATCGCCTCGACGATGGTCGTCCGGTACGGCATGGGTCACGACCCCGAGGCGACCGCCGGCGGCATCACCGGGCGCGGCATCCTGACGACGCTCGTCGGGAGCGACTCCGAAGGCATCGACGGCGACGTGCGTGATGCCCGGGCCCGGGCGATCCGAGGGATCCTCGACGATGCCTATGCGACCGCTCGCCGGACACTCCTCATCGAGATGGCCCGGCTACGCGCGGTCTCGGCGTACCTCTACGAGCAGGAGCGCATCGACGGCGAAGCCTTCGAGGCCCTGATGGCCGGCCGGCTCGAACCCGTCGACGGGGAGGGCTGGCGTGCCGCCGCCGCGGCGCCTCGACCGTGGGAGACCATCCCCGAACTGTTCACCGAGCGACCGGCTGAGCCGGTCGTGGTCGTCGCGCCGCCGCCGAGCATCCGGCCAGTCAGCCTGCCCGCATCCTCGCCGGCATCTGCGGCCACGACGCGCCGAGTGCCGCCCGCCGGCCGAACGCCGCGTCGTCGGTTCCGTCGGCACCCCATCGGGTTGGGCTTGCCCGGGATGCCGGTCCGATTGCGTCGCACGCTGGCGGCCATCGTCCGAGACCTCGCCGCCGAGGAGCGCTGACCGGGCGGGCCTGCGACGCCATCACTCGGTCTGGACGACCGTCCTCCCACGCGAACGGCCGACCAGCAGGCCCGGGACCCCGACGACCAGGGTCGCCAGCGCCAGCGCCCCGCCGAGCGAGACGAGGCCCAGCAACGCCCCGATGGCCGCCGGCGATGCGAACAACGCACCCGCCCGGAACGTACCCGTGAGCGAGAGCGCGTCCCCGTGCTCCTGGGGCCCGGCCACGAGCGTGGCCATGGCGGGCGCAAGCGTCGTGACCGTCCCGCTCGCGGCGCCGCCGACGATCAGGATCAACGCGTAGGCCGGTAAGGTCGCCGGTGCGACGGCCATCAGGGCGAGGGCGACGAGGGCCGTCGCCGCGGCGACCCGCACCGCGCGCCGGACCCTCGTGCGCCGGATCCCGCGCTGCAGGAGCAGGGCGGCCGTGCCCGCCCCTTCGGAGGCGGTCACCAGCCACCCGATGCCGATCGGATCGATCCCGGCCCGGACGAGGATGACCGGGATGAACGAGCCCATCATCGACCACCACAGCCCACCGACGACGCTCGCCCAGCACGCCACGTCCACGCCATCCCGGCGCAACAGCCGCCACGTCCCGGCCGAACGCGCTCGATCGAACGGTTCGAGCCGTCGAAGGGTCATGGCCACGATCGCGGCCACGAGGGCGCCGACACACGCGGCGATGAGCGCGACCGACAGCCCGAGCGTCGCCAGCAACCCGGCCAGGGCCGGCCCGACGAGCGTGCCCGCGTTCCCGGCGACGTTCAGGTCGACCAGTCGCTCCACCGGACGCGCCTGGTCGCGGATCGCGTGTGTCTGGCTGCTCGTCCAGAAGATCGCCCGCGCTGAGCCCTGGAGCAGCTGGGCGACGACGAAGACCGGCAATGCCGTCGACGCGAAGAGCAGGCCGAACGCGGCCAGCATCATCACGCTCGAGAGGGCGATGAGCTCCCGGCTCCGGAACCGGCCGAGCAGCCAGGGCAGGGCGAAGCGCGTGGCCAGTTGGAGTGCCGCCGCCGTGGCCACGAGGAAGCCGATCGTCGGCGCGTCGTAGCCGGCGGACAGGGCCAGCAGCGGGATCGTGATCGTGCCGACCCCGAGGCTGACCGAGAAGGCGAACGCAGCGACGAGCGAGGCGATCCGTTCCCGCCGAAGGGTCGGTCGGGCCGTGGGCCTCGGGGTCGTCACCGGGCCGACGATGGGACGGCGCAGGAGTGCTCGTCAACCCGCGCGGGTGCCGATACCGCGCACTGCCACCGCGCTGCAAGCCGACTCGCCGCGGCGTTGACGGGATAGAGAGCCCCCTGCGGCGCACCGTGTCGCCCACCATGGAAGGCCCGGGCGATCCGATCATCGCTGGATCGGACGTCACCTCGACACCATCGCTCGATCGGCGGACGTTCGAACGGCTCTGTCGTGTGGGCCTCACGCGGCCGCAGGTCGGCCTCTTGGCGGCCTGTCTGGTGGGTCTTCCGCTGACTCCCGGTGTCCGATGGGACCCCGCGGAGGTCGAGCGGATCGCGTTCCTTCGGTGGCTCGTCCAGTCCGGCCGCCTACCGTCCTGACGCCACGGGTCAACCGGTGGGTCGATCGGTCGGTCGAAAGAACTCCTGGTATCGCGTCCGGAATCCGTCGATGTCGGCTTGGACGCGCTCGTGGTCGGGCGAGCCCGGCGCCAGCGTCGTGAGCTCGCGCTCGGCCGCCCGCCACCGCGCGAGGACCTGGCCCGCGGTATAGACCATCGGGGGTTCGGCCACCGCACCGTCGGCGGCTTCGAAGATCGCCCGGAACCGTCCGTCGGTCGTGGGTGCGATCGCGAAGCGGACGCGGACGTGTGACCCATCGAAGCGACGGAGAGTGCCTTCGCCGCCGATGTCCGGCGAGCCCTGCTCTTCCCACGCCTCCCGGAAGGCAGCCTCAGCGGCCGCGTCTGGTGGCTCGGGCGAGAATGCCCCGGCCGGCAGCGACCGCAACTGATCGAGCGACACGCCGAGCATCGCGAGCGCCTCTTCGCTCGCGTCCGCGGCCGTGCCGTCGGCGTTCAGGATCATCGTCGCATCGGCCAAGGGTGCCCCTCCGAAACCCGCTGTGGACCACAATCCTGTCAGGCGGCGACGCAGGCGTCATCCCCCCAAGGTCCCGGAGCCCGGTGGGCGAGGTGGTCCTGCGGGGCGTCAGGTGCCGGGGTCGCGGGTCTGCGCGTGGAACGCCCGGGCATACTCGTCTCGGAGTCGTTCGACGTCTGCCCGCGCCGACTCGTAGTCGGCCGTGCCCGGCTCCAGGTCCTCGATCGCCCGTTCCGCGGCCCGCCACTCTGCCAGGACGACGTTGACCCGACGCGGCGGGATGATCGCGATCGGACGGGGGTGGTCGGCGTGCTCACGAGCTGCCTGGGTGGCCAGCTCGGTCTGCCGGGCGGCCCACTCCAGGATCTCGCGGGTGAGCGTCTCGACTTCC
>DASPHN010000236.1:0-2936 GCA_035629655.1 Saccharimonadales bacterium (SeqCode) | reverse complement strand
GTGATGCGGACCTGAGCGGAGCCTCGACCCATCTTGATGTGGTGGTAGTCGAGGATCTGCCAGAGCTCGCCGTCGAGCTCGATGGCGACGCCCTTCTTCAGTTCTCCGGTGCTGATCATGTCTGGGTCGGCTCCTGGGGGGCGCGGCGCAGGGGCGCGCGCGGCCGCTCGTGTCGGGGTGGGTGGACGGACATTCTAGCCCGGCTACCATCAGCGGCACCATGGACGCGCCGGCTCCTGTCCGCCCCCGATGACGACCATCCTGCCGCGGCTGGACGCCGTCCTTGTCTCGGCCCCGCCGCGGTTCAGTGGCCCCGAAGCCGTGTCGATCGCCGAGGGCACCTTCGGCCTCCGGGCGGCAAACGCCCGCGACCTCGGGAGCGAGCGCGACCAGACCTTCCTGCTCCTCGATGCCGAGGAACGGCCGCTCGCGGTCATGAAGGTGTCGAACGCGGCAGAGGACCCGGCCACGCTCGACATGGAGGCCCTCGCCGTCCAGCACGCTCGGCTGGTCGATCCTGCGCTGCCGCTGGCCCTGCCGTGGCCGTTGCCGGATGACCCGACGGCACATCGCGCGACGGTCGAGCGGCCCGATGGTCCGCACTTCGTCCGGATGTACGACGTGCTGCCAGGGCGATCCCGGACCGACCCTCGCGACCTGTCCGACGCGGCGCTCGTGGCCTGGGGCGAGACGACGGCCCGTCTGGCACGCGCCCTGCGCGGCTTCTTCCACCCGAGCGCCCAGCGGACGATGCTCTGGGACATCCAGCACGCCGGCCGGACGCGCGCCATGCTCGAGTCGATCGGTGACGCCCGCCAGCGCTTACTGGTGGAGCGAGTGCTCGACCGATTCGATGACGTGGTCGAGCCGGTGTGGCCGTCCCTGCGGGCGCAGGTCATCCACACCGACCTCACGATCGACAACGCGCTCGTGGACGACGCTGGGCGCATCACCGGGATCGTGGACTTCGGTGACATGAGCCACTCGGCGCTCGTGACGGATCTCTCGTCCGTGCTCGACTCGATCGTCGTGGACCGTGGTCGCGACGAGCTGTTCCGGACGTCGCGGCTGATCCTCGACGGCTACCAGCGCGTGACGCCACTCGAGCCCGTCGAGCTGCGGCTGCTGGGTGAGCTCTTCGCGACCCGCGCGGCCGTGACGATCGCGATCTCGTCCTGGCGGGTCGGGCGCGGCCTCGAGGACCCCGACTTCGGGCTCCGATACAACGCCTCGGTCGCCGACACGATCGAGACCATCCTGGGCGTCGGCTGGGACGAGACGGCCCGGCGGCTCGGGGCGGACGTCCCGGCACGGGGTGGCGCCGGCGCGATCGCCGCCGTCGACGACCTCGTCCATCGCCGTGACCAGGTCCTCGGGCCCGCCCTCGAGCCGCTCACCTACGACGAGCCGATCCGGATGGCCCACGCCCAGGGCGTCTGGATGACCGACACGGATGGGCGGACCTACCTCGATGCCTACAACAACGTGCCGGTGGTCGGTCACGGCCATCCACGCGTCACCGAGGCGATCGCGCGCCAGGCCCGCCGTCTCAACACGAACCTCCGCTACCTGCATGACGACGCGATCGAGCTCGCCGAGCGGCTGGCGGCCACGTGCCCGCCGGGTCTGGACACCGTCATGTTCGTCAATTCGGGATCGGAGGCGAACGATCTGGCGTGGCGCCTGGCGACGACCTACACGGGCAACGACGGCGGCCTGTGCACGGCCTTCGCGTATCACGGGATCTCCGCCGCGATCGCGCCTCTGTCGCCCGAATCGTGGCCGGCCGGTCGGCGGCCCGACCAGGTCGAGACGTGGACGCCGCCGGACGCGTATCGCGGTCGCCACCTCGACCCGAGCGGCTTCAGCGCCGCCATCGAGCGGCTGGCCGCCCGAGGCCACGCCCCGGCGGCCACCATCCTCGACGGCATGCTGACGAGCGACGGCTTCGCGGACCTGCCCCCGACGTACATTCGCGCGCTGATCGACGCCACGCACGCCGCCGGTGGACTCTGGATCGCCGACGAGGTGCAGGCGGGCCACGGCCGGACGGGCGAGGCGATGTGGTCGTTCCAACGCTTCGGGATCGTCCCGGACCTCGTGACGCTCGGCAAGCCGATGGGCAACGGCCACCCGGTCGCCGCCGTCCTCACTCGTCGCGAGATCGCGCAGCGGTTCGCGGACGAGACGGTGTTCTTCAGCACGTTCGGCGGCAATCCGGTGTCGGTCGCGGCGGCCCTGGCCGTGCTCGATGTCCTGGACGACGAGCGGGTGCTCCCGCGGGTCGTGGTCGCCGGTCACGCCCTGCGCGCGGCGCTCCGCGAGGTCGCGGTGGACCATCCGGTCATCGGCGACATCCGGGGGGTGGGCCTGGCGAACGGGATCGAGATCGTCGTGCCCGATGGCTCGACGACGCCGGATGCCGAACGGGCGGGCGCCATCAAGGACGGCCTGCGCCGCCACGGTGTGCTCGTCGGCACGACCGGTCCGGCGGGGAACGTGCTGAAGGTCCGCCCGCCGCTCGCCTTCACGGAGGCCGAGGTCCCGGTCTTCGCCGACGCCTTGCAGCGCACGCTGGTCGAGCTCGACGCCTAGGGCGTCAGGAGCGCAGCGCGTCGATCGAGGCCGTCGTGACCACCCCCTGGACGCTACGGGCGAGGTCCTCGTCCAGCGTGATGAACGCATCTCCCTGCAGCTGGGTCAGGGCGATGTACTCGGCATCGTAGGTCGACGACCAGCCCAGCTGGTCGGCCACCTCCCACGCGCGCCGCCGCAGGACGGCGTCGCCGAGCAACCGGATCGGCAGCTTCCACAGGCGCTCGAGGCGTTCGCGCGCGACGTCGGCCGGGATCTCGCCTCGCCGGACGGCCTCGTGCATCACCGACAGCGTCTGCGATCGCAGCAGCGTCGGGGCGAGGAGCTCGTGCTCGGGAGGG
>DASPHN010000235.1:0-5984 GCA_035629655.1 Saccharimonadales bacterium (SeqCode) | reverse complement strand
CACCGAGAAGGGCGAGCTGTTCCGGTTGCTCGAGGCCGAGCGGCGGATCGGCGTCCAGCTGACCGAGTCCTACGCGATGTATCCAGGGGCGGCCGTGAGCGGGTTCTACTTCTGGCACCCCCAGTCGAGCTACTTCGGCCTCGGGCGCATCGGGCGCGACCAGCTCGAGGACTACGCACACCGGAAGCGCATGTCGGCCGAGACGATGGCGCGCTGGCTGTCGCCCAATCTGGCCGAGGACTAGGCCCGGAAAATCCGGGTCTGGACGAAGCGTCGTATCGTTGACGTGATGACGACCCCGCGAACCCGCTCGCTTGGTCGCCTGGCGGGGCTCCTCCTGGCCGGGCTGCTCGCGGGCGCCATGCTCCCTGGCTCCGCCGCCGCCGCCCGCACGTACTCCATCGATGTCTCGGCGCGGGCGGACTTCGTGCCCCAGACGAACTTCGTCCAGTGCGTGGGCGCGAGCATGCAGATGATGCTCAACATGATCGAGCCGGGGCGTGATCGGAGCGCGAAGACGCAGCTCCGCCTGCAGCGACTGGCTCGCGCATGGAGCGGCACGCGGCCCGATGGTCGCGAGCGGCAGGGCGCAAGCGTCCGCGGCTGGGCCGCGGGCCTCAACATCGAGGGTGGAGGTCCATACAAGCTCGTCGGGGCGTCGACCCTGGACGAAGCGCTGTTGACGGCCGCCAGGGCCATCGCCGAGACCGGCAAGCCGGTGGGGCTGCTCGTGTGGCGCGGGCGCCACGCCTGGGTGATGAGCGGATTCAAGGCGACGGGCGATCCCATGACCGACCCCAACGCACGGGTGACCGCCGCGAACATCCACGACCCGCTCTACCCGCACGGGTCGAGCGCCTGGGGGCCGAGCCCACGACCGGGCGAGGCGATCAGCGTCCAGGAGGTCGGCCGCCAGTTCGTCCAGCGCCGGATGAACACGTCCTGGCTGAACGCTGGCGTGAGTGGTCCGCCCAGCCAGCTCGGCGGCAAGTGGGTCCTGGTGCTCCCCTACACCCCGGACCTGTCGGCCCGGCTCTCCATCACCCGCTAGCTCCGCGCCGCGCCCTCGGCTCGCCACAGCTCCACCGACTCGGCGAAGCGGCGGACGCTCTCCGGCGTCGTTGGATCGAGGGCCGCGATGAGATGGCCTGTCCCGAGGGCGGCATGGGCGCCCAGCCCTGCGGCGATCTCCACCACGGAACCCTGCAGCACACGCTCGGGCGGGGCGTCTGGTGCCGGCGGCTCCGCCGGCTCCGTTGGGGCAGGCAGCAGGTCTGGATAGCGCACGGACACCCCGACCGTGATCTCGAGGCTGTCCGGGTCGCGCCCCACTCGTGCGCAGGCTTCGGCAAGGTCGGCCCGCGAGGTCGCGAGCTTCTCGTCCGGCACCCCGAACCAGGCCAGGTTCCACGCATCGGCATGACGGGCCGTGAGCTCGAGCATCCGCGGCCGCTTGGCCGCGATCAGGATCGGGATGTCGCGGCGAGCCGGTGGCAGAAGCACGACGTCGTCCGCCGTGACCCACTGTCCGGCCAGGTCGGCGCGGCCCTCGCGGATCAGGTCTCGGATCACCGTGAGCGACTCCTCGAACCGCCCGACCTTGTGGTCGGTCGGGTAGCCGAACGCCTGGTACTCCGGGTCGTGCCAGCCGCAGCCGATGCCCAGGATCAGCCGCCCGTCGCAGACGTGGTCGAGCGTGGCGGCCATCTTGGCGAGCAGGGCCGGGTTGCGGAACGAGGTGCACATGACGATCGACCCGAGCTGCACGCGCGACGTCGCCTCGGCGATGGCCGACAGGATCGTCCAGCACTCGTGGATTCCGGTCGTCTTCCCCTTGAAGCGGAAGAGCAGGTGGTCGAAGACCCACAGGGAGTCCAGGCCGGCATCCTCGGCGGCCCGGGCGACCGCACGGATCTCTGGGTACGTCGGCGGCGCATCCGCGCCCTCCCCCTGGTCGATCGGCAGCACGATCCCCACCCGCATGCTCGCCCCCGTGATCTGGCCCGTGGTCCCATCCGATCCAGCCGTCAACGCCACTCGCTCCTCCGGTCGATCATCGTGCCCGTCGGGCCTGCCGTCCCGAGCCCCGGAAGCCTACGCTAGGCACCAGCAACGCGCGGCCGTCACCCCGGAGCCGACGACCATGTCGAGATTCGAGCCATCACCGCCCGAGCTCATCGCCCGGTTCGATGCTGCGGCCGCCCGTCATCCGGAGGCCGTCCGGCGCAAGATGTTCGGGTATCCGGCGCTCTTCGTGGGCGGGAACCTGACCACCGGCCTGTTCGCGGACCAGTGGATGATCCGTCTGGCATCGGCCGACCTGGCCGAGCTCGTCACCCTTCCGGGGGCCGGGCCCTTCTCTCCCATGGCTCGCACGATGACGGGCTATGGGATCGTCCCGGCGGACGTCGTGGCCGACGATGCCGCGCTCGATGGCTGGATCGCGCGGGCCATCGCCCACGTCCGGACGCTGCCGCCCAAGTGACGACCGGCCCCTCCACGCGCCCGGGGATGGGCGCGCACCCGTTCGATGGCGGGACATCGTTCCGTGTCTGGGCCCCGCATGCGGAGGCCGTCTTCGTGACGGGCTCGTTCGACGACTGGGGCGGCAGCGTGACGGCGCTCGTCCGGGACGACGATGGCGAGGCGGACACCTGGTCGGCCGATGTCGAGGGCGTCGGGCCCGGGGCCGAGTATCGGTTCACGATCCGAACGCCCGACGGGGACCTCTCGCGCCTCGATCCCTATGCCCGTCATGTCACGAACTCGGTCGGCAACGCGATCGTCTACGACCCTGACGCCTTCGACTGGGGCGAGACCGACTTCCGGATGCCGGGCTGGGACGACGTCGTGATCTACGAGCTCCACGTGGGGACCTTCGCCGGACGCGGCGACCGGCGTGGCGACTTCGATCGAGCGATCCGGCGGCTGCCGTATCTGCGCGACCTGGGCATCAGCGCCGTCCAGGTCATGCCGCCCTTCGAGTTCGCCGGCGACGTGTCGTGGGGCTACAACCCAGCCCACCTGTTCGCGATCGAGTCCGGCTACGGTGGGCCGGATGCCTTCAAGCGCTTCATCCGTGCCGCCCACGAGCATGGGATCGCGGTCATCGTCGACGTCGTCTTCAACCACCTCGGGCCGTCGGATCTCGACCTCTATCGATTCGACGGCTGGTCGGAGGACGACGGCGGCGGCATCTACCTGTACAACGACGTCCGAGCGATCACCCCGTGGGGCGACACGCGGCCCGACTTCGGACGCGGCGAGGTCCGCACGTTCCTGCGCGATAGCGCGCTGACGTGGCTCGAGGAGTTCCGATGCGACGGCCTGCGCTTCGATTCGACGCTGTTCATCCGGACCGTCGATGGCGATCCGGGCAACCCGTCATCGGCGCTGTCCGACGGCTGGTCGTTCCTCGCCTGGCTCAACGACGAGATCCGCACGCGCCAGCCGTGGAAGCTGACGATCGCGGAGGACCTGTTCGACGACCCGGCCCTCGTCGCGCCCACGGACGATGGCGGGGCCGGCTTCGATGCGCAGTGGGACGCCGGGTTCATCCGGCGCGTCCGTCCGTCGCTCGTCGCGTCCGATGACGCGGATCGCGACGTCGACGCAGTGGCCGCCGGCATCTCCGGCGAGGGCCGCGGACCCGCGTTGACCCGGGTGATCTACACCGAGTCGCACGACGACGTCGCCAACGAGCAGGTCCGTGTCCCCGAATCGATCTCGCCCGGAGACGCCGGCAACTGGTGGGCGAAGAAGCGCTCGACGCTCGGGTCGGCGCTGGTCCTGACCTCGCCCGGGATCCCCATGCTCTTCCAGGGTCAGGAGCTGCTCGAGGATCGTTGGTTCGACGATACGGTCGCGCTCGACTGGTCCAAGCGCGGTCGGTTCGAGGGCATCCTTCGCCTCCATCACGACCTCATCGCGCTACGCCGGGGCGGCGACGGCCTGACCACGGGCCTCCGCGGTGACGGGGTCGCCATCCTGCGTGCCGACCCGGAGGACCTCGTGATCGTGTCCCACCGCTGGCAGGACGGTGGGCCCGGCGACGACGTGCTCGTGGTGGTCAATCTGGCCGACCGGACCATCGATGATCTGCGGATCGGCGTGCCCGCGCCAGGTCGATGGCGAGTCCGCCTGAACACGGACGCACCGACGTATGCGGTCGACCTTGTCGGGCACGACGCCTTCGACACCGAGACGAGCGACGAGTCGCTCGACGGGCAACCGCACAGCGCCCTCATCTCGATCGGCCCGTACAGCGTCGTGATCCTGTCCCAGGATCCCTAGACGAGTCGGGCTGGTTCGCGGGCCCTAATCGAGCGCCCGCTGCAGCTCCTTCTCGACGTCCGGATCGAGCGTGGTCTGGAGGACGTGGCCGCCGGTCATCGGGCGGAGGGCGGCGTCAAGCGCATCCGCGGAGCCGCGCTTCACGAGCACGAACAGGGCGGACTGTCCGTTCTCGAGCTTGGCCGTCACGTCCTTGACGAAGTCGTTGTCGATGTGCTCGCCGAGCGCCCGCCCGACGAGCGCGCCGCCGATGGCTCCGGTGATCAGACCGAACAACGGGAAGAAGACCATGAGGAGCAGCCCGAGCGCACCGCCGACGATGGCGCCCGGCACGACGCCCTCATCGAGCGTGCCCTTGACGTGCGATTTCCCATCCGGATCGCGCTGGATCACCGCAGCGTCCGCGATCTCGAGGGCGCCACCGGACTGGACCTGGCGCAACGCCTCGAGGCCCGCCGTGGCGTCCTCCTCGCGGTCGAAGGTGATGACGATGAGTTCGCTCATGTCCGTCTCCATCTGTGCCGCGACAGCCCGCCGCAGCACGAGCGTAGCGCACCTCGCGTTCGTCGGGGCGTCGCATCCGCCTGTTACGATCGATCCCGGTCGACGGGGTCCACCCGTCTCGCACGCGGAGGAACCGCTCATGGCTCGACCCCCGTTGGGTGCGCTGATCCTTGGCTTCTTCGCCGTCTTCGCCGGGATCGTCGACATCCTCCAGGGCCTGCGGTTCATGGGCATCGTCGTCTTCGGCCCGACCGATCTCGGTGATGGCCTGTTCCTGTACGGCCTGATCGCGGTCGTCATCGGGGTCCTCTGGGTAGCAGCCGGCTACGCGTTCTGGAGCCTGCAGGCAGTGGCGTGGCTGCTCGGCATGCTCCTCAGCGCGCTCGGCCTGCTCAACGCGATCGTCGTGCTGTTCACCACCGGCAACCTCGCGTGGGGCGCCGCGGTGGCACTGATCCCGCTCGTGGTCCTGTGGTACCTCCAGCAGGACGACATCAAGCGGGCCTTCTCCGTCGACATGACGCCCTGACGCACGGGCCCATGAGCGCTCGTCGCGCACCCCGGCTGCTCGTCCTCGGCATCGTCCTTCTCGTCGGCCTGGTGGCAGCCGCCTGCGACGGGTCCCTCGATCCGGGTGCGCTGCGGAGCCTCGAGCGACCGGGCGTCTGTGTCGCTGCGGGCGCCGCACGCGACTCCGACGCGACCCTTGCCGCGCTGGAAGACCTGGATGCGGCTGCTGTCGCCGACCCGGAGTCCGCGGAGCACGCGGCAGCGCTCGACGCGCTCGAATCAGCCGAGTCGGCCGTCGCCGACCTCCGGACCGCCCTCGACGCATCCGCTGCCGATCTGCCGGCAGAGGCGCAGGACGCGCTGACGCAGCTTGCCGACGGTGTCGATGCGCTCGTGACCGACTTGCGGACACAGGTCGAAGCCGGCGACATCGAGGGCATCACGGCAGCGAAGGAACGGGCCGCGGAACTCCGGGGGACGGCCGCGGCGACGCTCGGCGCCATCCAGGCACTCGGCGCCGGTTGCCCGGAGCCGAGTGCTGGCGGCACGCAAGCGCCGACCGAAGCGCCGACGGAGGAGCCGACCGAGGCTCCCACGCCGACTCCCACGCCGACCCAGGCGCCGACGCCGACGCCGACCGAGGAACCGACGCCGACGCCCACGCCGAGTCCGACGCC
>DASPHN010000234.1:0-4461 GCA_035629655.1 Saccharimonadales bacterium (SeqCode) | reverse complement strand
GGCCGAACCAAGAAGATGAAGCTCGCCCTGATGATCGGTGGCATGGCCGCCGGCAAGAAGGCCGGAGGACCCGGCCAACTCCTGGCCCAGGGAACCAAGCTCCTCGGCCAGTCTCCCGAGTTGACCCGACTGACCGATGAGCTCCGTGGCCGGTTGCTGGACGCGGGTAAGGCAGCAGCCGTGGCGGTTGCGACACGCCAGGTCGAGGCCCTCACCGAGCGCGTGGTGGGCCGCGTCGGATCGCTGACCGATGTCGGCGGCAAGACGGTGACCGATGTCGGAGACACGGTCGGGGACGTCGGTAGGTCGGTGGGCGACGTCGGCCGACGGGTCCGCGGTCGGTCGCGCCCGGACGACGACGAGACCGCGAGTGCGGACGCCGCCGATGACGAGGACGCGGTCGTCGACGAGGACGCGGTCGACGACGAGGACGCGGTCGACGACGAGGACGCGGCCGTCGCCGAGGACACGGTCGACGACGAGGACGCGGCCGTCGCCGAGGACACGGTCGACGCCGAGGACGCGGTCGACGACGAGGACACGGCTGTCGACGAGGAGCGCACGGACGACGACACGCTCGACGACGAGGACGCCGTCGCCGACGAGGAGCCCACCGATGAGGACGCCGTCGACGAGGAGGAGGACGCGGCTCCGGTCGAGGCGCCACCGCCGGTCCGTCGACGTGCCGCGAAGACCGCGGCGAATGCACGGCGCGCCGGCGACCCCGCAGGGACGCGCGCGGCTGCTGCGGGCTCGGCCGCTGTCCGGGCCACCGGACGTCGCTCCGGTCGGTCGGCGAGGGCACGGCAGGGGGGCAGCGATGCCTGAGCAGCGCGAGAACAAGAGCGGGTTGGCCGAGGCCTTGCCGACCGATGCACTGAAAGAAGCCGGACAGCAACTGCTCGGTCTGCTCGTCCAGCGAGCCACGGACGCCGCGGCTGAACGGGTCTCCGGGCTGGCGGACCGTCTCACCGACGTCACAGCGAGCGGTGGTGATGTCCGGGCGGCCATGACCGGTGGCCGGAAGCAGAGCGGCGACCCGGACGGTGAGAACGACGGTGAGAACGACGGTGAGAACGACGGCGAGCAGGACGGCGAGCAGGACGACAAGCCGGGCTTCTTTGCCAGGGCGTGGAGCAGCGTGAAGGGCGCCTTCGGTGGCGGTGGCGGTGGCGGTGGTGGCGGGTCCAAGAAGCTCAAGATGACCAACATCGTCGAGAGCATCGACATCGGCCTGCCGCTGCGCACCACCTACAACCTGTGGACGCAGTTCGAGGACTTTCCCAGCTTCATGAAGAAGGTCGAGACCGTCGAGCAGGCTGCCGACGAGAAGACCAACTGGACGGCGAAGGTCTTCTGGTCCCGCCGCACGTGGCAAGCGACGACCGTCGAGCAGGTGGCCGACTCGCACATCGTGTGGCGGTCGACAGGAGCCAAGGGCCACGTGGACGGTGCTATCACCTTCACGGCGCTGGGCCCCAACAGCACGCGCGTGTTGCTGGTGATGGAGTACTGGCCGAAGGGGTTGTTCGAGCGCACGGGCAACCTGTGGCGCGCGCAGGGTCGTCGCGCCCGTCTGGAGTTCAAGCACTTCCGCCGCCACGCCATGACCAGCGCGATCCTGCGCCAGGAGGAGATCGAGGGCTGGCGCGGCGAGATCCGCGACAGCGAGGTCGTCACGACCCACGAGGACGCCCTCGAGGCCGAGCAGGCAGCGACCGAGACGTCCGAAGGAGACGACTCGGCCACTCAGGACGGAGCCGAGGAAGACGCGTACGGACCGGACGACGCCGTTGCGGAGGAGGACGCGGAGGAGGACACCGAACACGTCGACGAGCTCGACGACGAGGACACGGCCGCGGCTGAGGACGACGAGTTCTACGAGGACGAGGAGTACTCCGAGGCGGAGGAGCCGGCCGACGACGCCGACTACGAGGCCGACGAGGACGAGACCGCTGTCCGGGCCCCCGCGCGATCCGGCTCGAGGGGCTGACCGATGTCTGTCACGACACACCGAGGCGGCGCCGGCAACGGAGCCGTCGAACGTGCTCCGGGCGGGGGCTCGAGCAGCCTCGCCGACGTGGTGGCTCTCATTCTCGACAAGGGCCTGGTCATCGACGTCTTCGTCCGGGTCTCCCTGGTCGGGATCGAGATCCTGACCATCGACGCCCGGATCGTCGTCGCCAGTGTCGACACCTACCTGCGGTTCGCCGAGGCGACCAACCGGCTCGACCTGTACGAGAAGGGCGGGAAGGACCTGCCGGAGCTCGTGCAGTCGATCACCGAGGGCGGGGCCAAGGGCAAGACCACCGGGGTGATCGAGGCTGCCGCCGACGCCGTCGGGGACATGTTGGCCCGCGGTCGTGAGGAGCGCGAGGAGGTCCGGCGTCCAGTCCGCCAGCGCCCGAGGGAGCGTCAGGAATGATGGAGACCGACGCGGTGAAGCCCACCTACGTCTACGGCCTGATGAGGGCCGACACCACCCTTCCCGAGGGTCTGGCGGGGCTGGGCCCCTCCGGGCGGGTGACGACGATCGTGCACGGCCCCCTGGCGGCGATCGTCAGCGACGTGCCCGTCGGCCGTCCTCTCGGGGTGCGGGGCGATCTCGTCGCCCACGAGACGGTCCTCGACGCCGTGGCCGGCCGAGCCGCAGTCGTTCCGATGCGGTTCCCGGCCGTCGTCGAGGAGCATGCCGTCGTCGACGAGCTTCTCGCGCCGAACGAGGACCGCTTCCTGACGCTCCTGGACGGGCTCGAGAACCGGATCCAGTTCACCCTCACCGGGCGGTACGAGCAGGACGCGGTGCTGCGCGAGATCCTCGAGGGGGATCCGGAGATCGCCGGGCTGCGGGAGAAGATCCGATCGCTGCCCGAGGATGCGACCTACTACCACCGGGTGCGGCTGGGCGAGTTGGTGGTCCAAGCCCTGGAGGACCGCCGGGACGTCGAGGCGGCAGACATCGTCGACCGGCTCGGGCCGTTCGCGGTGACGATCGCCTCGAATCCACTCGGCGCCCCTGAAGACGTGGTCAACACCGCGTTCCTCGTCGAGCGTAAGCGCCGGCGGGAGTTCGAGGACGCCGTGGAGAGCGTCGGGAAGGCCCTGGCCGGTCGCATCCGGTTGCGGCTGCTCGGACCGGTCGCTCCGTACGACTTCGTCGACGAGGAGTAAGCCGGTGGGGTTGGTGACCGGGCTGCTCGGTCTGCCGCTCGTACCGGTACGCGGCGTCCTGTGGCTTGCCGAGCAGGTCCTCGAACAAGCGGAGGACCAGTTCTACGACCCGGCCCGCATCCGTGCCCAGCTCGATCGGGTCGACGAGGCGCGTCGCAGCGGTGAGCTCTCCGACGAGGAGTGCACCGAGATCGAGAACGAGTTGCTGCAGCGGTTGATGCACCGGCGTGGCTGACGCAGTCGCCCGCAGAGTTGTGTGAGGGAGTGTCCGATGTCCGACCGAGCCGCCCCTGGACCGGGCAGGGACCGTGCCGCTTCGGCGGGGCGCGAGGCGGCGGGCGGTGGACGTCCGCAGGGGAGGGCGGCGTTCATCGCCCGCCGGGCGGTGGAACAGATCGCCGCACTGGTCCGGCGGCGGCCGGAGCGGGTGATCTCGATCGAACCCGCCGACGGCGGTTGGCGGGTCGGGGTCGAGGTCGTCGAGACGGCCCGGATCCCGGATACGACGGACATCCTCGGTGTTCTCGAGGTACTGCTCGATGCCAACGGCGACCTCGTGTCGTACCGGAGGACGGGCCGCTACGTGCGGGGTGACGTCAGTCGGAGGTGCGGGCGATGACCTCCGGAGGAATGGCCGTGCCCGGCCGCGCGCGGCAACCCGCCGAGAGCGCACCGCAGTCGAGCAGCCTGGCCGACATCCTGGAGCGGGTCCTGGACAAGGGCATCGTGATCGCGGGCGACATCCGGGTGAACCTCCTGGACATCGAACTGCTCACCATCAAGATCCGGCTGCTCGTGGCTTCGGTGGACAAGGCACGGGAGATCGGCATCGACTGGTGGGAGCACGATCCCACCCTGAGCTCGGGCGGCCGCGAGCTGGCGGAGGAGAACCGGCAGCTCCGCGAGCGGGTCCGCGCGCTGGAGTCACGGGGCACGGCGCGGCGGACCAGGCCCAGCGGCGAGCGTTCGAAGACCCGCAGCGAGGAGAGCGCGGGCGATGAGTGACATGCTCGTGTACCTCTACGCGGTCGGCGGAGCCGCCCTTCGTACCGTTCTCCCCACGGGGCTGTCGGGGATCGGGAACGCACCGGTCCGGGTCATCGTCGCCGACCGGCTCGCCGCTGTCGTCAGCTCCGTGGACCCGCTGGGTTTCGGGGCGGAACCGTTGCGGCGCAACCTCGAGGACCTGTCCTGGCTGGCGTCGACGGCTCGCGCCCACCACGCCGTCGTCGACGCCGTGTGGCGCCGCGAGCCGGTCGCCCCACTGCGCCTGGCCACGGTCTACGTCGA
>DASPHN010000233.1:0-2510 GCA_035629655.1 Saccharimonadales bacterium (SeqCode) | reverse complement strand
GACGTCTCGCCGCGTCGGAAGTGCCCCCAACGTGGCGAGACGTCGCGGTCCTGACCGCTTCTCGGCACGGTCCGCCCGCCGCGGAGTGCGACGTGGATCCGATCGCGACCCATCCCTGGCGCACGCTCGAGGCGCCGACGGAGACCGCCGCTGGGGTGGCGCCACCGCCGGAACCCCGTGCCGGGCTCTCACCCGGAGCGGTCAAGGCCGTCGTCGCCGGGGTGGGGGCGGTCGCCTGCGGGATCCTCGCCTTCTTCCTGGCCTTCGGCGGAGGGTCCTCTGGGGCGGTCTCCGTCGACGGGGCGGGCGTCCTGCCGGGCAACAGCCTGGAGCCTGGCAACTCGACTGGTCTCCCCGCGGTCGGTGGACCGGCGACCGGGATCGTGGTCGTGGAGGTGGTGGGTGCCGTCCCGGAGCCCGGCGTGTTCCGTCTCCCGACCGGGGCCCGCGTCGGCGAGCTGATCGCGGCCGCTGGTGGATACAGCCCGCGGGTCGACACGATCCGGGCTGAGGCCGAGCTCAACCTTGCCGCGACCCTCGCCGACGGAGATCGGGTCCGCGTGCCGTCGCGCGACGACCCCGTCGCCTCCGCTCGCCCGGCTGGCGGAGCCCCTGCCGGTGGCGACGAGCCGTCCGGTCCGCTGGACCTGAACCAGGCGACCGCCGAGCAGCTCGACACGCTGCCGGGCGTCGGACCGGTGACCGTCGAGAAGATCATCGCCGCGCGCGAGGAATCACCGTTCACGACCGTGGACGAGCTGCAGAGCCGGGGCATCGTGGGCGAGAAGACGCTCGCCAAGCTGCGCGAGCTCGTCACGGTCGGCTGAGGTGCCGCGCAGCGCGTGGCTCGCGGTCGGGGCGACCGTCGCGGCGCTCGCGCTCCCCGCGGCGGGACCACGAGCTGGCTCCATCGGACTGGTCCTGGCTGCGGCCATCGGCCTGGCGAGCTGGTCGGTGCTGCGCGACCGACGGCGCGCATCCGGGTTCGCGCTCGGAGCCGGCGTGCTGTGTCTCGGTCTTCGGCTGCTCGTCCTGCCGCCGAGCGCCGAGGCGACGGGATCGCCGGAGGGTCGTGGACCGTGGACGATGGTCGTCGAGTCGGTCGGGTCGCCACGAGAGGGCCACCAGGTCGCCACGCTCCGCACCGTCGAGAAGGGCCCGGCGGCATTCCGACTCGCTGCGACCCTCCCGCGCTACCCGGCCATCGAGCCGTTCGACGTCATCGTCGTCGAGGGCCGCACGCGGCCGAGGCCGGATTCGGACTACGGCCGGTACCTCGAGCGCCTTGAGGCATGGGGCACGGTCGAGGCGAACACACTCCACATCGTCCCGACCCGTGAGGATCCGGGCAGGTGGCTCGAGCGCCTCCGGCGCGGCGCCGGCGACACGCTGACCGTCGTCCTGCCCGAGCCCGAGGCTGGCCTTGCTGCCGGGATCCTGATCGGGCTGCGCGACCGCGTGGATCGTGAGGTCGCCGCGGAGTTCACGACGGCGGGCGTCAGTCACGTGGTCGCGATCTCGGGTTGGAACATCGCGATCGTGGCAGCCGCGATCGCGGCCGTGGCCGGTCGGCTCGGCCGGCGTCGTCGCGCGATCGTCACGGCCGGCGCGATCGTCGTGTACATCGCCTTCGCGGGTGCCTCGCCGTCGGTGCTGCGGGCCGGCGCGATGGCTGGCGTCGTCCTGCTCGCGCGCGAGACGGGACGGTCAGGCCGGGCAGCCGCCGCACTCGGCTGGGCAGCCACGCTGCTGCTGATCGCCGACCCGGAGCTCGTCGGCGACGCCGGGTTCCAGCTATCCACGCTCGCGACGGCCGGCCTCATCGCCTGGGCGACGCCACTGACCGACCGCATCGACCGGCTCGGCCGCGGGCGGATCCCGCGCTGGTTGAGCGAGAGCCTGGGTGTGTCGCTGGCCGCGCAGGCCGCGACGCTCCCGATCGTCCTGGCGTCGTTCGGTCGCCTCGCCGTGATCTCGCCGCTCGTGAACCTGGCGGTCGTGCCCCTCGTCGCGCCGGCCATGGCCGCCGGGATCGTCGCCCTCGGCGGTGGTCTCCTGGTCGGGCTCGGCGCACCCGGGGTCGTCGGCGCGGTCCTGGCAGCACCCGCATGGGTCTCGCTTCGGGTGATCATCGGGGTCGTCGATCTCGCGTCCGGGATGCCGTTGGCGAGCATCGCCTTCGAGCCGGCGATCGGGACCGTCCTGGCCATCGTCTTGGTCGTGGCCGGCGGGGCCGTCAGACACGCCGTGCGATCGCGATCGCGGCGGACGCGGCCGACCGCGACGCTGACCGGTCCGACGGCCCCGCGGGACGCCCGGACCCGCGGCCGCGCCACCCCAGGTGGCTCGTCGCAGGTCGGCCGGGCGGCCGTGTTGGCGCTCGTGGTGGCCGTGGCGGTGACGGGGGCCGTCGTCATCAGTCGACCGACCGGTGTCGCGCGCATCGTGGTCCTCGATGTCGGGCAGGGCGACTCGATCCTCATCGAGGGGTCGCGTGGTGGCCGCCTGCT
>DASPHN010000232.1:0-6143 GCA_035629655.1 Saccharimonadales bacterium (SeqCode) | reverse complement strand
GACCCGGCGCCACTGGCCCAGTCGGATGTGGTACGGCGGATCGAGCACGACGGTCCGCGTCGGCTGCGAGTGACCGTCGACGACGCCGCCTCGGCCCTTCCCGAAGTCGTCGAAGCGGTCACCGCCAACGGGGGGGAGGTGGCGTCCGCCCGGGAGTACCGGCCCTCGTTCGACGAAGTCTTCGCGATCCTCGTGCAGCGCGACCGCGCCGCCCATGCGACCGCGGCGGCGGACGACGAGAGTGGCGAGGCCGCCTGATGCGCGCCCTGCTCGCCATCCCGCTCCGCCTCCTCGCGTTCATCGGCAAGGAGCTGGTGGAGACCGTCCGTCGACCCGGCGCGATCATCAGCCTCGTGCTCGGGCCCTTCCTGATCATGGCCGTCTTCGGGCTGGGCTACAGCGGGGTGCGCCGTCCGCTCGAGACGATCGTCGTCAATCCGGCGACGTCGCAGCTCCCGTCGGACGTCGCCTCGTACCAGGAGCTCGCCGGCGGGGGCCTGCATGTGGCCGAGGTCACACAGGACCGGGCGGCGGCGCAGGCCAAGCTTGCCAGTGGGCAAGCCGACGTCGTCATCGTCGTGCCCGACGACGCCGAGGCGACCTTCCGGGCCGGACAGCAATCGACGATCGAGGTCCTCGTGGACGAGGTCGACCCGGTCGAGGAGAGCTACGCCGGGTTCCTGGCCTCGCTGCTGTCCAGCGCGGTCAACCGAGAGATCATCGCGCGCGTCGCGGAGGAGGGTCAGGGCTATGCCGTGGCCGCCGGGGAACCCGGGGCGGCCGCCATCCCACCCGATGTCGTCGCCGCGCCCACGACGGCCGAGGTCGTCAACATCGCGCCGTCGCAGCCGGGCGTCATCCCGTACTTCGCGCCAGCCGTCCTGGCACTCATCCTGCAGCACCTTGCGGTCACCCTGGTGGCGCTGTCCCTCGTCCGCGAACGCACGAGCGGCGTCATCGAGCTCTTCCGGATCGCACCGGTGAGCACGACCGAGGTCCTCATCGGCAAGGTCCTCGCGTTCGGACTGCTGGGGAGCGGCATCGCCGCCTTGTCGCTGGCGCTGCTCGTGGGGGTCCTCGGGGTGCCCTTCCTCGGCCCGCCCGCCTGGATCGTGGCCACGATCGCCCTTCTGTTGCTCGCCTCGCTCGGGCTGGGCCTCCTGATCGCGGTCGTGTCCGACTCCGAGCGCCAGGCGGTGCAGCTGTCGCTCCTCGTCCTGCTCGCGTCCGTCTTCTTCAGCGGGTTCGTGCTCGCGATCTCGGAGTTCAGCGAGCCGGTGCGGATCCTGGCCTACATGCTGCCGGTCACGCACGGCATCCAGCTGCTGCAGGACCTGCTCCTGCGCGGCAGCACCAACGCGACCTGGCAGTTCCTCGCCCTCGGCCTGATCGCCCTCGTGACGCTGGTGGTGTCGTGGGCGCTTCTGCGCCGGAGCATGACCCGAGCCTAGGGCCCCGCCCTTCGACCACTGCGCTGGCACGCGGCTGCAATGCCCGCGCGACGGCGGCCCGCGAGTCCGTACGCCGCGGGGGTGGACCTTGATGGAAACGGATCCGCCTGATGAAGGAGCCAGTGATGACCGACGAATTGCGCCAGACCGGGACCCGCCCGGAGGACGAGCGGGCCAGCACCGAGGGCGTCGACGCCCCGCTGGACCCGGACCTGCCCGGTCCGACCGTGGAGGATGCCGAGGCTGCGCCGCCTGCCGAGGACAACACGCTGCTGCGGACCGGGACGGATGCACCCGAC
Source organism: Saccharimonadales bacterium (SeqCode) (assembly GCA_035629655.1). GTDB lineage: Bacteria > Chloroflexota > Limnocylindria > Limnocylindrales > CSP1-4 > SPCO01. The sequence continues at coordinate 4,393 of DASPHN010000232.1, read as the reverse complement.
GCGGCCGATATCGAGGATCCAGACCGCCAGATGTGACCTCCGGAGGAAGGTCGAGCACGCTTGACGCGTGCTCGACCCTGACCTCGTTCGGCGCGCGGCGGGACGTCCCTGAGCGCCGCGCTTAGCGCCGACCGGCCGTCGCCGGTTCCAGCTCGGGGAGCAGCTCCCGGCGGGCGAACTCCAGGAACCCGGCCTGGTCCGGGCCGACCTGATGGATGTAGACGTGGTCGTACCCGGCGTCGAGATACTCGCGGATCGCCTTGAGGTGCACCTCGGGCTCTGGGCCACACGGGATCGCCTTGGCGATCTGCTCCTCCGTCACGTCGCTCGTCAGCTGCTCGAAGTGCTTGGGGGATGGCAGCTCGACGGTCGCCTCGCCGTGGATCGCCGCGTTGGGCCACCACTCGAGGGCCGTCTTGCGAGCCTCCTGCTCCGACGCTGCCCAGCAGACCGTCACCTGCCCGTATCGGGGGCCGTCGCCACCACCGTCTCGATAGGCTTCCAGCACCTCCTGCTCCGGGCCGGTCCCGATGAAGCCGTCGCCGATCCGGCCGGCCAGTCGCGCGGCGTCCGGGCCGCTCCCGGCGACGTAGATCGCCGGTAGCTCGGGCGGTGGCGTGTAGAGCTTGGCGTTCCGGACGAGGTAGTACTCGCCCCGATGACTGACCTCCTCACCGGTCCACAGGTCCCGGATGATGCCGACGGCCTCCTCGAGCATCTCGGCGCGGATCTCCCAGTCCGGCCAGCCGTCTCCGAGGATGTGCTCGTCGAGGTTCTCGCCGGTCCCGACCCCCAGGAAGAACCGACCCGGCATCAGGGCGGCGGCGGTGGCCGACGCGTGGGCGATGATCGCCGGGTGGGTGCGCATCGTCGGACACGTCACACCGGTGCCGATCTCGAGCTGCTCGGTCGCGTGCGCGATGGCGCCCAGGACACCCCACACGAAGGGGCTGTTTCCCTGGCGCTCGATCCATGGGTGGAAGTGGTCGGAGATGAGGGCGAACGAGAACCCCGCCTCCTCGGCCATCGCGGCGTGGCGGACGAGGTCGAGCGGGGCGTGCTCCTCGCTGGACAGCGCGTAGCCGATCGCCGTCATGACGTGCGGCCCTTCTGTCCCTTGGTCTCACCGGCCTCGCGCCGGTCCTTGTTCACGGTGCGGGCTGCGCGCTCCTCCGCTTCATCCGTGCCGACGCCGCGCTCCTCGTAGGAATCCTTGATGTGTTCGTACTGGCGTTCGCGCTTGTCGCTCCAGGCCTTCTGCGGCATCGCGATGTCCTCCGTTCGCTTGGACCCTCGTCCGGGCTCGGGACCAAGCGTGGCGAGGCGGGCGTCAGCGGCGGGCACGTCGCGGCGTCGGGCGAGTGTCGGTCGCATTGCAGTCGGGGAGACCGCGGCGGATCAGCGGGCGGCGCGCGCCTCGACCCGATCGGAGACATGGAGCGGGACCGGCGCCGAGGCGTCGCCCGCGTCGGGATCCGAGGACCGGGCACCCACGGCGCCAGATCCCGCGATGACCCTCCGGTAGATGGCCTCGTAGCCATCGGTCATGCGGGCAGCCGAGAAACGCTCGACCACCTCCGTGCGGATCCGGTCGCGATCGAGCTCCTCGACACGCTCCACGACGAAGGCCATGCCCATCACGTCGTCGCCGAAGTAGCCGTCGATGCCCTCGCGCAGGATCTCCGGCAGGGCGCCGATGCGCTTCGCGACCACCGGCGTGCCGCAGGCGAGCGATTCGATCGCGACGAGGCCGAACGGCTCCGGCCACGAGCCGGGCATCAGGGTCGCGTAGCTTTCGGCGAACAGGTCGTCCCGGTCGGCGCCGGACAGCTCACCGATGTACTCGACGAGCGACCCGGCGGCCTTGAGGGCGGGCAGGAACACATCGTCGTGATAGGCGCGCTCCGCGGCGCTGGGGCCGGCCTTGGCGGCGATGCGCAGGGGACGATCCACGCGGCGCGCGATCTCGATGGCCTCGACGATGCCCTTCTCCGGCGTGATCCGCCCCACGAAGGCGAGGCCCGGGCCGCGACGGCGTGTCGGGGGCGTTCCGGTCAAGGTGAGGCCGTTGTGCACGACGCCGGCCCACGGCACGGCAGGGTGCGCGGACGCCTGACTCTCGCTGATGGCGACGAGCCCTGCCGGAGGGTCCACGAGCAGGTCTTCGGCCCAGGGAAGGTCCAGCCGGCCGTGGAACGTGGAGACGACCGGGACCGGGCTGACCCGGGCGACGAGCAGGTTCGCCCACTCGAGGTGCGAATGGATGACATCGAACTCGTTCGCGCGAGCCAGCAGCTTCTGGATGGTCAGCTGCATGTACGGCAGCGAATCACCCGCGTAGCCCTTCGGCCGGAGTGCCTCCGGGACGGTGGAGACCTTCTCGCCGGGCACGATCGAGTCGCCGCTCGCGAACGTGGTGACCTCGTGGCCGCGGCGGTGCAGCTCGCGGACCAGCTCGTCCACGACGCGTTCCGTGCCGCCGTACGCGTGCGGCGGGACGCGCTCGAACGGCGGGGCGACCTGGGCGATGCGGAGCCTCCGGGCCATGGGTTCGATACCTACCCTCTCGATGAAACGGCCGCGGATCCCGCTCGGGACCCGCGGCCAGTGTCGCATGCAACGGCTGGATCAGCCGATGGCGAGGACCTACAGGCGGTCGTCGTTGACCGCCCGCGTGGTGCCGAGCGTGTCCGAGGGGTCCTCTTCGGTCTCCTCCTCGGCCTGGTCGCCCGCACCGGCCCCACCGGCCGCGCCGACGGCACCACCGACGACCGCGCCGGGAGGTCCGGCGATCGCGCCACCGATCACGGCGCCGGCAACGCCGCCACCGACCGCACCGGTGCCGGCTCCGGCCTCATCGTCGCCCTCGGCAGCCTCACCAGCGACCGCGCCGGCGACGGCACCGATGCCACCACCGACCACGGCCCCGACCGGGCCACCGACGGCCATCCCGACAGCCGCGCCACCGAGCGCTCCCGCGCCGGCGCCGACGGCCTCGGTGCCGTGCTCTTCGTTCTCGACGGCCGTGCCATCGCTGCCGCGGTCGGCGCCGAGATCGTCCGTCCCGAGCTGCCGATCGTCGGTCATGAGGGCGTCGTCATGCGGATGATCGTGCGTGGTCGTCGTGTCGTCGTGACTCATCTGGGGGCCTCCTGATCGAGGGAAAGATCGCCGTTCCCGACCCGAGTCGGGTCGGTCGGCGGGACGTCAACGACGTCGTCCGACGCACCGTAGGGCTCGGCACCCGGGCTCGACCTCACAGGCGAGCCGCTCGTTCGTATCAGTCGCATGACAGGCCAGGCTCTGCCCGTCGGCCCGCGGTCCGCCAAACGCGATACTGTCCTCTCCACAAGCCCCGTCAACGGGGACGGAGCAGCCACGTGATGACGCAGCGCTGCGGAGGGAGCACGTGACCGACCGGCCGTCAGGGACCATCGGCCAGCGCGTGACGTCGGCTCGCGCTCGCGGTGGACTGGACCGTGCCATGTCGATGCGGTTCGGCGTCGGGGGCTCGTTGCTCGTCGGCGTGGCCATCGCCTGGGCCGCCATCTTCCTGAAGGCGATGCTCAATGAGTTCATCGCCGGCGAGACGGGCTACATCCTGTTGATGGCCGCCGCCGTCCTGGCCGCCTGGTTCGGCGGGCTCGTCGGAGGCGTGACCGCCACGCTCGTCGTGCTCGTGCTCAATACGGTCGTCTTCCTCGAGCCCGAGTCGAGCGCCGGATTCGACCGCATCGTGCTCATCCGCCAACTCCTCTACCTCGTGGTCGGGGGCGGCATCGCGATCCTCGTGGCGACCCGGCGCGTGGCCGGCGACCGCCTCGCCGATGCGCTGGCGGAGGTCGCCTCACTCGCCGAGGAGCTTGAGGCGCGCGACACCCGGCTCGAGATCATGCTGGCGGCGTCGGGCACGGGCTTCTGGGAGTGGGACCTGCCGACGAACCGCCTCTCGTGGTCCGAAGCCATCTACCGCCAACACGGCCTGGACCCGACGACGCCGCCACCGGACTTCGTGTCCTACCTCGAGATCATCCACCCCGACGACCGTGAGGCGTTCCAGACGGCCGTCGGTGGCGCGGTGGAGCGGATCGGGACGTTCAACCTGGAGTTCCGGGTCCGATGGCCGGACGGCTCGACCCATTGGACGAGCGCGGCGGGACGGGCCTTCCCGGACGCCGAGGGCATCGCGACGCGGATGATCGGCACCGGCCAGGACATCACCGAGCGCCGACGGGTCGAGGAGGAGCGTGATCGCCTGCTCGCCGAGGAACGTCGGGCAGGTGAGTTCCGCGACGCGTTCATCGACGTCATCAGCCACGAGCTGCGCACGCCGATCACCACCATCCTGGGGCTCACCCAGATCCTCGGGCGGCCCGGCCGAACGGACGACGAG
>DASPHN010000231.1:0-5728 GCA_035629655.1 Saccharimonadales bacterium (SeqCode) | reverse complement strand
GTCGATGACCTGCTCGGGTGACCCTCGGCTGATCCCGAGCTGCAGGCGTCCGCCCGCGATGAGGTCGGCGGCACCGGCGTCCTCGACCATGTACAGCGGGTTCTCGTAGCGCATGTCGATGACGGCCGTCCCGATCTCGATACGCTTGGTGCGTGCGCCGATCGCCGCCAGGAGCGGGAACGGCGAGGCGAGCTGTCGGGCGAAGTGGTGGACGCGGAAGTAGGCACCGTCGGCACCCAGCTCCTCGACCGCCTCGGCGAGCTCGATCGACTGGATGAGCGCGTCCGAGCCGGACCGGACCTGGGAGTAGGGCGAGTCCGACCAGTGGCCGAACGACAGGAACCCGATCTTCTTCACCGGCCGATTCTAGGGACCCGAGTCACATCTTCGCTATCGTCTGCGCGTGGGCGTCGTCGAGCCGACCGACGAGACGCAGTCACGGCCCATGCAGCAGCATGAGCAGGAGATGCCGATCACCGCGCCACCCGCCTTCGACGATCTCTGGACTCGTGATCGTCCTCGCCAGACGGCGGCCTACCGCGCGGTGATGGCCGAGACGGACCAGCCGGTCGAGTGGGCCTACGTCGTCTGGGATGACCTCGTCGCCCACCTCGCCAGTCCCGACAACCACGACCGGTCCATCGCGGCGCAGATCCTCGCGAACCTGGCCAAGAGCGACCCCGATTCGCGGATCCTCGACGATCTGGATGCCATCGTCGATGTCACGCGCGATGCCCGGTCGGTGACCGCCCGACACGTGATGCAGGCGATCTGGCGGGTCGGTGTGGCGGGGGAGGCGCAGCGAGCGGCCCTCCTGGTGGCGCTCGAGAGGCGATATCGCGAGGCGGAGCACGAGCGCCATCCCACGCTGGTGCGCTTCGATATCGTCAAGGCCCTACGCGACCTGTACGACGTCGTCCCGGACGACGACGTCCGAACGCTGGCCCTTCGACTCATCGAGCTCGAGCCCGACCCCAGATATCGCCGCAAGGCGGCCGCTGTCTGGCGGAGCGCTGCGCCAGGCTGACCGGGACGTCTCATGGGGTCCCGGCGGCTGCGATGCGGGTGCAACCGCAGGGGTCGCTGGGTCAGAGACCGTGCAATGGGGCCCTTGGTACGCTCCGGGACATGGATGAACCGATCGTCGATCCCAGTCACCCGTTGATCGTCAAGCGCCTGCAGCCGGACGAACGCGTCCACACCGTCGTCCAGACCGCCTCGGCCAGCCTGTTCATCACCGATCGGCGCGTCGCCGTGGCGGCCGCCGAACGCATCGCCCTCGACGTGCCGTTCGAGGGTCTTCGCCGGATCCAGTTCGACATCGAACGCCAACGGCCGGCCACGCTGGTGCTCGTGCCCGAGCATCGGAGCGACGAGCCCCAGGTGCTCGCGGTGCCCCGAAGTCACTACGCACAGGTCGCGGCCGCGCTCGCGACGATCGGCGAGCGCCTGTACGACATCGGTCATAGCGAAGGGTCCACCGACTCGGCCTGACCTCGTTCGACCCGGCGGACGCGCCGGCAGCGGATACTGTGGGTCCGATGCCCAAACGCAAGCCCGCCCCGTCCGACGACGTCCAGACCGAACCCGCGCTCGCGCCCGACTCCGAGGCGGAGTCGCCCGCGACGACGACCGACGACGCACCGGCCGCCGAACCGGTCGACGACGAGCCTGGGTTCCTCGGCCTCGGCCTCGAAGCGCCGCTTGTCGACGCGCTCTCCGGGCTGGGATACGAGGAGCCGACGCCGGTCCAGCAGGCCGCCATCCCGCCGCTCCTGGCCGGCCGTGACGTACTGGCCGAGGCGCCGACCGGCACTGGCAAGACCGCGGCCTTCTCGCTGCCGATCGTGCAGCGACTCGGCGGGTCCCGGACCCGTGAAGGGCGGCCGCGAGCGCTCGTCCTCACCCCGACCCGCGAGCTCGCCATCCAGGTCGCCGAGGCGATCCACCGCTACGGCCAGCCGTACGGCGTCCGCGTGTTGCCCGTGTACGGCGGTCAGGCGATCGGCCAGCAGCTCCGCGGGCTCTCGCGCGGCGTGGATGTCCTCGTCGCGACGCCGGGCCGCGCGGTCGATCACCTGACCCGGGCCACCGTCTCACTCGAAGCGGTCGAGCTGGTCGTGCTGGACGAGGCCGACGAGATGCTCGACATGGGCTTTGCCGAGGACCTCGAGTCGATCCTGCGCGCGACGCCCGAGACCCGCCAGACCGCCCTGTTCTCGGCGACGATCTCGCCCCAGATCGCGCGCATCGCCAAGCGACACCTGAACGATCCGGTCCGTGTCCGCATCGATCGCGAGCGCCAGCGACGCGAGACCGCCGAACGCGTCCGCCACGTCGCGTACGTCGTCCGTCGGGCCGACAAGTCGGTCGCGCTCGGTCGCATCCTCGACCTCGAGGACCCGACGTCCGCCCTGGTCTTCGCCCGGACCCGCGGCGAGGTCGACGAGCTGGCCGAGCGGCTGGATGCCCAGGGACATGATGCGGCGGCCCTCCACGGCGGGATGGCGCAGGAGCAGCGCGACCGCGTGATGGGCCGCTTCCGCGAGGGCGCGCTCGACGTCCTCGTCGCGACCGACGTCGCGGCACGCGGGCTCGACATCGACCACGTCTCGCACGTCGTGAACTACGACATCCCGTCCAACCCCGAGGCGTACATCCACCGCATCGGGCGGACGGGGCGGGCGGGTCGCGAGGGCGTGGCGATCACGCTCGTCGAGCCGCGCGAGCATCGACTGCTGCGGAACATCGAGCAGGCCACCCACACGCGCCTCGAGGTCGCCCAGATCCCGACCGTGGCCGACCTTCGCGAGCGGCGTCTCGAAGTGCTGCGCGGCACGATCCGGGAGACCCTGCTGGGAGACGGCCTGGATCGCTTCCGAGCGGTGGTCGAGCCGCTGGCCGAGGAGTTCGATCTCGTGGACGTGGCGCTCGCCGCCGTGAGCGTCGCCGAATCGGCCGCCAGCCGCGATGGCGACGAGGAGACCGAGATCGCGCCCGCCGCCCTCTTCAGCGAGGGACGACCCGTCGGTCCCCGTGGGCCGGGTGGCTCGGCCGGACCGCAACGGCCGGGGCAACCGTTCCGACGCGGACCCGGTGGTCCCGGTGGCCCGGGCGCTGGCCCCGGCGGGCCAGGGTTCGCCGCGGGGCGTGACTTCCCGTCCGGACCGTGGACCCGGCTCTGGGTCGGTGCCGGCCGCGAGATGGGCATCCGCCCCGGCGACCTCGTCGGGGCCATCACCAACGAGGCCGGCGTGGGCTCGAAGACCGTCGGCGCGATCCAGATCGCCGATCGCTTCTCGATCGTCGAGGTGGCCGAACCGGCCGCCGACGACATCGTCCGCGCGCTCCTGGGGGCGACCATCCGGGGCCGCAAGGTCGCCGTCCGACGCGATCGCGAACCGCCCGGTGGGCCGCGACCCGCGCGCCCGCCGCGGCCGCCACGTGCCGGCAAGTCGCCAGCCATCGCCGGTGGCGACGGCTGAGGGGCAGCATCCGGGCGTGACCCGCTGACCGCATCGAGCAGGGTCGCCGTCGTACGATGACCGGCGACCCGACAGGAGACCAGCCGCGTGTTCTTCGATCCCCTCTACATCGTCCTGATCGTCGTGACCCTGCTCATCTCGGGCGGCGCGCAGCTCTACATCAAGTCGACCTACGGCAAGTGGGATCGCGTGCCCAACACGCCACGACTCACCGGAGCGCAGGTGGCCGAGTACCTCCGATCGCGTGCCGCGTTCGGCGACCAGCCCGGGAGCGCGGCGATCACCGCGATCAAGGTGGTGCCAGGCCCGCTCTCGGACCACTTCGATCCGCGGGACCGGTCGCTGGGGCTGTCGCAGGGCGTCGCCACGCAGCCGTCGGTCGCCGCCATGGCCATCGCAGCCCACGAGGTCGGCCACGCGCAGCAACATGCCGAGGGCAGCGCGTTGATGAAGCTGCGGGCACTCCTCGTCCCGGCCGCGACGATCGGCCCGAACATCGCCTACGGGCTGATCTTCGCCGGCCTGATCTTCAATATCACCGGCCTGACGACGCTGGGGATCGTCTTCTTCGGCATCGCCGTCCTGTTTTCGGTCCTGACCCTGCCGGTCGAGATCGGTGCCTCGCGAAAGGCCCTGGCGACGCTCGCGTCCACGGGGCTCCTCGTGTCGGAGCAGGATCGACAGGGCGCGAATGCGATGCTGCGGGCAGCGGCGCTGACGTACGTCGCCGCGGCAGTGACCTCCGTGCTCACGTTGCTCTACTACATCACGATCTCGCGCAACCGGTGACCCGGCAGCACATCCCCGACGCCGTGCTGACGGCAGCCCACGAGCGGGCACGGGCGCGGGCCGGACAGGACTGGGCGGAAGCGGACCGGCTGCGGGCCGAGATCGAGGCCGCCGGCTGGAAGATCGTCGACCGCGGGACGGACTTCGCGCTCAGCCCGGCGGCACCGCCCGATCTCGCGGACGGCGAGCGCGTGCGCTACGGATCGAGCGCCAACGTCCCGTCACGGTACGACGACCCCGACACCGGCCTGGCCACGGTCATCCTCATCGCCACCGAGCAGACCGGCGACCTCGATCGCGCGCTGGCCGGGCTGGCTGCCCATGCCCCGGAGGGCACGTCGGTCATCGTCGTCGCCGACGCGCCCTCGGCCGAGCAAGAGGCAGCCCTCGATGGGGTCGCGTCGGCCGAGAAAGGGCGGTTGCCCGTGGAGGTCGTCTGGACGAGTGAGCGGCTGGGCCACGGCGCGGCGACGAACGTCGGGATCCGGCGCGCGACAGGTCCGATCGTCATCCTGCTGGACACGAGCCTGGAGCCCATCGGCGACGTCGTGACCCCGCTGGTCCGAGCGTTGGACGACCCCACCGTCGCCGTCTCCGGCGGCTGGGGCATCACGTCGAGCGACCTGCGCACGTTCGTCGATGCGCCACCGGGCGAGGTGGACGCCGTCGAAGGCTACGCCCAGGCCTTTCGCCGGTCCGATGCGGCGGAGCGCGGCCCGCTGGACGAGCGCTTCCGCTTCTATCGCAATCTCGACATCTGGTGGAGCCTCGTCCTCCGCGACGAGGGGGAGGGGGAGCCGGCGCGCCGAGCCCTCAGCGTCGCCGGTCTGCCGGTCACGAGACACGACCACCGCGGCTGGACGAGCCTGCCGGACGAGGAGCGCGATCGCCAGTCGAAGCGCAACTTCTACCGGATCATCGACCGCTTCGGCTGGCGCCGTGACCTCCTGGTCGGCGGCGAAGCGGCCGAGGGCTGAGGGTCAGTCCGCCCGGCGGACCGTCGAGCCGGCGGGGCCATCGACCACGGTCCAGCCCATCGCCTCGAGGCGATCCCGGAGCGCATCCGCCGCCGTGAAGTCACGGTTTGCGCGCGCGGCCGTGCGTGCGTCGAGGGCCGCCTGGACCTCGGCCGGCACCGCGTCCTCGGAGGCTGGGTCAGCGTCCCGACCGGTTCGGGCGTCGCCCCAGACGCGATCGAGATCCAGCCCGAGGACCGCGTCGGCATCGAGGACCAGCCAGCGCCGCTCGTCATCCGAGAGTCCATCGGCCCTGACCATCTCGCGCACCACGGCCAGGGCCGTCGGCAGGTCCAGGTCGTCGTCGATGGCGGCCGCGAATCGGGCGTGGAGCCCCAGGCCGCCCGTGCTGAGCGACGCCATCGGTCGGTGCGCCCGGTCCATCAGCGGCATCGTCCCAGCGGGGCCGCCATCGCCACCGAAGCCGGCGAGGCCGGC
>DASPHN010000230.1:0-5878 GCA_035629655.1 Saccharimonadales bacterium (SeqCode) | reverse complement strand
CGAGGATGCGATGGCGACCGTCCGCGGCGCGGTGGACCTGGCCCGGACGCTTCGCGCGCAGGCCGGGCTTCGCACGCGCCAGCCCCTGGCCACGGCCTGGCTGGCCGTCCCCGACCGGGGTATGGCACTCGACGCGTCGCTGCTCGGTCTCTTCGCCGACGAGGTCAACGTCCAGGCGGTCGAGGTCATCGCGGACGGCTCGGATCTCGTCGATCGGCGAGTGAAGCCGCTCCTGCCCCGGATCGGCAAGCGGATCGGCTCGGCCATCCCGGCCGTGATGACGGCTGCACGCGAGGGCGAGGTGACCATCCACGATGACGGCTCCGTGACGCTCGGCGGCGTGACCCTGGCGGCGGATGAGGTGGAGATCCAGGCGACGCCCCGGCCGGGCACGGCGGTGGCCGACCGGGATGGGCTGGTCGTCGTGCTCGACACGGCCCTCACCCCGGCCCTCACCGCACTCGGGGACGCGCGCGAGCTCGCGCGCGCGATCCAGGATCTGCGCCGCGAGGCCGGGCTCGAGCTCGACGACCGGATCGATCTCTGGCTGGAAGGCGTCGCCCCGACCGTGGCCATGCACCTGGCGCCGGTCACGAGCGATACGCTGGCCGAGCTCGCGACGGGCTCCATCCCGGATGACGCCCGCCGGGGGTCCGTGGACCTCGAGGCCGGCCCGGTCACGATCGCGCTCCGGCGGGTGGCATGAGCGACGTCCCGACGAGCCCGCTCCCGGCGGATCGCGGCCGGCCGCGCTGGGCGATCTTCTTCGGCCTGGCCGCGATCGTCGTCGTCCTCGACCAGCTCTCCAAGGCCTGGCTGATCTCGGCGGTCGATCCGGGCGAGGCGATCCGCGTCATCGGCGACTATCTGCGGCTGGTCTTCTCGCAGAACTCCGGGGCATTGTTCGGCCTGTTCAAGGACCAGGCGCTCCTGTTCGGCCTGGTCTCCATCGGCGTCGTCGGCCTGATCATCTGGTATCACGGCAGCTCGGGCCGCAACGCCATCCTGTCGGTCGCGCTCGGCCTCCTGCTCGGCGGGGCCCTCGGCAACATGATCGATCGGTTCCGCTACGGCTATGTCATCGATTGGGTCGACGCCGGCATCGGCGACCTGCGGTTCTACACGTTCAACGTCGCTGATTCGATGATCTCGACCGCCATCCTCATCCTGATCGTCCTGGCGATCTTCCCGTCCCTCGGCCAGCGCCGGGGTGCCGGCCCGGCGGGCTCCCTGGAAGCGCCGACGTCTACCTCGGCCGATGCCTGAGGCGGCGGCCGTGCCCGGCGTCCGGACGATCCGCGTGCCGGACGGGCCGTCCGGTCGCGTGGACCGTGTCGTCGCCGATGCGACCGGCCTCTCGCGGAGCTACGTCCAGAAGCTCATCTCCGATGGTCGCCTGACTGCTGATGGCGAGCCGATCCGCGCCAACCAGATCGTCTCGGCCGGGGCCGAGGTCCGCCTCGATGTGCCCGAGACCGTGCCGCTCGATCTCCTGCCGGCCCCTGACATCCCGCTCTCGATCATCTACGAGGACGACGACCTGCTGATCGTCGACAAGCCGTCCGGCCTGGTCGTCCATCCGTCGGCCGGCCACCACGACGGCGACACGCTCGTCAACGCGCTGCTGGCACGTGCCGGCGGCGCGGACTACGGCGGGATCGCCGGCGTCGCGCGCCCGGGCATCGTCCATCGCCTGGACCGCGACACGAGCGGCCTCCTGATGGTCGCCAAGCACGACGCGGCCCAGGCGTCGCTGATGGCCCAGCTGAAGGCACGCCGGGTGCGCAAGACGTACCTCGCACTCGTGCTTGGCAGCGTGTCCGCCGCCGTCGGCCGGATCGAGGCCCCGATCGGCCGGGACCCGAAGCACCGCACGCGGATGGCCGTGGTGCCCGACGGGCGGCCCTCGACGACCGGCTATCGCGTCCACGAGCGGTTCGATGGCTGGACGATGCTCGAGCTGGACCTCGTGACCGGTCGGACGCACCAGATCCGCGTCCACCTCGACGCGATCGGGCATCCAGTGGCCGGCGATGTGGTCTACGGCACGGGGACATCACGCAAGGGACCCGATGGCCTCGACCGGCTCTTCCTGCACGCCTGGCGGCTCGAGCTGGCCGCCCCGTCCGACGGGCACCTCGTCCGGGCGACCGCGCCACTCCCCGACGAGCTGGAACGCGTCCTGACCGGCATGCGCGCCCAGGCGGAGGCTCGATGACCGATCGACCCGTGGCCGACGACCACCTCGCCGACACCGTCCTCGAGCCGGTGCATGTCTCGGATGACCCGGGCCGGCCGGACTACGTCATCGAGGGCGCGCCGGGATCGCTCCTGGTCATCATCTCGGGGCCGTCCGGCGTCGGGAAGGACACGATCATCGACGCGATGCGCGAGCGCGACCATGACCCCGAGTATCACTACGTCGTGACCTGCACGACGCGTGCTCCTCGGCCCGGCGAGATCGATGGCGTCGACTACCGGTTCCTCACCCGGGAATCGTTCCTGCGCATGCGTGCCGATCGCGGCTTCCTGGAGGCCAACGAGGTCCACGGCAACTGGTATGGCTCGCCACGCGATCCCGTCCGCGATGCGCTCGCGTCCGGACGTGACGCGATCCTCAAGATCGACGTCCAGGGCGCCCAGGTCGTCAAGGAGCAGGTGACGGAGGCGCTGCTCATCTTCGTGGTCCCACCGTCCCTCGAAACCCTCTTCTCGCGATTGCGCGCGCGCGCGACCGAGACCGCCGACGAGCTCGAGCTGCGCCAGCGGAACGCCGCCATCGAGCTCGCGCGCCAGGACGACTACGACTACGTCGTCGTCAACGAGACCGGACAGGTCGAGCGGACCGCCGAGCGGATCGACGAGATCATCGCCGAGGAGCGCCGCCGGCACGCCGGTCGACGCGTCCGGGTCTAGCGGGATCGGATCGCCGGGCGTGACGCTCGGGTCGGGCGAGGACCCGTCGGTTCCGGTCCGCGCGCCCGAGGCCGGTGACACGCCCGGCGCTGCCCGGCGGTACGTCGAGGTCGCGGTCGACGCCGCCGGCGCGGGCGGGGCCAGACCGTACACCTACGAGGTCCCTCGGGATCTCGCGGACCTCGAACCCGGTGAGGCCGTGCTCGTCGACTTCGGACGCCGGCAGGCGCTTGGCGTGATCCTCCGGGAGGCGGATGCCACCACGAGCGCGAACACGCCCGTCACGGTCAAGCCCATCGTGGACCGGGTCCGCGCGGATGGCCCACTGCTGCCGCCGCTCAGCCTCGCCCTCGCCCGCTGGATCGCCGACCACTACCTGGCGCCGCCGGCCCTCGTGATCCGCGCGATGCTGCCGCCCGGGCTGCTGGAACGCCTCGAGCTGGTGGCCGAGCGCACCCCGGCCGAGCTCGACGCCGCCGGCGCCGATGCGGTCGAGGTCGACCTGCTCGACCAGCTGACCGGTGGCCCCGTGGCGGCGCGTGACCTCGCCGGACCCGATGGTCGGGCCGGGCTCTTGCGCCGGCTTCGGTCGTTGGCGGAGCGGGGGCTCGTGACGCTCGACTGGACGCTGCTCGGGGCCTCGGCCGGACCGAGATACGAGCGCTGGATCCGGCTGCTGCCGGAGGGGCACGCGGTGGCGGCGACCCTCGCGGCCGGCGGGCGCCCGGGCGGGCGCCCGCTCGGGCCTCGCCAGGTCGATGCGCTCGTCGAGCTGGCGGGCGCGCCAGCGGACGGCATCGCCGGCGCGGAGCTCGGCGGGCGGCACGGCTCGGCCGGCCTGGCAGGGCTCGTCCGCCGGAGCCTGGCCGAGACGGAGGTCCGCGAGCGACCGCGCCGGCCGCTCGCCAGCCGCGCGCCGGGCCTGCGCGGCGGTCGGCCGCCGGCCACGAACCTCTCCGCGCCGCAGGCCGAGGCCGTCAGGCGCATCGCGCGCGCGCTCGCCGATCGCGACTCAAGACCGCTCCTGCTCGACGGCGTGACCGGCGGCGGCAAGACCGCGATCTACGTCGAGGCCATCGCGACCAGTCTTGCGGCCGGACGGCCGGCCCTCGTGCTCGTGCCCGAGATCGCCCTCGCGCTGCCTCTGGTCGACCGGCTCCGAGCGGACCTCGACGCGCGCGTGGCGCTCGTCCACTCCGGCCTGGGCGACGGGGAGCGCGCGGACGAGTGGCGTCGGATCCGGGCCGGCGATGTCGACATCGTGGTCGGCACCCGGCTGGCCGTCCTCGCGCCGCTCGCCGAGATCGGCATCGTGATCGTCGACGAGGAGCACGATCCCGCGTACAAGAGCGATCGGACGCCTCGCCTGCAGGCCCGCGATGCGGCCGTCCGGCTCGGGGAGCTGGCCGGTGCGGCGGTCGTGCTCGGCTCGGCGACGCCCGCGGTCGAGAGCCTCGGGCGGGCCCTCGACGGGACGTACACCCGGGTCGTCCTGCCGACGCGGGCGGCAGGCACGGCTCCGGAGGTGACCGTCGTGGACCTCCGGGACGAGCTTGCCCAGGGCAACCGTGGGTTGCTGTCGCGCGTGCTGGACGGGGCTCTGGCCGAGCTGGACGTGGCAGCCGGCGAGCAGGCGATCCTCGTCCTCAATCGCCGTGGGACGGCCTCCGTCGTGCTGTGCCGCGACTGCGGCCACGTGCAGGCCTGCCCGGACTGCGAGCGGCCACTGGTCTATCACCAGGCCGGCACGACCCTGCGCTGCCATCACTGCGGCCGCGCGACGCCCCTCGCCACGCGGTGCCCGAACTGCCGGTCGCCCCGGATCCGGTACCTGGGCGGCGGCACCGAACGCGTCGAGCGCGAGGTCCGAGCGGCGCACCCCAGGCTGCGGATCGCTCGCCTGGATCGGGATGTCGCCGAGCGCCGCGGCGCCGCCGCCCGCGTCCTGGACGCGTTCTCCGCCGGCGAGACCGATGTGCTGGTCGGCACGAGCCTCGTGGCCAAGGGGCTCGACGTCCCGTCCGTGACGCTGGTCGGCGTGGTCTCGTCGGATGTCGCCCTCAACCTGCCCGACGAGCGTGCCGCGGAACGGACCTTCCAGCTGCTCAGCCAGGCCATCGGGCGTGCGGGTCGCGGCGACCGGGTTGGCCGCGGGATCCTGCAGACCTACCAGCCCGACCATCCGGCCATCCAAGCGGTGGCGAACGGCGATGCGGCCTCGTTCTACGCCGCCGAGCTCGATCTTCGTCGCCGGTTCGGGTCGCCTCCGTTCGGCTCGCTCGTGAAGCTGACGGTCGCCCTCCCGGACCGGGATGCGGCCGAAGCGGTCGGGACGACCATGGCCGGGACCCTGCGTGAGCGCGCGACGGCGGCCGGCGGCGGTGTGGCGGTCGTCGGGCCGGCGCCCGCGTACATCGCCCGCCGCAACGATCGCTGGCGGTTCAACGTCGTGCTGCGGGGCGACGATCCGGTCGGGGTGCTCGGCGGCGAGCCCGGCCCGCCCTGGTCGGTCGACGTGGACCCGGAGTCGCTGCTCTAGTCCTCGCGCTTGTAGGCGACCGCGACGCCGCCGACGAGGTCCTCGAGGCCGCGCAGGCATTCGAGCTGGCTCGCCTCCAGGTCGACCGGCTGGAGATGCTCGGCGGCGACCATGTCCGGATCGACGGACCCCCATCGTGTGGGCTTGTAGACCATGACGATGTCGGTGTCGAGGGTGCGTTCCGCCTCGGCGACCAGGTCGAGGGCGCGGGCGTCGAGGTCGGCGTAGGTCCAGGCGTCCTGTGTCATCCGGATCTCCTCGAACACGATCGACGAGGCTGCGGCGCCAACCGTCGCGCCGATGATACGCCCGGTCCGTGGTCGTGGCGGATGCCGGCTGGCGCGGTTCGTGCGACGATGCAGCCCCAGCGAGCAAGGAGCACCACGATGACCGAAGCCAACACGCCCCGACCGGGCGACTCCA
>DASPHN010000229.1:0-2155 GCA_035629655.1 Saccharimonadales bacterium (SeqCode) | reverse complement strand
CCTTGCGCAGCAGCCGGTCCGGGTGACCGGCGCCGATCACCGCCAGGCCGTACTTGGGCTCCGGATCGCGGATCGTGTGACCGCCGGCCAGGGTCCCGCCCGCTTCGCGCACCTTGCTCGATGCACCCGCGAAGATCTCGGTCAGGACATCGCTCGGCAGGTCCTCGGGGAAGGCCGCGATGGAAAGCGCGAAGAGGACATGGCCGCCCATGGCAAAGACGTCGCTGAGGGCATTGGCTGCCGCGATCTCGCCGAAGGTCCGCGGGTCGTCGACGAGCGGTGGGAAGAAGTCCAGGGTGCCGATGATCGCCAGCTCGTCGGTCACTCGGTACGCGGCGGCGTCGTCGGGCGGCGTCAGGCCGGCGATGAGTGCCGGGTCGGGCTCGGCGGCGGCGTCCGCACCGAGGCCGGCCAGCGCGTCGGCCAGGAGATCGGCGCCGAGCTTGGCGGCACAGCCGCCGCAGTCGGTGAGATCGGTCAGCCTGAGCGGCGGGACGGCGTCCAGCGTGGTCATCACCCGATGATACGGGCCGAGGGCCGGACGGCTCGGCCGCGCTACCATCGCCCCGGGAGTGGTTGGGTCCCGGTGGGTCCCCTGGTCTTCAACACCAGTGGCGCGGCACTCGGTGCGGCGCGGTGGGTTCGACTCCCACGCGCTCCCGCCAGGACGAGGGTGCCGGCGACGTGATCGAGGACGACAGCAGCGCGCCACCCCGGGCACGGCCGCCGGCCGTCGAGCGGGTCCTGGCCGCGGCTCGTGCCAGGTCGACGGTCGCGCGCGAGCCCGAGGTCCTGGCCGACGCCGCGCGCGCGGTCATCGCCGAGGAACGCGATCGACTCGCTACGGGCGGGGCACCGCGGTCCGTGGACGACCTGGCCGACGCCGCGGTGGCGTCACTCGACGGGTTCCTGACCGCCGAGGTCCCCTCGGTCATCAACGCCACGGGCGTGATCGTCCATACGAACCTCGGCCGGGCGCCGTGGCCGACCGCGACGTACGACGGGATCGCGGATGCGACCGACTACCTGCTGCTCGAGATCGACCGCACGACCGGCCGTCGCGGAGCGAGGCTCCGGCGCGCCGAAGACCATCTCATCGCGCTCACCGGGGCCGAGGACGCCCTCGTCACCAACAACAACGCGGCGGCCGTGGCGCTCGCCGTGGCCCTCGTCGGTCGTGGCGGCGGCGTCGCCGTCTCACGCGGGGAGCTCGTGGAGATCGGCGGTGGCGTTCGCATCCCCGAGATCCTGCGTCGGGCCGGGGCGAAGCTCATCGAGGTCGGGACGACCAACCGGACCCGCGCGAGCGATTTCGAGGAGCCGGTCGCCTCTGGCCGGGCCAACGCGGTGCTGCGGGTGCATCCATCGAACTTCACGATGTCGGGCTTCACCGAGGTCCCGGATCCACCGGCGGTGGCGGAGATCGCCCATCGGCATGGCGCGATCGTCATCGACGACCTCGGCTCGGGCGCGCTGCTCCCGACCGAGCGCTATGGCCTGACCCACGAGCCCATGCCGCGAGAGCGGCTGGACGCCGGCTCCGACGTGGTCACCTTCTCCGGCGACAAGCTCGTCGGCGGCCCGCAGGCGGGGCTCGTCGTGGGCCGCGCCGAGCTCATCGTCCGGATGCGGCGGGACCCCCTGGCCCGGGCGATGCGCCCGGACAAGAGCACGCTCCTCGGCGTCGCCGCGACCCTCGGACTGTATCGGGCGGGCGTCGCTGTGGAGCGGATCCCGGTCTGGGCGATGATCGCGACCACCGAGGCGGCCTTGCGCACGCGCGCTGACGACGTCGCGGCGGCCCTCGGCGAGCGCGCCGAGGTCGTCCCGCTCCGCTCGACCGTCGGCGGCGGCAGTCTTCCGGGTGAGACCCTCCCGTCGTGGGGCGTCGCGATCGCCGGTCGCTCGGCGGCAACCCTCCTCGCGCGGCTCCGGACGCACGGGAGCCGGCCGGTGATCGCCCGCATCGAGGATGCACGGGTCGTGCTCGACCTCCGGACCGTCCCGCCGGAGTGTGACCCGGAGCTGGCCGAGCTGGTCGGCGCCTGCCTCGCGGATCGGTCATGACCCTCGTCGTCGGCACGGCTGGCCACATCGACCACGGGAAGACGACCCTGCTCCGGGCGCTGACCGGCATCGATGCCGACCGCCTGCC
>DASPHN010000228.1:0-4796 GCA_035629655.1 Saccharimonadales bacterium (SeqCode) | reverse complement strand
CGCACGCCGTGCTTGGTGATGGTGACGAACTCCTCCTCGCGGGTCAGGTGGAGGCGGACCGGCTTGCGAGCGAAGAACGACAGCATCGCGGTGACGGGCTCGATCTTCGGGTAGGTCTTCGCCCCGTAGCCGCCGCCGAGCATCGGGATGATGACCCGGACACGGGTCTGCGGGATCTTGAAGATCTCAGCCAGCTGCGAGCGGATGACGAACGGGATCTGGGCGCTGTCCCAGACAGTCACCCGGCCGTCGCGCACGTCGGCGATGCAGGCGTGGGTCTCCATCGGGACGTGTTGGACCGGCGGGCTGGTGAACGTGTGCTCGAAGACCTCGTCGGCCGCGGCGAAGCCGGCCTCGATATCGCCCTTGCGCAGCTTGAAGTGGTTGCAGACGTTGGTCCCCGCCTCGCTGTCGATGATCAGGTCGGCGAAGGTCTGGCCGACCAGCGGCGGCTCCTCGTGGACGAGTGGCGCGTTCTCGGCGAGCGCGTCGTCGAGCGTGAAGACGGCCGGGATCTCCTCGTACACCACATCGATGAGCTCGATCGCCTGCATGGCCGTGTCCGTGTCGACCGCCGCCACCGCCACGACCGGCTCGCCGACGTAGCGGACCTTGCCGATGGCCAGGATCGGCTGGTCCCGGAAGACCGGGCCGTACCACGGCTGGATGTCGGTGCGCTCGGCCAGGTCGGCGCCGGTCAGGACGACGGCGACACCGGGCACGGCCTTGGCCCGCGTCGTGTCGATGGACACGATCCGGGCGTGGGCCGCCGTGCTGCGCAGGAGCTTGGCATGGAGCATGCCCGGCACCTGGAGGTCGATCGTGTACTGGATGCGGCCGGTGACCCGCTCGACGGCGTCGAGCATCCCGCCCCGTGCCGGATCGATGGTCCCGCGATGCGCGAAGTCGGTCATCCGGTCGTCAGGCCGGTGTCGCGCCGGCGCGGCCACGGGCGATGGCACCTTCGATCGCCCGCCGGACCCAGACCTTGACCATCTCGGTCCGGTACCACGCCGAGCCACGCATGTCGTCGAGCGTCTCGATGCGCTCGGCATAGCCGTCGGCGATGCGTCGCAGCAGGGCGTCGTCAGGCGTCTGGCCGATCGCCTCGCCCTCGAGGTCCGTGAACCGCTGCGGGGTCTCGGCGGCCGCCCCGACGCTGACCCGCAGGTCGGCGATCGTGCCGTCATCGGCGAGGCGGACCACGGCCGCCACGCCGATGCATGGCCGGTCCTCCGAGGAGCGCGTCACGAACTTCTCGTAGACCGCCGCCGTGCCGGCCGGCGGGATCGGCACGCGGATGCCGGTGACCAGCTCGTTCGGCTCGATCGCGGTCTCGTAGAAGGCAAGGAAGAACTCGGCGATCGGGATGGAACGCCGGCCGGACGGGCCCTGCACGTCCACCTCGGCATCGAGCGCGAGGAAGACGGCCGGCGGATCCGACGCGTAGTCGGACTCGGCGAGGACGCCACCCACGGTCGCGGCGTTCCGGACCCGGACATTGGCCACGACGCCGAACGCCTCGGCCAGGACGGGGAGTGCCGCCCGGACCCGCTCGTCCAGCTCCACCTGGCGGTGCTTCACGAGCGCGCCGAGCTCGATGACGTCGTCCCGCACCTCGATCCGATCGAGGCCGGGCAGGCGGCCGATGCTGATGAGCGCCGTCGGGGCGATGAGGCGCTGGCGAAGCATGATCGTGAGGGCGGTGGCGCCGGCGACGACCTTGGCGTCGTCCCCGAACTCGTCGAGCAGGGCGACGGCGGCCTCGACCGAGGTGGGGTGGTACAGCGCGAGCGGTTCGGTCATCAAGGGTCTCGTCTGCGGGGCTGGGACCACGGTGGAGACGCGAGTGTATACAGCGGCATTCTAGAAGTCGGCGGACCCGCCAGTCAAACCGGATCGGGCCTAGACATAGGCCGGGACGGCCTCGTGGGTGGTCGGCGCGAAGAGCGTTTCGGACGCCATCGGACGGGCGATGAGGCCCTGCTCGTGCGACCAGCGGATGAGGGTCTCGAGCGCGTGGCGGTTGGCGGCCAGCTCGTACCGCCACGGGTCGTCACCAAGCGCCCGGCGCTGCTCCTCGAGCGCCTCGGCGAACCAGGCAAGGCTGACCCGGCGCGGGTCGCGCATCGCGTCGAAGCCCAGCGCTCGGGACCGCTCGAAGGCCGCCAGCACATTGCGGGCGAGCCACGGCTGGGCGTCCGTCAGCGCGGTCCGGATGATGACCGTGTGCATGATCGGGAACAGGCCGGTCCGCGCGACGTAGTCGAGCTCCATCGCCTTCGGATCGGGGAAGAGGCGTGCGACGCGGGGATCGCCGCGCACGATGGCGGCCGGCGTCTCGGGATAGATGAGCGCATCGAGGTCACCGCGTTCGAGCATGGCCGTCACGGTGTCGCCGTCGGGCGCTCGGCGCATCCGGAATCGGTCGGCGGCTGCGAGCGGGATGTCCTCGGGATCCTGGGCGACCCAATCGATGGAGGAGAGGTCGACGCCGTGGTCGTCGGCGAGCATGCCGCGGGCCCAGATCCCGGCCGTCGTCTGCCATGTCCGGATCCCCACTCGCCGGCCCTCGAGGTCACGTGGGCCCGCGATCCCGGCGTCGGCATGGACGTAGATGTAGCCGTGTCGGAAGCGTCGGTGCGGGAACGCTGGCACGGCGATGGCCGGGAAGTCACCGCGGTCGTGCAGCATCAGGTAGGTCCCGAGCGAGAACTCGCAGACGTCGAACTCGAGGTCGCGGGCCATCCGCCAGTGCCGCTCGGGCGAGGGATAGACGAAGACCCGCGGATCGGTGCCCTGCGGGCGCACGGTGCCATCGATGAGCGCCCGGTTGATGTCGTAATCGCCGACGGCCATGGTCAGCGGCAGCGGATCAGCCACGGTCCTTGCCGGCCTACGGCGAAGCCGCGCCTGCCGCCTCCGCCTCGGCCGCGGCGAGGTCGCGCAACCCGCGCAGGATCTTCTCGGGGGTGATCGGCAGGTCGCCGATGTGGACGCCGGTCGCCTGGTAGATGGCGTTGCCGATGGCCGGCATGACGGCCGGCAGCGAGGTCTCGCCGACGCCGTGGATCTCGTTCTTCGCCGGGTCCTCGAGGATGAACAGGGAGAGCTCGGCGGGCATGTCGGGACCACTCGAGATCATGTAGTCGCCGAGGTTCCCGTTCTGCAGCTGGCCGCCGTCGAAGATCATCGATTCGAACAGCGCCTGGCTGACCCCGAAGGCGACGTTGCCCTCGGTCTGCAGCTCGCACTGCACGGGATTGATGATGCGACCGGCGTAGACCGCGGCGTGGTACTGAAGGATGTCGACCTTGCCGGTCTCGAGGTCGACCTCGACCTCCGCCGCGCCAGCGGCCTGGTGCCAGTGCGGGGCAGCGATGCCCTGTCCCGTCTCGGGATCGAGCCCGCCCTCGGTCTGGAAGACGCCCTCGCCCAGCAGGTTGCCGGCACGAGCCTTGCGGACGAGCTGGCCGTAGTCGACCGAGCGGTCCGGCGAGCCGGTGACGCGGACTCGGCCATCCACCAGCTCGAGGTCGTCGACGCCGATCTCGAACTGCTCCGAGGCCAGCCGCTTGAGCTGGGCCGCGATGGAGTCGGCCGCCCGGATGATCGCGCCGCCCATCGCGAAGCTCGACCGGCTCGAGCTGGTCTGCTGGTCGTACGGGGTCAGGTCGGTGTCCGGCGTGGAGACCGTGATTCGCTCGACGGGCAGGGCCAGCTGGGTGCCGGCGAGGATGGCCATGGCCGTCTGCAGCCCCTGGCCCATCTCGACGGAGCTGGTAAGCAGCAGCAGACTCCCGTCGTCGTTCATCTTCGCCGTCGCGGTCGAGGTCGACGGCGTGATCGAGCCCTTGATGATGCAGCTGAGGCCTTTGCCCCGGACCTTGGAGCCGTGCCGTTCCGGGCTCGCGCCCACCGTCCAGCCCACCCGCGAGGCGACGCCGTCGAGCAACTCCTGGAAGTGGGCGTCGGTCATCGCCTCGCCCGTCGCGAAGGTCTTGCCGTTGGTCAGCAGGTTGCGGGTTCGCAGCTCGTACGGATCCATCCCGAGCCGCGTCGCGATGAGGTCCATCTGGGTCTCGTAGGCCCACGCCGCCTGGCTGATGCCGTAGCCACGGAACGCCCCGGCCGGCGGCAGGTTCGTGTAGACCGCGTACGAATCCACCCACACGTTCGGGATGTCATGGGGGCCGCCCGTGCCATAGCCGCCGTTCTTGATGAGCCGTGGGCCGATGTCCGCGTAGCCGCCCGTGTTGAAGTGACAGATGGCCTTGCGGGCCACGATGGTCCCGTCCGCCCGGACACCGGTCGTCAGCCGCACCCGCACCGCGTGCTTGGTGATGGTGACGAACTCCTCCTCGCGCGTCAGGTGCAGGCGCACCGGCCGGCCCGAGGCCTTCGACAGGACCGCGGCGATCGGTTCGATGCACGGGTAGCACTTGGCACCGTAGCCACCGCCCAGCGAGCGGACCACGACCCGCACCCGGCTCGCCGGCAGCCCGAAGATCTCGGCCAGCTGCGAGCGGAGCATGAACGGGATCTGGGTGGTGGCCCAGACGGTCAGGCCGTCGCCCGTCATGTGCGCGACGACGGCATGCGTCTCGAGCGGCACGTGCTGGACCTGGGGGCTCGTAAGGACGTCCTCGAAGACGTGGTCGGCCTCGGCGAAGCCACGTTCCACGTCGCCCTTGCGGAGCTTGAAGTGGTTGCAGATGTTCGAGCCGCCCTCGGCATCGATGATGATGTCCGCGAACGTCGCGCCGAGCTTGGGCGGCCCCTCGTGGACCAGCGGC
>DASPHN010000227.1:0-7480 GCA_035629655.1 Saccharimonadales bacterium (SeqCode) | reverse complement strand
CATCCCGATCTCCGGCGCGGTCGAGGTCGCGCCGCGGCTCGGGTTGGCCGAGGCGATCGTCGACCTGGTGTCGACCGGGTCGACGCTCGTGATGAACGGCCTCCGCCAGATCGGCGACGTGCTCGCCTCCGAGGCGGTCCTTGTGGCCAACCCCACCGCGGACCGCGACCGGCAGGGCGACCTCGCCGCCATCGACACGATGCTCAGCGCCGTCATCGCCGCCCGTGGCCGCAAGTACCTCATGATGAACGCGCCCGCGAGCCACCTGTCCGAGCTCGAGACGCTGCTGCCGGCGCTCGAGTCACCGACGGTCATCCCGCTCGCGCACGACGGGATGATCGCCATCCACTCGGTCGTCGGTGCGGACGACGTCTGGGGCCTCCTGCCCCGACTCAAGGCGGCCGGAGCGACGGGCATCCTCGTCCTGCCGATCGAGAAGATCGTCCCGTGACGGCACCCTCGACGCTGCGCCTTCGCCGCCTCGACCTGGCGGCTGTCGCATCGGGCGATCCCGAGGCGGTCGCGCATCGGCGGTCCCTCGTCCGGCGCGGCGCCGTCCCGGATCCACAGGTTCGCGATGCCGTCCGCGCGACGCTGGCGGACATCCGCGACCGTGGCGATGCGGCCGTGCGGGAGGCCAACGTGCGGGTCGGTGGCGGCCGCACCGACGGGCGTCTCGTGCTCGACCGTGCCGAGCTCCTGGCCGCTCGCGATTCGCTCGGTCGCGACGTGCGCCGCGCCCTCGACCAGGCGATCGACCACGTCACGCGGTTCGCGCAGACGCAGCGTCCACGGTCCACCCGGACCGAGATCGCGCCGGGCATCGACATCGAGCGCCGTTGGGACCCGTTGCGCTCGATCGGCGCGTACGTGCCCGGCGGCTCCGCTCCGTACCCGTCGTCGCTGGTCATGACCGTCGTCCCGGCGCGGGTCGCCGGCGTCGACCGCGTCATCGTCGCCTCGCCCGCCGACCAGAGCGGCGCCAACCACCCGGCGCTGCTCGGCGCCGCAGGACTGCTCGAGGTCGATGCCTTGATCGTCGCCGGTGGCGCCCAGGGGATCGGTGCGCTCGCCTTCGGCCTCCCGGATGCCGGCGTGGAGCCCGTCGAGCGCATCGTCGGGCCGGGCAATGCCTGGGTCACGGCGGCCAAGATCGAGGTCTGTGGGGAGGTCGGCATCGATCTCCCGGCTGGACCGTCGGAAGGCCTCGTCCTCGCGGCGTCCCCGGCCTCGCCCCGCCGTGTCGCACTCGACCTCATCACCCAGGCCGAGCACGGCCCCGACTCCCCTGCCCTGCTCGTGACCACGGATCCGGCGTTCGCCGATGCCGTCGAGACGGAGGTGGACGCCCTGCTGGCGACCGCCAGCCGACGTGAGATCCTGACCCGCTCGCTCGGCGAGCATGGGCGGGTCGTCCTGGCCCCGGACCTCGACACCGCGATCGAGTTCGTCAACGACTACGGGCCGGAGCATCTCTCCGTCGACGTCGAGCCCCTGGAGCCGACGGTCGAGCGGCTCCGTCACGCCGGGTCGCTCTTCGTCGGGCCGTGGGCTCCCGAATCGGCCGGCGACTACGCGACCGGTGCGAACCACGTCCTCCCGACCGGTGGCCTGGCTCGCTCATCCGGAGGGCTGAGCGTCGAGGCATATGGCCGGTACACACAGATCCAGCGCGTGACCCGCGAGGGCCTGGCCTCGATCCGCGACACCGTCGCGACGCTCGCGGAGGCCGAGGGTCTGCTGGCCCATCGCGACGCTGTCACGCGTCGCTTCGACGACGAGGCCACCGAGGAGCCCGGATGAGCCCGACCCCCGTCACCTACACCTCGCCGACCGCGCCCGCCTCGTACAGCTGGGAGGCGACCGACGCCGAGGTCTCGGCGCGCTACGGCATCCCGATCGGGCAGATCGTCCGCTTCGACCTCAACACGTCGCCGACCCCGCCGGCCCTCGTCCAGCGACTGCTGGCGGCCGGCCGGTTCGAGACGCCGCTCTCGGAGTACCCGCCGTCGGACTATGGCCGCCTCGTCGAGGCCGCCGCCGAGCGGTACGGGGTGGCTCCCGAGGAGCTCCTCGTCGGAGCCGGGGCGGATGAGATCCTGGACCTGATCGGCAAGGCCTTCCTGCCAGCCGGCGCCGCGGCCGTGATTCCCACGCCGACCTACGCCATGTACCGGGTCATCACCGAGCAGCGAGCCGCGCGGGTGATCGCCGTCCCGCGGCGCGGAGCGGCCGAAGGCTGGGCGATGGACCCGACGGCGATCCGGACCGCGGCAGCCGACGCGGCCGTCGTCTGGCTGTGCAGTCCCAACAACCCGACGGCCCTTCCCGAACCCGACGGGGCGATCGCCGATCTCCTGGCCGGGCTGCGAGCCGATGCCACGGGCGATGGCCGGCCCACCCCCATCGTCGTCCTCGATGAGGCCTATGCGGAGTTCGTCGGTCGCTCGCTGGCCGATCTTCGGACGAGCTATCCGAGCCTCATCGTGGTCCGGACCGCGAGCAAGGCGTATGCCCTGGCCGGGCTGCGCGTCGGGTTCGCGATCGCCCGGCCCGAGATCATCGAACGCATCAACCCGTATCGCCCGCCGGGTTCGGTCTCGACCGTCTCGGTCAGCATCGTGACCGAAGCCCTGCGCGACCCGGCGATCCTCGATGCCAATCTCGAGCGGGTGGCGACCGAACGGACTCGCCTGCGTGACGGCCTGGCCGCAGCAGGTTGGTCGGTCGGTCCATCCGTCACGAACTTCCTGCTGGTCGACTTCGGCACCGCCGGGCGTGCCGCCGTCGTCGCGGAGGGTCTCCTCCGACGCGGCCTCGTCCCGCGCACCTTTCCGGCCGGCCACCCGCTGAACGCGTTCCTGCGGCTGACCGTGCGGGCGGCCGATGAGAACGACCGATTGCTCGACGCCGCGAAGGCGCTCGGGATGGAGGGACCTGCATGACCAGCCCGCTCGGCGACATCGAGCTCGGGCCGCGCGACGGTCGACGCGTCACGCTCGCCCGCACGACGCGCGAGACGGACATCACGATCACGTTCGATCTCGACGGCTCCGGCCAGGCGGACATCGCCACCGGCGTCGGCTTCTACGACCACCTGCTGGGGTCCTTCGCCCACCACGGCCTGTTCGACCTCGCGATCACCGCCCGTGGCGACCTTCACGTCGATGAGCACCACACCGTCGAGGACGTCGCGCTGGTGCTCGGGGCCGCCGTCGCCGAGGCACTCGGCGATCGAGCCGGCATCCAGCGCTTCGGCGAGGCCTCGGTGCCGATGGACGAGTCGATCGCGACCGCGGTCGTCGATGTCGGCGGCCGGCCGTATGCGGTGATCGACCTGCCGTTCCGCGGCGAGCGCGCGGGCGAGCTGCCGCTCCAGCTGGTCGACCATGCCCTCGAGTCGTTCGCTCGCACGGCCGGCGCGACGCTCCACCTCCGTGGCACCGGCCGCAACGACCACCATCTCGCGGAGGCGGCCTTCAAGGCGCTCGCCCGCGCGCTGCGCGCCGCGTGCGCGATCGATCCGCGCCGCGACGGGGTCGCCTCGACCAAGGGCGTCCTCGGGTGAGCCCCTCGGGCGGCGGGCCGCGCATCGGCGTCGTGGACTACGGCGCCGGCAACCTCGTGAGCATCGAACAGGCGCTCACCCAGGTCGGGGCACGCGTCGTGGTCATCCCCGACGGCGATGCCCTGCGCGACCTCGACGCCGTCGTCGTCCCTGGCGTCGGGGCCGCCGCCCCGGCCATGGCGCGTCTCGCCCGCCACGGGCTCATCGAGCCGCTCCAGGACTGGATCGCCCACGACCGGCCCTACCTCGGCATCTGCCTGGGCCTGCAGCTCCTGTTCGACGGCAGCGACGAGGACGGGGCGACGACGCTGGGGATCCTGCCCGGTCGGACCGTCCGGCTCGAGGACGCCCCGACTCTCCCGCACATCGGCTGGAACC
Organism: Saccharimonadales bacterium (SeqCode); assembly: GCA_035629655.1. Taxonomy (GTDB): domain Bacteria; phylum Chloroflexota; class Limnocylindria; order Limnocylindrales; family CSP1-4; genus SPCO01. Next base: position 3,534 of record DASPHN010000227.1, on the reverse strand, counting down.
AGGTCGTCCGGACCCGCGAGCACCCCGCCTTCGACGGGATCGCCGATGGCGCCGACCTCTACTTCGTCCACTCCTATGCCGGGGCGCCGTCCGAAGACGAGGCGGTCCTCGCCATGACCACGCACGGCCGACCGTTCGTCTCGGCGGTCAGTCGCGGGGCGCTCCTCGGCGTGCAGTTCCACCCCGAACGCAGCGGGACGGATGGGTTGCGGTTCCTGGCCAACTTCGTCGAGCTCGTCGCTGCCGGCCGGGGAGCGGCACGGCTTGCGCGTGGCGTCGCCTGATGCTGCGCCGCCGGGTCATCCCCTGCCTCGACGTCGCCGACGGTCGCGTCGTGAAGGGCACGCGATTCGTCGACCTCGTCGACGAGGGCGATCCCCCGGAGCTCGCCGAGCGGTATGCCCGTGAAGGCGCCGACGAGCTCGTCTTCCTGGACATCACCGCGGCCCCTGATCATCGCGCCACGCTCCTCGACATCGTCGAGCGGACCGCTCGTCGCGCCTTCATCCCGCTGACGGTCGGCGGCGGCGTGCGGACCGTCCTCGAGATGCGTGACGTCCTGCGCGCCGGGGCGGACAAAGTGTCACTCAATACCGCGGCCGTCGCCGATCCCACCCTGATCAGCCGCTGCGCGAGCCGGTTCGGGCGGCAAGCCGTCGTCGTCGCCATCGACGGGCGCGGGCAGCCCCTGGTGGACGACCAGACCGAACCGAGCTGGGAGGTCGTCGTCAAGGGCGGCCGGGAGGCGACCGGGCTGGACGCCATCGCCTGGGCCGAACGCGCCGTGGATCTCGGGGCCGGCGAGCTCCTCATCACCTCGATCGACCGGGATGGAACGGGGTCCGGCTTCGACACGGCCCTCCTGCGCGAGATCAGCTCGCGCGTCGGCGTCCCGGTCATCGCTTCGGGTGGCGCCGCCGGCCCGGCCGACTTCGTGAGCGCGGTCCGGGATGGCGGCGCCGATGCGGTCCTCGCGGCCTCGATCTTCCATCGGCGCATCCACTCCATCGCCGCCGTCAAGGCCGCCATGGCCGCAGCCGGCCTGCCGGTCCGGCTCGTGCCCGAGGTCGCGGCGTGACCGTGCCGATCGCGCCGCCCTCGGACGTGCGTTTCGGGCCGGACGGGCTCGTGCCCGCGGTGGTCCAGGACGCCGCAGACGGACGCGTCCTGATGCTCGCCTGGATGGATGCCGAGGCGCTCGCCGCGACCGTGGCCACCGGCGAGGTCCACTTCCACTCACGCTCTCGCGATCGACTCTGGCGCAAGGGCGAGACGAGCGGCAATGTGCTGCGCCTGGTCTCGATCGCGGCCGACTGCGATGGCGATGCGCTGCTGGTGACCGCGGAGCCGGCCGGCCCGACCTGCCATCGCGAAACGCGCTCCTGCTTCGATCCCGACGCCGCACCGGCCCAGGCTGCCACGCAGGGCTTCGCATGGCTCGAGACGCTTTGGTCGACGATCGCGTCACGAGCCGCCGATCGCCCCGCGGGTTCCTACACGACCTCGCTGCTGGCGGGTGGCGTCGATGCCACGGGCCGAAAGGTGACCGAGGAGGCGACCGAAGTCCTCATGGCGGCCAAGGACGACGCGGTCGCGTCGACGGCGGCCACGCGCGACGCGCTGGCCGGCGAGGCGGCGGACCTGCTGTACCACGCCCTCGTCCTGCTCGCGGAACGGGACCTGCCACCGAGTCAGGTCCTCGCGGCGCTGCGGGCGCGCCATCCGGGTGTCAGACGGCCGTAGCGGACGAGGGGCGGCCCCGGCCGCGGCGCGTGCGCCGTACGACCGTATCGGGGAACGGATGCGCGGCATCTGGCCCTCCGGCGGCCCTGTGTGCATGCCACGACCTCCCGGCGAGATCGAACGGTCCGGAGCGACCCGTCACTCGCCGACATGGTCGCCACGCGCACGCGAGGCGGGCGGGCGCCCGGCCGACGCGGCGGCCTGACCGGACGATCAGCCGGCGCGGCGACCGATCTCGCGGCGTCGCTTGCCGATCCGGACCTCGAGCCACTCCCCGGCGATGGGGGTCGGGACGAACGCCGGGTCCGAGACCCGTGCCCCGTTGATCGTCACGCCGCCCGCGGCGATCATCCGGCGCGCCTCACCGCGCGAGGCGAACAGCCCCGCCTCGGCCAGGAGGGCGGCCGCCCCGGCGGCCTCCGCACCGGGCGGATACGTGAATCCGCCGGTCGAGGCATACAGCGACGCCAGCACGGCCGGATCGGTGACCGGCCCGCCCGAGAACATCGCCTCGGCATCGCGGATCGCGTCGACGGCCGCCGCCTCACCGTGGGTCCGGGCGGTGATGTCGCGGGCCAGCACGCGTTGCGCGGCTCGCGCCTCGGGACGGGCCGCGGCCTCGGCCTCGAGCGCCTCGATCTCCTCGCGTCCCAGCTCGGTGAACCAGCGCAGATACGTGCCGACGTCACGGTCGTCGGTGTTCACCCAGTACTGGTAGAAGGCATACGGGGTGGTGCGGGCGGCGTCGAGCCAGACCGTCTCGCCACCCTCGGACTTCCCGAACTTCGTCCCGGACGGCGAGAGGAGCAGCTTGTAGGCCAGGCCGTGGGCGGGCTGCGTCTCGGCCTCCTCGGCCACGCCGACCGTGCGCCGGATGAGCTCGAGGCCGGCCGTGATGTTGCCCCACTGGTCCGCGCCGCCCATCTGGAGCTCGACCCCGAGCGTGCGATGAAGGTGGGCGAAGTCGTGCGCCTGCAGGGTCATGTAGCTGAACTCGGTGAAGGACAGGCCGCGCTCGAGGCGCACCTGCACCGAATCCTTGGCGAGCATGTACGGCACGGTGAAGTGGACGCCCGTGTCACGCAGGAAGTCGATGAGCGACAGGTCCCCGAGCCAGTCGAGGTTGTTGACCATCAGCGCACTCGCCGAACCTGCCGCGAAGTCGAGGAAGCGCTCGAGCTGCGCGCGCAGCCCCGTGACGTTGTGCGCGAGCGTGTCGCGGTCGAGCTGATTGCGCTCCGAGGACCGCCCCGACGGGTCGCCGATCATCCCCGTCCCACCACCGACGAGGGCGACCGGCCGGCCGCCGAACCGCTGCAGGCGAAGCAGCCCGAAGATCGGCACCAGGTGGCCCACGTGCAGGGAATCGGCGGTCGGATCGAAGCCGTTGTAGCCGGCGATCGGCTTCCCGGTCGCGAGTCGGCCCGGCAGCCCAGGGGTCGTGGCATGGACGATGCCGCGCCACTCGAGCTCGTCCAGGAGGCCGCTGACCGACCGCGGCGCCGAGGGAGCCGTCACAGCGACCGGGACCGAGTCGTCACGAACGGGGAGCCCCCAACAGAACAGTCGTTCACGCTCCCTATGCTATCGTGCGAGTCTCCTATGCAGACGACCCAAGCGCGGCGGCAGCGTCAGAGACGCGCCGCCGGCCGCCGGCCCCAGGGGCAGCGGGGATCGACGATCCGTCGGATCCTCATCGCCATCCCCATCATCCTCATCCTCCTGGCCGTCCTGACCGCGGGCGCCGGGTTGCTCTTCACCGTGGCCGCGTACAACCACTACGCGCAGGGG
>DASPHN010000226.1:0-14035 GCA_035629655.1 Saccharimonadales bacterium (SeqCode) | reverse complement strand
CGGCGGTCGGCCGGCCTCCGGCGCGGGCAGCTCGGCCGCGGCGAGGTTCTCGGGCAGCTCGATGTGGGTCGGGCCGGGCTTCTCGAGGACGGCGACCCGGAACGCCTTTCGCACGATCTCGGGGATGGCGTCGACCCGCTCGACGCGCGTGTTCCACTTCGTGACCGGCTCCATCATCCGGACGATGTCGACGACCTGATGGGCTTCCTTGTGGAGCTTGTCGATCGACGCCTGGCCCGTGATGGCGACCATCGGCGCGCGGTCGAGATAGGCGTCCGCGATGCCCGTGATGAGGTTCGTCGCGCCGGGTCCGAGGGTCGCCATCGCGACGGCGGCGCGGCCGGTCAGCCGGCCGTGGACGTCGGCCATGAACGCGGCGCCCTGCTCGTGTCGAGTCGTGACGTGGCGGACCTGCGGCCGCACCGACAGGGCATCGAGGATGTCCATCGTCTCCTCACCCGGGACGGAGAAGACCCACTCGACGCCCTCGGCCGCGAGGCAGTCGACGAGCAGGTCGGCGGCGCGGCGCGGCGGGTTGTCACTCATGTCGATAGGGTACGGCGCCCGGCGGTCGGCCGGCCGGGCGTCGTCCCATCGTACGGCGCCTCACGGTGACGGCGGTCGAGGTGCGGTAGCGTTGCCCGCGATGCGACCCACCCTCCGGATGCTCTCCGACGACCTGATCGGACGGATCGTCGACGAGTCGCTGCGCGTGCTCGGCACCCTCGGCATGGAGATCCGCGGTCCGGAGATGCGCCGGCGCCTGGTCGAGGCCGGCCTGCCGCTCAGCGCCGCCGGCGATCGAGTCCTGTTCCCGCGCGACGTCGTCGAGCGCGCGATCGCGTCCGCGCCGTCGTCGTTCCAGCTGTTCGACCGGGATGGCAACCCGCACGCGGACCTCGGCGAGGATCGTGTCCACTTCGTCCCGGGGTCGTCCGGCCTCAAGTGGCTGGACCACCGGACCGGCGACGTCCGCTTGGCCGATTCGACCGACTTCGTCGAGTACGTGCGCCTCGCCGACGGCCTCCAGCACATCGCCTACCTGGCGACCGCCTTCTCGACGAACGCCGACATCGAGGCCCAGGTCTCCGACGCCTGGCGCCTGTACATGACCCTGACGAACTCGAAGAAGCCCGTCGTCTCCGGCGCCTTCACCGAGCACGGCGTGGGCCGCATGGTCGAGATGATGCAGCTCTTCCGGGCGGACCGGGCCGACCTCGTCGCCCGCCCGATGAGCATCTTCACGATCACCGCGACGGGCAACTTCCGGTACAGCGAGGACTCCTGCCAGAACCTCATCGATTGCGTCGAGGCGGGCATCCCCGTCGAGATCGTGCCGGTGACCCTCATGGGCTTGATCGCGCCGGTGACCACCGTGGGCGCGACCATCTTCCACACCATCGATGTCCTGGCCGGGATCACGATGGCCCAGGTCATCCGGCCGGGTGCCCCGGTCCTGTTCGGCGGGGCACCGGCAACGTTCCACATGAAGGTCGCGAGCTCGCCGATGTCGGCCATCGAGGCGCTCCAGCTCGATGCCGCCTACGTGGCCGTCGCCAAGTCGCTGGGCCTGCCGACACAGTCGTACATGGCCCTGTCCGATGGTCCGATCCTCGATGCGCAAGCCGGGGCCGAGACCTTCGGCAGCGCGATCATCGCGGCGCTGGCCGGGGTCAACAGTGTGAGCGGGCCCGGGATGCTCGACTTCCTGCTCGTGTTCAACCTGCCCAAGCTCGTCTTCGACGACGAGATGTGCGGGCAGGCACTGCGCTTCGTGCGCGAGATCAAGGTGGCCGACGACCTGCCGGTCGACGCGCTCATCGACCAGCTGATGGCCGACCAGCACCTGATCATGGCCGACCACACGATGGCCCACTGGCCCGAGGAGCTCTACCTGCCCTCGGCGATCGTCGACCGCGACAACCGCGAGAACTGGGTCAAGGCCGGGGCCAAGGACACCTACCAGCGGGCCGTCGAGGAGACCGAGGCTCGATTGGCACGCTATCGGCCCATCGAGACGGACCCGGCGATCGATGCCGAGCTGCGCCGGATCATCGCGTCCGGGCTCGAATCGCAGACCGAGCTGCCGGTCCTCCCGGCCGCGGTCGAGCCGACCGCCGAGGCGCTTGCGGCCGGCGCCGGACCGGTCCGCCGTCGGAACGCCCGCCGCGCGGGCTGAGCCGGCCTAGGACGCTTCGACCCCGCGGCCTTTCTCGAGCACGATCTGGAGATCCTGGCTGAGGCCGGTCGCGAAGCCGGCCTCGCTGAGCGCGAGGTAGTACTCCCACATGCGGATGAAGCGCTCGTCGAAGCCCTGCGCGCGCACGTCGTCGAGCCGTCCCAGGAACCGGGTCCGCCACGCACGCAGCGTGCGGACGTAACTGGACGCGATATCCCGCACGTCGCGGATCAGCAACCGGGTGTCGTGCGTGGAACGTTCGATGACCGCCAGCGACGGACACAGCCCGCCCGGGAAGATGTAGGTCTGGATCCAGTTCGCCCCGCGGCGCTGGGCCTCGTAGGCGACGTCGGGGAACGTGATGACCTGCAGGCTCAGCCGACCACCGGGCTTGAGCGCCCGGTCACAGGCCCGGAAGTACGCCTCGAAGTACTCGGCGCCGACGGCCTCCAGCATCTCGATCGAGACGATCGCGTCGTACTCGCCCTCGAGGTCGCGGTAGTCGCGCAGCTGGATGTCTACGAGGTGCTCCAGACCGGCCGCCCGGACCCGCTCGCGGGCCAGATCGTGCTGCGCCTGCGAGATCGTGATCGACGTGACGCGGCAGCCGAGCTCGCCCGCTGCATACAGCGCGAAGCCACCCCAGCCGGAGCCGATCTCGAGGACATGCATCCCCGCCTCGAGGCCCGCGCCGGCCGCGATGCGCCGGTACTTCTCGGTCTGCGCCGCCTCGAGGGTCTGGTCCGGCGACGTGAAGACCGCGCTGGAGTAGGTCATCGACTCGTCGAGGAAGAGGCGGTAGAAGTCGTTCCCGAGGTCGTAGTGGGCCGCGATATTGCGGCGCGCCTGGCCGGTCGTGTTGCGCCGCGCCCGATGCGCCAGGGTCTTGCGAAGTTGCAACGGCAGCCGCCACCAGCCGCTCGCCAGCGCGAGGGCCGAGCGGTTGAGGGCCGCCAGCTCGATCAGGGCCTCGAGGTCCGGCGAGGACCACAGACCGTCCATGTACGCTTCGCCTGCCCCGGTCTCGCCGTGGAGCAGGATCCGGATGGCCGCCGCCTCGTCGTGGACGTGGATCTCGCCCTGGCGCACCGCCTGCGGGTCGCCGAAGACGCGTCGTTCTCCGTTCGGCAGCACGACGGTGAGGCCGCCGATCCGGATCCGCGCCGCGGCGGCCAGGCCGGCCCGCAGCGCGAGGGAGGCGATCGTCCGGTCGGGCAGGCTGGCCACCCTCCCGACGACCGGCACACGGACCGTCATCGGACGACCGCCTCGGTCGCCGGGCGGGTGACCGCCCCGTGGCGCTGGAAGGGGATGCCCTTGCGCCACAGGTGCAGCGCGTGCCAGTGGATGAGCGCGATCGTGCGGTGGGTCATGAGCGGATGGCGGAGCATCGTGCGCAGCAGCGACCGGTCGGTCAGCCGGCGGCGCGCCAGGACCAGGCTGGTCGCCAGCAGCGGGCCGTCGTCCCCCCGCTCGTTGATGGCGATGCGCAGCGTCTCGGGCCGGTCCTGGACGTGGACCGTATAGCGCCCTGCCATGTCGATGAAGGGTGAGACGTAGAACGCCTTTGCCATCGAAGCCACGAACTGCGGTCCTGCCGCCGCCGGCCGGAGCGTGTAGAGGTGGCGCTCCAGGTGCGTGTTATGCACCTCGACGATGACGATGCGCAAGACCCCCGCGACGTCCCGGCACAGATAGAAGCTCGCCGGGTTGAACACGTACCCGAAGACCCGCGGGCTCGTGACCAGCGTGATGCGCCAGCCAGCGGGGTCCTCGCCCTCGCGGCGCAGGTGATCGTGGACGGCCGCGCGCAGGTCGGTCGCCGGTTCCGGCCAGTGGTCCGCGTCGCGGAACTCGAGCGCGGCCCGGCCGTTCCGGCGCAGCAGTCGGAGCGTCGCGTCGACCTGGTCGAGCTCGTCGAGATCGAGGGCGAGCGAATACACGTCGTGTTCCAGGGCATAGACGACCGGACGCGAGCGTCGATGGCTGACCTTGCCCTCGAGCAGGTGCGATCTCATGCCGCCACCGCCTCGCCGACGGTCGCACCGACGAGCGCCGCGGCCTCGAATCCGGAGCGGCAGCCATCCTCGTGGAAGCCCCATCCGAGGTGGGCACCGGCGTAGAAGGTGGCGCGGTGACCCTGCAGCCGACCGACCGCGGCCTGTGCGGCAAGCGTCCCGAAGGTATAGCGGGGATGACTGAACGAGCGAGCCAGGATCATCCGCTCCGGACGCACGCGGTCCTCGGGATTGACCGTCACGAAGAAGTCCGTCTCCCCCGGCAGCGACTGGAGCCGATTCATGTGGTAGGTCATCGTCACCGTCTCGCCAGGCGGGTCGCACGCGATCTGGTCCACGTTCCACGAGGACCACGCGCCGCGACGGCGAGGCATGAGTCCCTCGTCGGTATGGAGCACGACCTCGTTGCGGTTGTAGGCGAACCCGTCCAGGGCGCGTCGCTCCGAGGCATCGGCGTCGGCCAGGATCGCGAGCGCATCGTCGGCATGGGTCGCGACGACGACGGCGTCGGCGCGGTCGTGGCGTCCCGACGCGGTCCGAACCGTCACGCCCTGGGGATCGCGGACCACGGCCTCGACGGGATCGCCGGCCCGAAGCGCGCCGACGGGGAGTGTCTGGAGGATCCGATCCACGTAGGTCCGGGACCCACCACGGACCGTCCGCCACGGCAGGGCGCGACCACGCCCGATCAGCCCGTGGTTGTCCAGGAACCGCAGCAGGTAGTCGACCGGGTAGTCGAGGGTCAGGCCCGGGCCCGTCGACCAGACCGCGGCCGTGACCGGCACGAGGAAGTGGTCGCGGAACGCCCGCCCGAAGCCGCGATCCGCGAGGTACTCGCCCAGCGTCAGGCCGGACGGCTCATCGGCGTCGAGGACCGCCCGGGCGTCCCGATAGAACCGGGCGATGTCGGGAAACATCCGGAGATAGGACGGGCGGGCGGCCAGGGCACGCTGGGCGAAGAACCCACCCGGGCCACGCGACCCGAACTCCACCCCGCAGGCGCGGCACGACGACGCGAAGGACATGTCGCTCGGCTGGGTCTCGACCGCGAGCTCGTCCAGCAAGCCGACGAGGCGCGGGTAGGTCGGCTCGTTGTAGACGATGAAGCCGGTGTCGATGGCGAGCGGACCGTCGGGGGTGGCCACCTCGACGGTCGCGACGTGTCCGCCCGGACGAGACTCGCCCTCGAACAGCGCCACGTCATGGCCCTCGCGGTGGAGAGCGTAGGCGGCGGTCAAGCCGCTGACCCCCGCACCGATGACGGCGACCCTCATCGGGCCACCGCGGCGGCGCGGGCGTCGAGAGCGCGTTGCATGCCCAGCCGGGCATCGGAGCCGATCTTGCGGAACGTGCCGCCGAGGAACGGCGTGAGGATCCGCATCCAGCCGGTCAGCTCGAGGTCGGCGGTGTAGTCGACCCGCGTGCCGCCACCCGGCAGGGCCGCGAACGTGATGTCGTCGCGGGCGCGGACGTTGGCCCCCTCCCCCGCCAGGACGACCCGTCGGCCCGGCTCGAGCGACGTGATCCGGTACTCCATCGGGGCCTCGCGGCTGCCCATCCGGACCTGCAGCCGGTACCGGGCACCGATCGCGACCGGTCCCGGGTCGAGGCGCTCCGAGGTCACGGTGCCGGGGTCCCAGACCTCGGCGTTGGCGAAGTCGCTGATGAAGGCGAACGCGTCCTGGACGGGCAGCGTGGTGTCGACGATCTCGTGCAATGTGGGCATGTCGGGGTGGATCTCCTGCGGTCCGCTCGGGCACCTGTCACCCATCTGTTCGCAGCAGACCCCGATCCGGACGGGTCGCCGGCGCGAAGATGAGGCATGACTCCCCTCGATGCCCTCGCCGACGATCTGCTCGAGATCCTCGTCGTCCCGAGCTTCACCCGCGTCGGCTACCGGATCCGTCGACGCCTCTTCGACTGGGACCCGGTCGACACGTGGTCGATGGCCGGCCGGACGGTCGTGATCACCGGCCCGACCTCCGGGCTCGGCCGCGAGGTCGCCGGGTCCCTGGCCAGGATGGGGGCGGATCTGGTCCTCGTCGGCCGCGACGAGGCGAAGCTCGCCGGGACCGCCGAGGCCCTTCGTGCCGGTGGCGCGGGGCGGGTCGACACCGTGGTCGCCGACATGGCGTCGCTCGCCTCGGTTCGCGCGGCGGGCGACCGGATCCTGGCCCTCACCAGTCGGATCGACGTCGTCATCGACAACGCCGGTGGGATGTTCCCGACCCGCGAGGTCAGCGAGGACGGGATGGAGCGCTCGTTCGCGACGATGGTCGCCGGCCCCTTCGTCCTGCTCGGTCGGATCCTGCCTCTCCTTCAGGCGACGCCGGGGGCGCGGATCGTGGCAGTGACCTCAGGCGGGATGTACACCCAGCGACTGCCGCTCGATGACCTCGGGTTCGAGCAGGGCACGTACGATGGACCACGGGCGTACGCGCGAGCCAAGCGGGCACAGGTGGCACTGATGCGCGAGTGGGCGCGACGACTCGCGGCCGTCGGCTCGGACGTGAGGGCGAACGCCATGCACCCGGGCTGGGCGGACACGCCGGGCCTCGAAGCCGCGCTGCCCGGGTTCCGATCCGTCGTCGGCGGTCAGCTGCGGACAGCCGCCGAAGGGTCCGACACCATGCTGTGGCTGGCCGTCGCCCCCGACGCGACCATGACCGGCCGACTCTTCCTCGATCGTCGTCCCCGGCCGTTCGATCGGCTGCCGTCGACGCGCCTGTCGGCGGCGGATCGGCGGGCGCTGTGGGATCGACTCGTGGGGATGACCGGCGAGCCGGACCCGCTGCCGGCCTGAGCCGGCGCGCCGGCGACGTCCACGTCAGCCCAGCTGACGGGCCAGTCGCGGCGGCGCCACCAGCCGATGGGCATCGACGAGGAGCGACTCCAGCTCGTCCCAATCGACCGGCACGTCGAGGTAGACGCCCAGCCAGCCCCGACCGCCGACGTATGGCGGCCGAAAGAACCGGTCCGGATCGGCGCTGACGAGCGCCTCCTGCGCTCCTTCCGGCGCCGCCAGCCACAGCGCGCGCCGGTCGTCGTGATGGCGGTCCGCCGACGTCGCGAACGTCTTCTTGCCGATGAACCAGGTCGCCTCGCCATGACTCGGACGCTCGCTCGTCTCCGGCATCGAGAGGCAGATCGCGCGGATCCTCGCGTATGGGTCGCTCGGCGGCGCCGCATCGCCCACGGTCAGCGGGCGCGCATCCGGTTGTTGCGCGGGTCGTGGGTCAGTTCGGCGAGACCGAGCGCTTCCAGCAGCGGCGGAAGATACATCCCGAACCGCCCCCGGTAGCCCTTGCGCAAGCCGTACCAGCCGCCGACCGGGTTCTCCGCCGCCCGACCCCACGCCTCGACGGTCCCCTCGGGCGCGTCCTTCTGCTCGTCGGTCGCCCCGAGCGGCAGCCAGTCGCCATGCGCCGTGAGCATGGCGTGGAGGTCGTCGATCGCTGACAGGTGGTACTTGAGCTGCGTCGAGCCGACCTGGCAGACGAGCGCCGGTGGATCGGCCGCCTCGTCGCGCCACATCTGGTATTCCGACGTGCCAGGGGCGGTCTTGAGCTGCCAGGGATCGTCCTTGGTCCCGGTGCCGATGGTGTCCGTCATCGCCGGCTCCTCCGCTGGTCCCACTCCGCGCCCAGTCTACGGGAGGCTCATGCACCCGTGTCCGATGCGTCGCGCGGCGCCGGACCAGCGACGCTCGTCGGCGCGGTCGCGACCACCGGGGCGGGGCTCAGCTCGCCGCCCCTCACGGTGGCGCCGAGGACGATCGCCGCCGAGACGATCACGACGTTCTTGATGATGTACTGGCCCTCCAGGGTCGGCACGAACGGGAAGACGGTGAACGTCTCGGCCGGGAACAGGAACAGCGGCGTGATGGTCCCGAGCATCTGCACGAACAGCAGGGCAAGGACGACACGCATCCAGCGGCCGATGAACAGGCCGAGCCCGATCGCGACCTCCCAGAGCGCGAGCACGAACAGCGCCACCGCCTGCGGCACCAGGCCGAACGTCAGCGCCTCGATGGTCCGTCCCGCGAGCGTCTCCGCCGGGCTGACGCCCGGGAACAGCTTCAGGATGCCGAACCACAAGAAGACGATCCCGAGCGCCAGGCGGAGCAGGGTCAGGCCGTGGGCGGCCATCGCCTCGGTGATGCGGCGATCCAGGCGATCGAACCAGGATGGTGGGCGGGTCGTCACGGGCGGTGCTCCTTCGGCTCCGTCGATTCAAACACGCGCGACGCGATCCAACCCGGGCCGGTCGCCTCGATCTCGCGTCGGCGACGGATCACGAACGCATCGAGCGCCTCGGCGACGGCCGGATCGAGGGCCGGCGGTACGGCCTCGGCGAGGATCTGCTTCCACAGGCCGTTGGCGCGCTCGGTGGCGGTCTTCGCCCCGTCGGCGTGCCACGTCTCGAAGTTGCGCCAATCGGACACGAGTGGCTGGTAGAACGCGGTCTCGAAGCGCTCGAGCGTGTGGGCCGTCCCGAAGAAGTGGCCGCCCGGGCCGACGTCGGCGATCGCGTCGAACCCGAGGCTGGCCTCGTCGACGACGAGTGGCTGGAGGACCTCCGCGATCATCTGCAGGATCTCGGCATCGATGACGAGCTTCTCGTACGACGCGGTCAGCCCACCCTCGAGCCAGCCGGCGCCCTGGTAGAGCAGGTTGACGCCGCCCATGACCGCGCCCCAGACGGCCATCTCGGCCTCGTACGCTGCCTGCGCATCGACGACTGGCGAGGCCGTCGCGTTGGATGACCGCCACGGCAGCCCGTAGCGCCGCGCCAGCTGACCGCTGGCGAACTGACTCTTCACCGACTCGGGGGTCCCGAACGCCGGTGACCCGGTGCGCATGTCGACGTTCGAGGTGAACGCGCCATAGATCATCGGGGTGCCCGGCCGGACGATCTGTGCCAGGGCCACGAGGAACAGCGCCTCGGCGTTCTGCTGGGCGATCGCACCGGCCAGCGAGACCGGGCTCATGGCCCCGGCGAGCGTGAACGGCGTCGCCACCACCGGCTGGCCGTACGTGGCCATCTCGATCAGGCCATCGCCCATCGGCCCATCGAGGCGCAACGGGGAGTTGGTGTTGATGACGGTCATCGCAGATGGCTCGCGAACGAGCGTGTCGCGGTCGACGCTCCGGATGATCTGCAGCACCTCGAGCGCGTCATCGACCGGCGTCGCGCCGAAGCCGAGGCACTGCCACGTCTTGTCGAGCTCGGTGGCGAAGGTCCGATACATGTCCAGGTGACGGGTCGCGACGGGCAGATCCGTGGGCTCGAGCGGGCCGCCGCCTTCCTGGTGGATGACGTCGAGGGCACCGATGAGCCGGACGTAGTCGGTGAAGTCGGCGGCGTTCCCTGGCCGCCGTCCGCGGTCGAGATCGCTCACGAAGGCCGGCCCGCCGACCGCGCAGAACACGAGGTGGTCGCCCCCGAAGACCACGTTCCGCTCCGGGTTGCGGGCGTGCAGCGTGAACTCGCTCGGCGCGAGCGCGACGAGCTCCTCCACCTGGGCCGGGTCGAGGCGGACGTTGCGGGACGAGCGATCGACCCTCGCCCCGGCGCGAGCGAAGGCATCGAGCGCGCGATCGCCGAGAACCTCTATCCCGATCTCCGCGAGGATCCGCAGCGAGGCGGTGTGGATGGCCTCGAGCCCGTCCGCGGTCAGGATCTCGACCGGGCGGAACGGGTTCACGAGGCGGCGCCAGGGCAGCTGGCGGATGCCGCCCGTCGTGCGCCGGGTCTTGCGCCGATGGGCCTCGGGCGGATCGGTCGTCATCACGCCGATCGTACGCGCCACCATCCGCCCGACCGGGCGGGTCCCGCTGGCCGCTCCGCGCCGAACGTCTCAGACCGTTCTCAGAGACGAGGCCCTGAATCGAGCGTATGCAGAGGACCTTTGACACCTCGACCGGCGTAGGCTGACCGCCATGCACCTCCTGGTCATCGAGGACGATCCGCGCCTCGGGCGTCTCCTCAAGCGCCTGCTCGAGGACGATCGGCACGTGGTCGAGGTGGCGACGGACGGCCGGTCCGGCCTCGAGATCGCCGAGGACGGTCCTGGCATCGAGTGCGTCATCCTCGACATCGGCCTGCCGGACATGAGCGGGCTCGAGGTCGCGAAGCGTCTGCGCGACGGAGGGTCCGAGGTGACCATCCTCATGCTCACCGCGCGCGACACGGTCGGCGACCGGGTGTCCGGCCTCGATGCCGGAGCCGACGACTACCTCGTGAAGCCCTTCGCGTACGAGGAGCTGTCAGCTCGGCTCCGCGCGCTCGGCCGACGGGGCGCATCCGGTTCGGGGCGCCGGACCCAGCCGAAGATCGTCGTCGGGCCGATCACCCTCGACGAGACGGCTCGGCGGGTGACCGTCGACGAGCAGGCGGTCGAGCTCAGCCCCCGGGAGTTCTCGCTGCTCGAGTGCCTGCTCCGCCATCCGGGCCAGACCCTGTCGCGTGACCAGCTCCTCGACCAGGCCTGGCCGTTCGGCGTCGCCGTGACGCCCAACGCGGTGGATGCGTACATCCATTACCTCCGCGACAAGCTGGGTGTCGCCGGCCGCCTGATCGAGACGGTCCGCGGCGTGGGGTACCGCCTCGCCGATGCCTGACGGCATCCGCATCGACGACGCACCGGCCGAGACCGAGCCCGAGGTGACCGCCACGGAGGGTCGGCTGCTTCGCGGCGTCCGGCTCAACCTCGCCCTGTGGAGTGGCGGCATCACCCTGGCGGTGCTCGTCGTGCTCGGGGTCGTCCTCTACATCGCGGTCGAGCGCTCGCTCACCGCCGCCGGTGTGGACCAGCTCGAGAACCGCGCCCGGATCGAGAGCGGTGGCCGCCCGCAGCCCGGCGAGGAGCTGCCGGCGGGTGGGTTCATCTTCGGCGGCCTCGGATCGGGGACGTTCGCGCTGGTCGCCGACCACGACGGTCGCGCCCTCACTCGCGGTCCGGTGCCGCATGGGCTGCCGGTGATCGAGTCGATCGCGGCCGCCGAGACGTCGAAGGCGCGCGACATCCGGACCGCGGTCATCGATGCGGCGCAGAAGGGCGAGCAGGCGACGCCGATCCGGGTGCTGACCGACCCTGTCCAGACGCGCGGCGGGCAGACCGTCTACCTCCAGATCGTCGGCGACCGCACCGCCGAGCAACAGACGCTCCAGGTCCTTGTCCTCGTGCTCATCCTCGGTGGCGTCGTGGCGCTCCTCGTGGCGTCGGGCGTGGGCGCGGCGTATGCGAGCCGGGCGCTCGTGCCGATCCGTCGCTCGCTCGTGGCCCAACGCGAGGCACTCCGTCGGCAGCGCGAGTTCGCCGCCGACGCCTCGCACGAGCTGCGGACGCCGCTCACCGTCATCCGTGCCAGCGTCGACGACCTCGATCGTCACCGCGCGGAACCGGTCGGCAGCGTGGGCTCGGCGTTGACCGACATCCGGTACGAGGTCGACCACCTGACGACGATGGTCGAGGACCTCCTGCTCCTGGCGCGGTCCGACTCGGGGGCCGTGGCCATCGAGCGAGTGCCGATGGACCTCGGCGACGTGGCGTCCGATGGCGCATCGGCCATGTCCCGACCCGCCACGGAGCGGGGCGTCGCGGTCACCGTGGATCCCGCGCCGGCCGAGCTGCTCGGCGATCCGGCGCGACTGCGTCAGCTCGTGATGATCCTCGTCGACAACGCGATCCGGCACAGCCCGAGCGGAGGCACGGTCCGGGTGGAGGTCCGGCGCGAGGGCGGCCTCGCCCGATTGCGCGTCGACGACGACGGCCCCGGATTGCGGGACGAGGACCTCGAGCACGTCTTCGACCGCTTCTATCGCGCGCCCGGGGCGCCGGGTGGCGGGACCGGCCTGGGACTGTCGATCGCGGCCTGGATCGTCGCCCAGCACGGTGGCCGGATCGGCGCGGCCAACCGTGACGCGGGAGGCGCCCGCTTCACCGTCGAGCTGCCGCTCGTGCTCGCGACGCCTACCACGCCCTGAGGCCGACGGCGCCCGTAGACTGCCCCCAGGAGGCAGCGCGATGCGTGTCACGGCGTGAATGTCCGACGCTGGCCCATCTTCGGCCGCGACGCGGGAGAGGTCGCGTGGCGTCCTGATCCGGCCGCCGCGCAGGCCTCCCGACTCGCGACGTTCCTGACCGCGACCGGCGAACCGTCACTGGCCGAGCTGCAGGCCCACGCCGTCCGTGACCCGGGCTGGTTCTGGGGGGCCGCCGCCGACGATCTCGGCATCGCCTGGGCGCGCCAGCCCGGGACCGTCCTGGACACGACCGACGGCCCGGCCTGGGCACGCTGGTGGGTCGGCGGATCCTTCGACTGGTCGTGGGCCGCGGTCGAGCCCCGCGCGGCGCGCGACCCGGACGGCATCGCCATCACCTGGGAGGGTGAGGACGGCGAGGTCCGGGAACTGTCGAATCGAGCGCTCGTGCTCGAGGTCCGCGCCGCGGCCGCTCGGCTGGCGGCGCTCGGCGTCGGCGAGGGCGACCGCGTCGGGATCCTCCTGCCGATGCTCATCGAGACCGTCGTCGCGGTCCTGGCCGTCAGCCGCCTCGGGGCGATGTTCACGCCCATCTTCTCGGGCTACGCGGCGCCGGCCATCGCGACCCGGCTCTCCGACTGCCAGGCGCGGCTGCTCATCACGGCCGACGGGTTCCAGCGGCGGGGCAGCTGGGTCGATCTCAAGTCGGTCGCCGATGCGGCCGTGGCCGGCGCGCCGAGCGTGGAGCGCGTCGTCGTCGTTCGCCGAGCGGGCGATGCCCTGCCCGTGCCGTGGACGGCGGGGCGGGACGCGTGGTGGGACGAGGCCGGTCCCGCCGCTGAGGATGTCGACGGCACGGGTCCGGGCACGAGAACGGTGGGGCGCGACCCGGAGACGCCGTACATGCTCATCTACACGTCCGGCACGACCGGCCGGCCCAAGGGTGCCGTCCACGTCCATGGCGGCTTCCCGATCAAGGCGGCCCAGGACCTCGCCCACACGTTCGACCTGACCGAGCGCGACACGCTGTGCTGGTTCACCGACCTCGGCTGGATGATGGGCCCGTGGGCGATCGCCGGCTCGCTGCTCCTCGGAGCCCGGCTCGTGCTGTACGAGGGCGCGCCGGACTTCCCGGGGCCGGATCGCCTGTGGGCGCTCGTGGCCCGTCACCGGGTGACCCACCTGGGCCTCTCCCCGACGGTCATCCGGGCGCTGATGGCCCACGGCGTCGAGCCCGTTCGCGCGCACGACCGCTCGTCGCTGCGCGTCCTCGGCTCGACCGGCGAGCCGTGGAACCCGGAGCCCTGGTGGTGGTTCTTCCGCGAGGTCGGTGAGGGCCGCTGTCCGATCATCAACTACAGCGGCGGCACCGAGGTCTCCGGTGGGATCGTCGGCGGCAACGTCCTCGGGCCGATCAAGCCGGCGTCATTCTCGGGGCCGTGCATCGGCACCGCGGCCGACGTCGTCGACGACAACGGGCGCTCCGTGCGCGGCCGCGTCGGCGAGCTGGTGATCCGGACGCCGATGCCGGGCATGACCCGCGGGTTCTGGCTCGACCGCGAGCGCTATGAGGAGACCTATTGGGGTCGCTGGCCGGGTCTCTGGGCGCACGGCGACTGGGCGTCGATCGATGCTGACGGCTTCTGGTTCATCCACGGCCGATCGGACGACACGCTCAAGGTCGCCGGCAAGCGCGTCGGCCCGGCCGAGGTCGAGAGCGCCGCGGTTGCCCATCGCTCCGTGCTCGAGGCGGCGGCCGTGGGCGTGCCACATGCGGTGAAGGGCGAGACGATCGTCGTCTTCGTCCGGCTTCGGCCTGGCGAGACCGACGATGAAGACCTCCGTCGCTCGA
>DASPHN010000225.1:0-3371 GCA_035629655.1 Saccharimonadales bacterium (SeqCode) | reverse complement strand
ACCGGCTCGTTCAAGGCCCGCGGCATGACCAACCGGATCGCGACGCTGTCGGACGACGCCCGGGCTCGTGGCGCGATCACCCTCTCGGCAGGGAACGCCGGCCAGGCCTATGCCTGGGCGGGCCGGGCGGCGGGCGTGCCGGTGACCGTGGTGATGCCGGCCGGCGCCGTCCGGTCCAAGGTCGAGGCGTGCCTGGGCTACGGCGCGCAGGTGGTCCTCCACGGCGCGCACGTCGGCGAGACCTTCGCGGAGATGGAGCGCCTGCGCGATCAAGCGGGCCTGACGTTCGTCCACCCGTTCGACGATCCCGCCGTCATCGCCGGCCATGGCACGGCTGGGCTGGAGCTGGTCGATGACGTCCCCGAGCTGGATGTCGTGGTCGTCGGTGTCGGCGGCGGTGGCCTGATCTCGGGCATCGCCGCCGCCATCCATGCTCGCCGACCGGGCGTCCGGGTCTACGGCGTGGAGCCCGTCGCGTCGAATGCCCTCTCCCTCGCGATGGAGCGCGACGAGGTCGTGACGATCCAGCCACGGAGCGTCGCCGACGGGTTGGGCGCGCCGTTCGCGGGGGCCTGGACGCTCGCCCTCGCCAAGCGCCACCTCGAGGGCATCGTCCTCATCGATGACGAGACCATCCTTGCCGGGCTGCGGTTCGCGCTCGAGCGCATGAAGCAGGTCGTCGAACCGGCGGGTGCGGCCGCCCTGGCGGCCGTGCTCGCCGGCCGGATCCCGCTGCGCGCCGGGGATCGCGTCGCGGTCATCCTCTCGGGCGGCAACGTCGAGGTGGGCCGGCTCGGCGAGCTCGTGGCGGCGGCCGGGACGCTGCCCGGGGCGAGCGCGTGACCGACCGGTCGGGCTCGGATGACGGAGCGCCAGGGCCCGCCCAGCCCGACGTGCCCGCCGCGCCCGGAGAGGCGTCGGCGGCCCCGCCGTTCGTCGCCGCGCCGCCGCTCGTCCCCTCGTTGCCGCAGGTCCAGGGGGATCCCCATGACTCGGTGGGGATGCCTGCCTCGCCGATCCAGGCACCTCCGCCGCTCGTGCCCAGCGGCGCCCCCGCGGCGTCCGGGGGCGCGGAGAGGATCGCCCATCCGCTGGAGGAGTCGCCGCCGGCCGCCCCCGCGCCGCCGGCCCGGTCGGACCCGATCCCGCCGCTCTCGACCGCCCGTGGCCTGCTCGGGGCGAGTTTCGACCTGCTGACCCGGTCGAGTTCGGACATGCGGCGCGCTTCGTTCTACATCGGAGCCATCGTGCTCGGCACCGTCGGACCGCTCGCGCTCGCGAGCTGGGGCATCGAGGTCAGGCTCGCCAACCTCGACTTCGATGATCCGGCCGCCTTCGAGGCGTTCGAGACCTTCGGGGTCGTCGACGTCGGCCTGGCCGCCCTTGCGGTCCTGGCCATCCTCGGCATCGTGGTCGCCGCCGTCGAGAGCCGGACGCTCGCCGCCTCGGTCCTGGGGGGCGCCATGTCCGGCCGGCCCGTCACGACGCGGCAGGCGCTCGCCCGGTCGCGGATGACGTTCTGGCGAGCCATCGTCGCGTCACTCGTCGTCGCCGTGCCCATCGCGATCGTGCAGGCGGCCATCCGCGAGATCGTCGTCGGCGTGGCCGGCGAGCAGGAACAATTCTCGGTCGTCACCTCGACCCTCGTCACGGCCGTGGTCGGGGCGCCGTTCGCCTACCTCCTGGCCGGGATCGTCCTCGGTGACGTCGATCCGTTCGAGGGGATCCGGCGCTCGATCCGGGTCTTCCAGGCGCGCAAGCTGGCCGCCGCGGTGGTCGCCGGGTTCGAGACGGTCGCCGCATTGCTCATCGTGCTGGGCCTGGGGACGGGGCTCGACCTCATGCTCCGCGTCCTCGACGCGCTGGGGCTCGGCACGGACTCGGGGACGATGGGACTGGCCGTCGTCACGATGCTCGTGGTCGCCGCGATCTTCGCGTTCGGCACGCTGCTGTTCACCGTGTACGCGTTGACTGTCGCTCCGCAGGTCGTGATGTTCGTGGGTCTGACCCATGCCACGAACGGGCTGGACCGCGTCCGTGCCGGTGGGGCGGACGACCCGGATGGGCCGGGCCCCGGCCGTCGTCCGTTCCGCTGGCTGACCCGCCCGATGGTGCTCGGCTTCGTCCTCGGCGGGATCGGGCTGGCCGTGGTGATGGCGACCGTCACCGGCTGATCGCTCGCCCTAATCGACCCCGAGCTCGTGGAGCCGGTCATCGTCGATGCCGAGGTGGTGGGCGAGCTCGTGCACGACCGTGACCCAGACCTCGTCGGCCAGGTCGTCCGGATCGGCGAAGTCGGCCTCGAGCGGGAGTCGGAACAGCGTGATCCGGTCAGGTTCCGTCGCCCAGTCCGCGCCCCACTCGGTGCGTGGCACGCCCTCATACAGGCCGTAGAGCGTGTCGTGCCCGGTCAGCCCCTCGTCGCGCAGCTGGGCGGGGGTCGGCTCGTCGGCGATGACGATCGCGACCTCATCGAGCGCAGCCGCGAAGGGCATCGGGATGGAGGCGAGCGCCTCCTCCACGAGGTCCTCGAACGGGCGATGGCTCGCGACTCGGCGGGGCGTGCTGCGACCGGTGCGGGAACCTCGACGGCGCTTGGGCATGGCGTCCGTATCCTAGGGCGCATGGACGACGCCCTCGACGCGGTGCCGGCGCCCGACCCGAACGTCCGGCCCGATGGCTTCGTGGTCGTCGTCGAGCCGGGCGATCGCATCCACTTCCTCGACTGGGGCGGCCCGGCCGACGTGGGGACGCCCGGAGTCGTGCTGGTTCCCGGGCTCTCGCAGACCGCCTGGATCTGGGCGCCCGTCGCTCGCCGGCTTCGGTCGCTGGCGCGGACCGTCGCGATGGACCTGCGCGGGCACGGCCTGTCCGACGCCCCGACCGACGACGGTGCCTACGACCTGGACGTGCTCGGCGAGGACGTCGTCGCCGTGGCCGAGGGTTCCGGCTTGCTGGCGACCGGTGGACCCTCGGGGACCACGACGGACCGCGTCGTGCTGGCCGGACATGGCTTCGGAGCGGTCGTCGCGACCGTCGCCGCCGGCCGGCTCGGCGATCGATGTGCCGGCCTGGTGCTGGTCGACGGCGGCTGGGAATCCATGGAGCTGTCCACCGGTCTCGACGCCGACGAGTTCCTGCGTGGGCTCGACGAGCCACCCGAGGTCATGCGCTCGCTCGACGCGTTCCTGGCCGATCGAGCCGCCTTCGATCCCGCGACCTGGGATGCGGACCAGGAGGCCGCGGCCCGGGCGACCGTCGTCGAGACCCATGCCGGTCGGGTGGTGCCGTCGACTCGGCCCCATGCCCTCGAGGCCAGCGTCCGGGCGATGTTCACGTACGAGCCGGCGATCACCCTCGACGCGATCGCG
>DASPHN010000224.1:0-6071 GCA_035629655.1 Saccharimonadales bacterium (SeqCode) | reverse complement strand
CAGCCCCTCGGGTCCCTCCGGCAGCTCGTCGCGGGTCATCCCGAACGCGTTCATGCCCTCGGCGAGGGGCTCGCGGATCCAGATCCCGTCGCCGTAGACGACGATCCCGCCAGGGCGGGTCGCGGCGGCCAGGCCGGCCACCGTCTGCGCGGCATCGCCGAGGATGCCCGTCGCCCCCATCGCGATCGTGAGCGCGACCGAACGGTCGGCCACCAACGGACCCGGTGCATCGGTCTCGAGGATGGACAGGCGGTCCGCCACGCCGGCCGCCTCGGCCGCTGCCCTCGCGGCCGCGTTGAACCAGGGCGTCCGGTCGAAGCCCTCGGCCGTGGCCTCGGGCCAGCGGGCCAGGAGCCGGACGAGGAGCTCGCCCTTGCCCGAGCCGATCTCGAGCGCGTGGTCGCCGCGGCCCAGCGGCAGTCGTTCCACGAGCGCGTCGAGCCGCTCGTCGGCGATCGGGCCGAGGATGCGCCGCGGGGCGTGCGCGATGACCGTGTACCGGAACGGATGGCCCACTGGCGGCACGGACGGCAACGGCCACGGGACGTCCGCGGCGCCCCCGGTCGCCCTGCCGTCGTCCGCGGTCAGCGATCGACCTCGTCGGGGGCGGGCTCGTCGCCCTCCCGGGTCCGGACCACGAGCACCTTGCCGACCCGGCGGCCATCGGTCGTCTCGACCGTGAGCGTGAGGCCGTCCACCTTGACCTGGTCGCCGGGCTTCGGCACGCCCCCGATGCGGTGGTACACGAGCCCGCCGACCGTGTCGTACTCGTCCTCGTCGTCGAGCGAGAGGTCGGTATCGAACATCTCGGACAGGTCGTCGACATCGGCTCGGCCATCGACCCGGGCCTCGTCGTCGGAGAGCCGGACGATCATCGGCTCCTCCTCGTCGTACTCGTCCTGGATCTCGCCGACGATCTCCTCGAGCAGGTCCTCGATGGTCACGAGGCCGGCGGTCCCGCCGTACTCGTCGAGCACGATCGCGATGTGGACCTTGCGTCGCTGGAGCTCGTGCAGGAGGTCGTCCACGGTCATCGACTCGGGGACGAAGACGGGAGTCCGCAGCAGGGAGCGGAGGCCGGGTCGGTCGGGCGTGCCCGCCTTGAGGAACGGCAACAGGTCCTTGGCGTACAGGATGCCGACGATCTCGTCGACCGAGTTCTCGTAGACCGGGATGCGCGAGTGGCCCTGCTCGACGACCGTGTCGATGACCTCCTCGAACGTCGCCGTCGCCGGCAGGGTGACCATCGCGATGCGCGGCACCATGACCTCGTGCACGCGTTGGTCCCCGAGCTCGATGACCGCGTGGATCATCTGCTCCTCCTCGGCCTCGAGGATCCCCTGCTCGCCGCCCTGCTCGATGATGAGGCGGAGCTCCTCCGAGCTGATGCGCTCCTCGGCCGCGACGTCCGCCCCGAACAGCCGGCTGATCTGACGGGTCACGAAGGTCAGGAACGAGACGAGCGGCGCGAAGAGGGTGCCCAGGATCTCGAGCAGGCGGCTCGTCGTCATCGCGACCCGTTCCGCGTGGGCCAGGCCGATCTGCTTGGGCACGAGCTCGCCGAAGATGATCGTGAAGATCGTCAGCAGGATGGTGACGATGATCAGCGCGACGCCGCCCGCGATGTCCTGCAGGGCGCCGAACCCGGCCAGCCACACCTCCAGGCCGTCGACCAGGCTGACCGCGGCGAACGCCGAGGCGAGGAAGCCCAGGAAGTTGATCCCGATCTGGATCACCGCCAGGAAGCGGCCAGGGTTGGACTTCAGGCGCTGGACCCGGACCGCGCCGCTGTGGCCCTCGTCGATGAGCTGCTGGAGCCGGCTGCGACGGATCGTGACGAGCGCGATCTCCGTCGCCGAGAAGAGGCCGTTGAGCACGATGAGGATGGCGATGAGCGCCAGCTCGAAGACGGGGCCGCTCACGATGTGGCGTCGTCGGCAGCGGGATCTGGGGCCGGGCTCGACGCGGCGGCCGTCTCGGCGTCGGGCGTCGTCCGTGGGTCGCGCATCCGGGCCGGCATGCCCACCGCGAGCTTGCCGGGCGGCACGTCCTTGGTGACGACCGCCCCGGCTCCGGTCCGGGCGCCCTCGCCGATCGTGCGGGGAGCCACGATCATCGTGTCGACCCCGATGAAGGCCCCGTCGCCGATCTCGGTCCGGTGCTTGCGCGTGCCGTCGTAGTTGGCCGTGATGGTGCCCGCCCCGATGTTCACGCCCTCGCCCGTCGTCGTGTCACCGAGGTAGCTCGTGTGGTGCTGCTTCGTCCGCGCCCCCAGGCGCGTGTTCTTGAGCTCGGCGAAGTTCCCCACCTCGGCCCCGGCGCCGACGACACTGCCCGGCCGCAGGTGGCTCATCGGGCCGATCGAGGCGCCGTCCTCGACGGTCGACGCTTCGACGATCGATGCCCAGACCCTGACGTCGCGGCCGATGGTCGCGTCGACGAGCTGGCTGCCGGCCCCGATCACGCTGCCGGCGGCGACCGACGTGGCGCCACGCAGGATGACGTTCGGCTCGAGCGTGACGTCGGGCTCGAGGGTCACGTCCCAGTCGAGATAGACCGTCGAGGGATCGCGCATCGTCACGCCGGCACGCATGTGGCCCTCGTTGCGGCGGACCCGCAGGCTCCACTCGGCCGCGGCGAGCTGGGAGCGGTCGTTGATGCCCTCGAATCGGCCGTCGTCCTCGAAGGCCACGGCGCTCACGAGACGGCCGTCCTCGCGGGCCAGGCGGACGAGCTCGGTCAGGTACAGCTCGCCGGTCGCCGGGGAGGGCACGAGCGACTCGATCCGCCGCCGCAGCCAGGCCGCGTCGAAGGCATACAGCCCGGCGTTGATCTCGTTGCCGGCCAGCTCGTCCTCGTCGGCGTCGGCGGCCTCCACGATCCGCTCGACCGTCCCGAACTCGCTGCGCACGATCCGCCCGAGGCTGGCCGGATCCGCCGAGTAGACGGTCGCGAGCGCGATGGCCGCGTCGTCCTGGCGGCGCGCCTCCAGGATGGCGTCGAGGTCGTCGCCCGTGACGAGCGGCACGTCGCCCGAGAGGACCAGGATCTCGGTCGCCTCCTCCGGCACCGTGGCCAACGCTGCGTGCACGGCATCGCCGGTCCCGCGAGGCTCGTCCTGGAGGGCGAACGTCGCGGCGTCGGCGAAGGCCTCGCGGACGGCCGTGACCGCCGGTGAGTAGACGACGATCGGTGGCGCGGCGCCGGGACCGGCCGCCTCGGCCCAGGCGTCGAGCACGAAGGCGAGCATCGGCCGCCCGCACAGCTCGTGCAGGACCTTGGGCCGGGTGGAGCGCATGCGCGTGCCGAGGCCGGCCGCGAGGACCACGGCGGTGGTGCGGCCGAGGGGCCCTGGCACGGGCGAGGGACTTGGAGGGTTCATGCGCGACGTCGAGTCCGGGCGGGGCTCACGGCGCCCCCGCCGGATGCGGGACCCGACGGGCGGAAAGGGGTCGTCATCAGTCGGTCCGCGGATGGTATGGGCGGGTCCGTGGGGGCGTCAAGCGTGGGTCCGGACGGTGCCGACGTCAGCGCGCCACCGCGTCGACCGGGCGCGGCCGGTAGGCCACGACCTCGATCTCGACGCGGAAGCCCTTCGGGAGCGCGGCGACCGCCACGGTGGAACGCGCCGGTGGTGGATCCGGGAAGAACCCCGCGTAGACCCCGTTCATCGCGGCGAAGTCGTCCATGTTCGTCAGGAAGACGGTGGTCTTGACGACGTCGGCGAAGCCCACGCCGGCCGCGTCGAGCAGTCCGCCGACGTTGCGCAGGGTCCGCTCGGTCTCGGCCTCCACGGTCCCTTGCTGGAACTCGCCGGTCTGCGGATCGATGGCGCCCTGGCCGGCGCAGAACACGAAGTCACCCGCGACGATCGCCTGGCTGTAGGGGCCGATGGCGGCCGGGGCGGACGTGGTCGAGATGGCGCGGCGGGTCATGGCGTCCCTTCCTGGGTGGACCGCTGTGGCGGCGCTGGCGGCTGGGTCGGGTCCGACGGCGCCGGGCGCGGATCCGGGCCGGAGCGGATATGGGTCGCGACGATCGCCGGCGGGCCGTCGCCAAGGATCGGCAGGTCACCGGCCGCGAGCGCATCGCGAAGGGTGTCGCCGGCCGTGATGGCCTCCGCCTCGGAAGGATAGAGCGT
Source organism: Saccharimonadales bacterium (SeqCode) (assembly GCA_035629655.1). GTDB lineage: Bacteria > Chloroflexota > Limnocylindria > Limnocylindrales > CSP1-4 > SPCO01. The sequence continues at coordinate 1,930 of DASPHN010000224.1, read as the reverse complement.
CCACAGGGTCGGGCCGGACCCGGACAGGCCGACCGGACGACCGAGCAGGCGCATCAGCGCGCGACGGACCGGCACGAGGCCGGGCTCGACGAGGATCGCGGCCGGCAGCAGGTCATTGGCCGAGGCGAGGACGCCGGCCCGGGCCACGAGATCGGCCGGGCTGAGGCCGGTGCGCAGCTCCTCGGCGAGGTGCGCCGACGTCATGCGGATCGACCCGTCGCCGGTGCCGCGCGTGCCGTCGAAGACCGCGTAGACCTCCGGCGTGCCGACGTGGACCGCCGGCGTGACGAGCAGGACGCCCGGCGCACCGCGCAGGCCGCGCAAGGGCGTCACGCGCTCGCCGCGGCCCTCGACGAGGGCCGGTCCTTCGGCGGCGAAGAACGGGACGTCGGAGCCGACCATCGCGAGGGCACGCCGGCGGCCGTCGTCATCGAGCTCGGCGCCCCACGCCTCGAGGGCCCCGAGGACCGCTGCGGCTCCGTCGGACGACCCGCCGCCCAGACCCGCGCCGATGGGGATGTGCTTGTCGAGCCTGGCGGCGATCGATGGCGCCGGGCTCGGCCCACCGGCCCAACCACCGCCGACGGCCGTCCGGGCCGCCGCGATGCCGCGCAGCACGAGGTTCGCGGCCGGGTCGCCCGGGATGTCGCCGTCGACATGGAGCGTGTCGGCGTTCGCGGTCGGGGCGAGGGCGAGCGACAGCCGATCGGCGAACCCCAGTGGCGCGAAGACCGAATGCAGGTCGTGGAAGCCATCCGGCCGCGTGCCGAGGACGGCGAGGGTCAGGTTCACCTTGGCCGGTGCGAGGCGGACGATCGGCGTCAGCCGCCGCAGCGGATCGACGGCCGGGGCCGGACCGGTCATCGCTCGCCCGGTCCGCGGCCGCGCCGGTCCTCGCCGATCGGGCCGAGCGCCTCGCGCAGGGCAAGCCACTCGCCGACGGCCAGGGTCTGCGGCCGACGGTCGGGGTCGATCCCGACGGCCGCGAGCGCCTCGGTCACCCGCCCCGCATCGACCGGCAGCTGGCGGGCGAGGACGTTGTGGATCATCTTGCGGCGCTCGCGGAAGGCGGCCTGGACCAGTCGCCACAGGCCGTCCTCCTCGTCCGGGCCGAGCCGGTCGTCGAGGTCGTAGGGTTCCACGACGATGACCGCCGAATCGACGGCCGGCTCGGGCTCGAAGGCGGTCGGCGGCACCTGCAGGGCGATCCGCACGCGCGCGTGGTACTGCACGAAGACCGACAGGTAGCTCATCTTCCCGGGTGGTGCCGCGATCCGCTCGGCGACCTCCCGCTGGACCATCAGGACGAGCCGGTCCGGCCTCGGTGGCGCACCGAGGAGCGCGTGCAGGATCGGGCTCGTGATGTGGTACGGCAGGTTCGCGACGACCTCGTACGGTGGGCCGACGAGGTGGGTCAGGTCCTGGTCGAGTGCGTCCCCCTCGATGAGCCGCAGGCGGTCCTCCGCGATCGGCCCCTCGAACCGGTCACGCAGGAACGCGGCCAGGCCACGGTCCAGCTCGACGGCCGTCACCCGGGCGCCGGTCTCCAGCAGACCGCCGGTCAGGAGACCGAGACCCGGTCCGATCTCGAGCACATCGGAGCCGGCATCCGGGTCCGCGGCGGCGAGGATGGCTTCGAGGACCTCCGGATCGGCGAGGAAGTTCTGGGACAGGGCATGCCGGGCACGGAGGCCCGCCGCGCGGAGCGTGGCGCGAACCTCCGCCGGGTCGATCCGCACCGGGCGCCTCGCAGGGATCTCGCCACCCGACGGGACGCCGCCGGGCGTCATCGGGCAGCGAGCGGAAGGGACGTCCGCGCGTCGAGGTCGAGCCCGGCCCGCTCGCCGGCGAGGAAGCGCCGGGCGCCCGCCGCCCCGATCATCGCCCCGTTGTCCGTGCACAACCCCGGTCGCGGCACGATGAGCGGCAG
>DASPHN010000223.1:0-3087 GCA_035629655.1 Saccharimonadales bacterium (SeqCode) | reverse complement strand
TCGTCGTCGATCGGCGCGGTCGTGGCGCCGGCGACGCGGACCGGGACGACGGTCCGGGCACGGAGCGGTGAGAGGAGCGGGTCGAGCGCTCCGAGCATCGAGTCGAGCGCGGCCGTCTTCTTCGGATCGGGCGTCTTGGGCTGGCCGCTTGTCGCCGGACCCCAGGCGAGGAGGATGTTCATGCCCACGATGGAGATCGGGGGCTCACCCTGGCCGGGCGCCTGGACGGGCTCCCAGCCCTCCGTCGCCTTGCGCAGCGAGGCCGAGGTGGAGTACTGGCTGATCGTCAGTGGCCAGCCGAGGTACGTGGCGTTGATCCGCTTCACCGGCTCGACGCCGGCCGTGCCGGCGGCTGCATTCGTGGCCGAGATGCGGATGCCGGCGGCGCCCAGCGCCAGGAAGACCGCATCGGCGGTCGCCGGGTCCGCGAGGTGCGGATCCGGTGTGCTGACCGGCGCCGTGACGGCGAAGGATGGCGCGGCGGATGGCGGAGGGCTGGCACACGCGGCGACCGTGATCGCCAGCCCGGCGACGACGGCCAGCGCGCGGCGCCCGTGGGGGGCGAGACGCATGGCGGCGGCGATGCTAGCACCGGCCGAGAGCGGTCCGGCCCGTGACGGAAGTACCGCGGGTCCCGGGTCAGTCGAGGGCGCGCAGGACCGGTACCAGGGCGTCGATGGACGCACGCGTGATGGGATCGACGACGAGCTGGACGTGCCCGATGCCCTCGGCGGCGTAGGCGCGCAGCGCGTCGGCCATCTCCGTGGCGCTGCCCTCGAGCGGGCGGATCCGCGACTGGGCGGCGTAGTCGCCCTGGAGTCGGCCGGTGCCGCCCGGCAGACGGACGAGGACGGCGACCGTGCGCTCGATCTCCGACGGGTCGCGCCCGACCGAGCGACACGCCTCGTCGACGATGTCGCGAAGCGGTGCGATCCCGGCCGGCGTGTTGTCGATGTCCGCGTACCAGCTGTTCCAGGCGTCCGCGTGGGGCATCGTGATGCGCAGCATCCGGGGGCCGTTGGATCCGATGAGGAGCGGCGGACCCTCGGGACGCGGACCGCGCGGCCGGAGCTCGCAGTCGCGCGCCTGGTAGAAGCGTCCGTCGAAATCGATGGCCCCCTCGCGGAGGAGGGTCCGGATGATCGTGAAGGCTTCCTCGAAGCGGTCGACGCGGTGGTCGAACGGGAAGCCGAAGGCCCGGAACTCGGTCTCGTTCCAGCCGGCGCCCAGGCCGAGGATCAATCGGCCGCCGCTGATCTCGTCGATCGTCGATGCCTGCTTCGCGAGCAGCGCCGGGTTGTGGAACCCGGTGCACGCGACGAGCGGCCCGAACTCCACCCTCGTCGTCGCCGCCGCGATCGCCGAGAGCATGGACCAGGCCTCCCACGGGCCTGCCGGCTCGGGCCGATCCGTCCAGCGATAGAGGAGGTGCTCGCCGAGCCAGATCGAGTCGAAGCCGCCGTCCTCGAGGGCCCGGATCATGTCGAGCAGCTCCGGCCAGCGGACCTCGCGCTCGACCTCGGGGAGCTGGACGCCGACCTTGAGCAGCCGGCGGGTCGTGGATGTCATGCCGTCAGGGTACCGGCCTGGATGGTCCGCGCGGGGTCGGCGGACCGGACCGGATCGAGCCTCTTGACGTCGCCGGCCGACATCGGGCACCCTGCCGCGACATGCATCGCGTTGCCGCACCCCGCCCGGCCACGTCGCAGCAGCCGCCCGCGAGGGCCTGCTCGACCTGATGCTGCGCGCCCGGTGAGGGGCGCAACCCTGGGAACGAGACGGACGCCCTCGGCACACGCCGAGGGCGTCTCTTCGTGTTTGAGAGGAGGGATCGACGATGGACGCCACGCTCCTGGTCCGAGGCCTGGTCCTCGGATTCACGATCGCCGCCGCCGTCGGCCCGATCAGCCTGCTGTGCATCCGACGGACCCTGGCCGAGGGCCGGCTCGTCGGGATGGCGTCGGGCCTGGGTGTCGCCACCGCCGACGCCACGTACGGCGCGATCGCCGCCTTCGGGCTGACGGCCGTCACCGATCTCTTGCTCGATTGGCGCCGCGCGCTCGGGATCGTCGGTGGCCTGTTCCTGCTGTGGCTCGCCTGGCGCACGTTCCGGTCCGTGCCGGGCGAGGCCGCGACCGCCGTGCCGAGGCGAGGCGGGCTGCTTGGCGCGTACGCCTCCACGCTCGGGCTGACCCTGACCAACCCGATGACGATCCTGTCGTTCGCGGCGTTGTTCGTCGGGCTGGGCATCACCGGGGGCGATGCGGCGGGAGCCACGCTCCTGACGCTGGGCGTGTTCCTCGGATCCGCGGCGTGGTGGATGGTGCTCGTCAGCGTGGTCGGGGCGCTCCGCTCCCGGATCACGCCCGTCGGCCTGCGGCGCGTCAACATCGTGTCCGGGCTGCTCATCGGGGCGTTCGCCATCGTCGCCCTCTCCTCGGCCGTGGTCTGAGGCGGCTACGCTGCCGTGATGGAGGATGCCGCCGACCACGTCCGCCCAGCGACGCCCGACGAGCGCGGGGACGTCCGGGCGATGCATCGCGCTAACCGGGCCGCGTGGGACGAGGCCGCCGAGCGCTACGAAGGCTGGTTCGACGAGGCGGTCGAGCTGATCCGGTCCGGCGGCACGAACCTGCTCCCGCCCGAGCTGGAGCTCATCGGCGACCTGCACGGCCGCTGCCGGCGAGCGATCCACCTGCAGTGCGCCGGCGGGCGGGACACGTTGTCGCTCTGGAACGCCGGCGCCGACGAGGTCGTCGGGGTCGACATCAGCCCGCGCATGCTCGAGCTCGCGGATCGGCTGGCGACGGCCGTGGGCGCACCGGCCCGCTGGATCGAGGCCGACGTCCTCGATACGCCCCGCGAGCTCGACGGCACCGCTGACCTGCTGTACACGGGGCGGGGCTCACTGATCTGGCTGCAGGATCTCGACGCGTGGGCCGCCGTGCTCCGGCGGCTGCTGGCTCCGGAGGGGCGCCTGGTGATCTTCGACGGCCACCCGGTCGAGTGGCTGTTCGACGTCGACGAGGACGGCCATTGGGTCGCGACGGACTACGACTACTTCGCGGGCGCCGAGGCATCGAAGGG
>DASPHN010000222.1:0-4221 GCA_035629655.1 Saccharimonadales bacterium (SeqCode) | reverse complement strand
CGGTCTGGCAGTCGTCGTCGACGCCGTTCCCGTCGACGTCCTCGAATGTCGCCGTGGTGTCCGCCGTCGGCAGCTCGTCGACGGGCTCCTCGGTCTCCATGGCCGGCGCCGTGTACGCGACGAGGGTCGCGGCCGCTACGGCCCCGCTCATCGTGAGGACGAGCGCCATCGCCGCCATGCCGGCCATCCCCGTGCGCTTGCGTGTGAACATCGATCCGCTACTCCCGCCCCCGGAGTGTGGATGTCGCCGGCTGAACGCCGGGATCAAGACCCTCCGAGTATCTCCGCGGCGGCGCGGGACCACGACCCCGACCTTGGTCCTGCCAGCCCCCCGCTGACGGGTCGCGTCGCGGTGGTCCGGGTGGGATCGGTGCGGTCCGGAGCGGTGTCCGAGGACAACGCGATCGTCAGTCGGCGTCGGGCTCGTCGGCCTCCTCGGACTCGGCCGGGCTGGCGCCAGCTGAGGCGGCCACCTCGCGGCACGTCTCTGGGTCGAACCCGTTCCTGGCCAGCAAGGCATACGCGCGCTGCCGTCGCTGGCGCGGATCGGCCACTCGAGCCAGCGCCCGGGCGTGCTTGGCGATGAGGCGTTCGGCGGCGACCCGATCCGGACTGCGCGCCGGCGCATCGTCGTGCGCGCCATCGTCCACGGCCCGCTCGCTGATCCCGACGCGGCGCTCCTCGAGGACCAGGTCGGCGGTCGAGCGGTCGATGCCCTTGAGGCGCAGCTCCTCGCGGATCGCCCGCTCGCCACGCGGCCGGACTCGGTCCCGAGACTCCACCCATGCCCGGGCGAACTGCTCGTCGTCCAGCATGCCGAGCTCGGTCAGGCGCTCGATGGCGCCGTCGATGAGCTCGGACCGGTAGCCCGCCTGGCCCAGCCGCCGACGGACTTCCGTCACGGACCGTGAGCGCGCCTCCAGGAACCGAGCGGCCGCCTCGAGGACGACCGCCGGATCATCGACCGCGGCGCGTCGCGCCCGTCGCTCGGCGAAGGACTCCCGACGCGGCCGCGGTGGACGGCCGGGCCGCTCGCCGGTCACTCGGCCTCTTCGATGCCCTCGACCGGGATGGCCACCTCATTGATCTTGCCGCGGATCTTGCGGTCGATCTCGGCCGCGATCTCCGGGCTGCCCCTGAGGAAGTCCTTGGAGGCCTCGCGGCCCTGGCCGAGCCGGGTCTCCCCGAAGTTGAACCAGGCGCCGGTCTTGGAGACGACGTCCATCGCGACGCCGACGTCCAGCAGCCCACCCTCCTTGGAGATGCCCTCGCCGTACATGATGTCGAACTCGGCGACCCGGAAGGGGGCGGCGACCTTGTTCTTCACGACCTTGACCCGCGCCCGGTTGCCGACGGACTCGGTCCCGGTCTTGATGGTCTCGACGCGCCGGATGTCCAGGCGGACGGACGCATAGAACTTCAGCGCGCGTCCACCGGGCGTCGTCTCGGGATTGCCGAACATCACGCCGATCTTCTCGCGCAGCTGGTTGGTGAAGACGAGGGCCGTGTTCGAACGGGAGACCGCACCGGTCAGCTTGCGCAGGGCCTGGCTCATCAGCCGAGCCTGGATGCCGACGAACGAGTCACCCATCTCGCCCTCGATCTCCGCACGGGGCACGAGGGCCGCGACCGAGTCCACGACGACGCAGTCGATGCCACCGGAGCGGATCAGCGTCTCGGTGATCTCGAGCGCCTGCTCACCGGTGTCCGGCTGGGAGACGAGGAGCTCGTCGACGTTGACGCCGCAGGCCCGCGCGTAGGCCGGGTCGAGGGCGTGCTCGACATCGATGAAGGCGACGACGCCGCCACGCGCCTGCGCCTCGGCGAGGACGTGCTGGCAGACGGTCGTCTTGCCCGAGGACTCCGGGCCGAAGATCTCGGTGATCCGACCGCGTGGGATGCCACCCACGCCGAGTGCCAGATCGAGGGCGATCGAGCCCGTCGGGATGAAGTCGACGGCCTGTCGCTCGGACGAGCCGAGCTTCATGATCGCGCCGCGTCCGAACTGCTTCTCGATCGCCTGGAGCGCGGCGTCGACCGCCTTGCCGCGTTCCGCGGACGCCCGCTCCGCCGCTCGCTCGGTCGTCCGCTCGTCGGTCATCGCCATCCGTTCGTCACGCTCCTATCGCTGGCTGCGACCCGGCGGACGAACGATCCCTGGTGGATCCGTCGCCGATCAGGCCTCGTCTTGGGTCTCTTCCTCGACCACGTGGCGCTCCTTGCGCGGCTTGCGGATCAGCTCCACGTTCTGGGGCGGCTCCGACAGCGGCGACAGGCTCGTCTGCGTGGTCTTGGCCTTGGGCTTCTTCTTCTCTTTGCTCGGTCGGTCTCGCGAACCCACGGTGTCGCCTCCACGTCGTTGACAAGGCTATCGGCCGACCCTTCACGCGGACTGCTCGGTCGCTTCGCCGCGACTCACCCGGCCCGCGCGTGCGCGCAATCGAGGGAGATCTGCAGGGAAGGTCGAGGCCCGGATCGAGGCTCGGATCCTGGCCATGAAGTCTAGGGTGAAGGTCAGGTTGTGACAAGTCGCGAGACGGTACGCGAGCAGCTCCTTCGCGCGGAAGAGATGGGCCAGATAGGCCCTCGAGAATCGCCGGCAGAGCAGGCACGGACAGCCCTCCTGCACCGGCTCGGGATCGTCGAGGAACGCCCGGTTGCGAAGGTTCAATCGACCGCCAGGCACCCACAGCTGCCCGTTCCGGGCGACGCGCGCCGGGAGCACGCTGTCGAACAGGTCGACACCGCGATGGACGGCCTCGAGCAGGTCGGCCGGCGAGCCGAGACCCATCAGGTAGCGCGGCCGCGGATCGTCGTCCAGCAGCGGGACGGCGACGTCGAGCGCGGCGTCGCGTTCGGCCGGGCTCTCGTCGCCGGCCAACCCACCGATGCAGAGCCCGTCGAACGGCAGACCCGCGATGAAGGAGGTCGAGCCGGCGCGCAGCTCGGGGTCGAGCCCGCCCTGGATGATGCCGAACACCGCCTGGTCGGGCCGGCTGCGCGCCGCGAGGGAGCGCTCAGCCCAGCGATGCGTCCGCGCCGTCGCATCAGCCACGACCTCACGAGGCGAGCTCGGGTAGACCGGCTGGTCGAACGCGACGGCCACGTCCGAGCCGAGCGCTGCCTGGACGCGCATCGCGAGCTCCGGGGTGAAGCGATGGACGGACCCGTCGAGATGCGACCGGAAGGTCACGCCGTCCTCGTCGACGACGCGCAGGTCACCGAGCGAGACGACCTGGAACCCGCCGGAGTCGGTGAGGATCGGCCGATCCCAGTCCATGAACCGGTGCAGGCCGCCGAGCCGCTCGATGCGCTCGTGGCCGGGCCGCAGGTAGAGGTGGTACGTGTTCGAGAGGATGATCGAGGCACCGACCTCGCGGAGATCGTCCGGCGAGAGCGCCTTCACGGTCGCGTTCGTGCCGACCGGCATGAACTGCGGGGTCTCGACCGCACCATGGGTCAGCGTCAGCAGCCCGGCCCGTGCCCGCGTCGACCCGTCGGCCGGGGGCGGGACCTGGACCTCGTAGCGCGACGCCAGTGACACGTACGGGGCGGTCACGCCTCCTCCGACGGCGGCGCCGGCGGTTCGGGCGGGGCGACCGGCTCATCCCAGAGCGACGGCATCCCGGGGTCGGATCGTCGCGGCGGCGGGATCTCGTAGCCGAGGCCGCTCAGGTGCGCCCGGCCGAGGTCGGTGGCGATCCGACCCTGGGGCGTGCGGTCGATGAACCCGAGCCGCAGCAGGAATGGCTCGTGGACATCCTCGATCGTGTCGGTCTCCTCGGACAGGACGGCCGCCAGCGCCGCCACCCCGACCGGTCCCGAGGCGAACTTCTGGACGATCGCGGCGAGCAGCTTGCGGTCGGCCGAGTCGAGGCCCTCGTCGTCGATCTCCATCCGCCGCATCGCGTCGCGCGCGGTCGCTTCGTCGACATGGCCATCGCCGTGGACCTGGGCGTTGTCGCGGACCCGCTTGAGCAGCCGATTCACGATGCGCGGCGTGCCTCGACCGCGCCGGGCGATCGCGTGCACCGCCGCCGGCTCGATCTCGATGGCCAGGATCTCGGCTGATCGCCGGACGATCTGGGCGAGCTCCTCGTCGGTGTAGAAGTCGAGTCGGTAGGTGGCACCGAACCGGTCACGCAACGGGGAGCTGATGCGGCCCGCGCGGGTCGTCGCCCCGACCACGGTGAACGGCTTGAGGCTGAGGCGGAGCGACCG
>DASPHN010000221.1:0-3740 GCA_035629655.1 Saccharimonadales bacterium (SeqCode) | reverse complement strand
CGGTGCTGGCGTGCGTTGCCGACTGCGCTGCTCGCTCACGCGCGTCTGAGCGCGCTCGCTCCGCCGCTCGCCGGCGCCTTCGCCAGCGCCGCCCTGCGGCACGCGAGGCAGGAGGGCCGTCGCGCTCCTACGCCTCGGGGAGCGCGACCTCGTCGTCGTCTTCGTCGATGATCACGAGGCGGAGCGCTTCGCCGGCGGGGACACCGATCGGGGTCCCCTCTTCCGAGGCCCACTCGCGGATCCGGCCCATCAGGCCGTCCGGGTCGCGGATCTGGCTCGCATGCTCGCGAAGGGCATCGAGCTTGCGATCCAGCTCCGCCGTGATGTCGATCCAGACGTTGCTGTGATTCGACCAGAAGAGGTACAGACGCCGGACGGCGTGCGCGGGCAGACCGCCACGGGCGAGTGACGGGAAGGCCATCGGGTTGCGGGCGGCCGGGTAGACCGCATCCACGGCGGCCAGGCCGGCGGCCCGGTGGTCGGTGTGGTTCACCCCGCCGTCTCCATGGAAGAGCGTCTCGGGATCGGTCGCGAGGACGGCATCGGGACGAAAGGTCCGGATCTCGCGCACGAGCATCTCGCGGAGCGCGAGATCATTGGCGAGCGCCCCATCGGGCTGGTGGAGGTAGGACACGCCGGCGTATCCGATGACCTCGGCCGCGGCCGATTGCTCGCGCTCCCGGACCGCGGCCAGCTCCAGCGGGTCGAGATCGGGATCCTCGCCACCCTGATCGCCGCTGGTGCAGCAGACGAGCCAGCCGACCGAGCCCGCGGCGATCCAGGTCGCGGCGGTCCCGGATGGGCCGAACTCCGCGTCATCCGGATGCGCGGCGATGACCATGAATCGCGCCGGACGCCAGGCATGGGCCGTGGCGGTGGCCGGGCCGCGCGAGTCCCCGGAAGCGTCGATGGCGTCGCTCGTCATCGGCCGTCAGCCCTCGTGGCGCAGCGTGCGCGGACGCGTTGCGACCCTCCGTCCGGGTGGATACGCTTCGGCGCGAGGCTTCGCTCGTCTCCCCCCACGAGCGAAGCCTCCTTCGCTGCCCCGGTCATCCGGCGTGCTGGAGCTCGTCGAGCTGGGCGAGGACGTCGGCGGCATGGCCCTCGGGCTTGACCTTGGGCCAGACCCTCGCGATGCGGCCGTCCGGGTCGACGAGGAACGTCGTTCGAGCCGTGCCCCAGTACGTCTTGCCGTAGTTGTGCTTCTCGACCCACGACCCGTAGGAGTCGGCGACCTCGTGCGCCTCGTCGGCGAGGAGGGTGAAGGGCAGGCCGAACTTCTCCCGGAACGCGCGCTTGCTGGCCGCCCCCTGCGGACTGATGCCCCAGACGTCGGCGCCGCGCTCGGTGATCGTCTCGTTCGCGTCACGAAATTCGCACGCCTCGACGGTGCAGCCGGGCGTGTCGTCCTTCGGGTAGAAGTAGAGGACCGTCCAGCGCCCGCGCTGGTCCGAGAGCTTGTGGATGGCTCCGGTCTCGTCCGGCAGGGCGACCTCGGGAGCAGGGTCGCCGACGCTTGGCATGCTCATCCTCGGAGGGTAGCAGGGGTCTCGACGACGAGGAGACGACCGCTCCGGATGGTCACGGCCGCCTCGGCTCGCTCGCGGATGTTGGACAGGCCACGGGTCCGGCCGAGGACGAGCCGCTCGTCGCGGAGCGGGTAGCGCAGGCCCTCGGTCGTGACCCCCTCCACGTCCGCGCCGACCGGCAGCAGCGTGACGAGGTCGCCGGCCCGGCCGGGGAGGGCAAGCCGTCCACCGTCCTGCGCCCCCAGCAGGCGGATGCGCGCGTCGACTGCGAGGACCGTCAGCTCGACGCCGGCGACCTCGGACAGGGTCAGCAATCCGAGATTGGCCAGGGCGTGGTCGAGGCGTGGCCCGCCCAGGGCGCCGAGGACGACGATGTCGTCGGCGCCGGCGTCGAGGGCGGCTCGGAGCGCGAGCTCCGTGTCGGACTCGTCCTTGTCGGTCGGGGAGAGCTCGACGGGGATCCCGGCCGCGACCAGGGCATCGAGCCCCGCCGATCCGAGGGAATCGCCGTCGCCCACCCACCGATCGATCGTGAGGTCGAGCCCCTCGGCGTGCCGCGCCCCGCCGTCCGCGGCGATCACCACGGCGCCCCGCACGAGCCACCCGGGCCATGCCGCATCGAGGGTGGCACGGGTCCCGACGGCGCCGTCGGCGAGGACGATGGCCTGCATCGGGCGATGCTACCCGCCGCTTCGCTCCTCCGATCGGCCCGATGCTAGACTCCGGCCGTGCCCCTGCCCACCGATCATCCCGCCGTTCGACGTGTCCTCGAGGCGGCCCTGCGCAAGGGCGTGACCCTCGAGGTGGTCTCGTTCGACGAGTCGACCCACACGGCACAGGAGGCGGCCTCCGCCCTTGACGCCGATCTCGGCCAGATCGTGAAGTCGCTCGTGTTCGTCGCGCCGATGGACGGCGGCGGCCTCGAGCCCATCATCTGCCTCGTGTCCGGCCAGGACCGCGTGGACGTCGCACGCCTGGCCGCCGTGGCCACCGAGCCCGAGATCCGCCGCGGGACCGCGCGCGAGGCCGACGAGCTGACCGGCTTCACCATCGGCGGCATCCCGCCGATCGGGCATATCCGGCCCGTGCGGGTCTTCATGGATCCGGGGCTCGGGCGCTTCCAGGTCGTATGGGCCGCGGCCGGCCTCCCGACGGCGGTCTTCGCGGTGCCACCGGCCACCCTCCGGATCCTCGCCAACGCGACCGTCGCGCCGATCACCGAGGAGCGCCGCGCCGCCGACGTCGAGGCAGCGGACCTCGAGGGCAGCCTGACCTCCTCGAACGCCGGGGCGTGACCGACCCGCCCCACGTCTCGAGTCGCGAGCCTCGCAACGCCAGCGTCACCTACCCGGGCGGACTTCGGGCGCGATGGCGTTGGGGCAATAGCGGCCAGTCGGCCGCGGTGTTCGCCCTCAGCGAGGCGGGCGGCAGCCTCCACGACCTCGGGGCCAAGGTCAGCGACGACCCGGACGCCCTGTGCCGGGCGGAGCTGCGGCTCGAGGGTCCGCGCGGCGCCTGGACCGCCCGCTTCGCGTCGCTGATCCACGACGAGCCCCGCGGCCTCTACTGGGATACGCACGGGCTGCTGGTCGTGGCCTACGGGTTCCACACCTACGGCCTCGATCCAGCGACGGGAGACTGGCGCTGGGACCACCGCTCGGCCACGCCCATCATCGCCCTGTTCGGATCGCCGCGGCTGGGTCACGTGCTGGTCCAGGCGGAGCTCGAGACCTTCGCGCTCGAACCCGACGGGACGGTCGCCTGGCGGATCGCGCACTCGGAGGTCGTCGTCGGCGCGGAGCTGGTGGGCGGCCGGCTCGTGCTCACCGGGTTCGACGGCCAGCTCACCGCGCTCGATCCAGCGACCGGGCGATCGGCGAGCTGACGACGCCGTCCGACTGTGGACGGACGGTGGATAACCCCGCGAGATGAGCGGATTCTGGTGGACACGCCCCGTTGACCCCGATGCCGCGGCGCCCGTAGCGTTGTCGACAGCCCGGAGGGGCCGAGCGTCACTAACGGCGGAGATCGCATCAACGCCCACGTGTCGTGGAGGTTCCTTCGGGCCTTTCCGTGCCCGGCGCGTATCATCGCCGCCGTGACTCCCCTGTTCCTCGTCGCGGCAGGCGCCCTCGCGCTCGGCATCGGCGTCCTCGTGCTGCGCACCTACGGGCCGAGCTATCGGGTGGGCCGGCTGCTGTCGGCGACGCC
>DASPHN010000220.1:0-4479 GCA_035629655.1 Saccharimonadales bacterium (SeqCode) | reverse complement strand
ACCGAGGTCACCGCCGGAACCGTTGGCGCCGTCGAGGACGACCCGCAGCCCACCGGCCTGGATCCCGGTCGCGAGGCCGAGCCGATGGTCGCGGTAGGCATCCACGGACGACGCCGCCTCGACCTGGAGGCCGAGCGCAGCGTTGCGCACGCCACCGAGCTCGCCCTCCCGGAAGATCAGGGCCTCGAGCTCATCCTCGATGGTGTCGTCGAGCTTGAGCCCGTCGTGGTCGAGGACCTTGAGCCCGTTGTCGTCGGCCGGATTGTGCGAGGCGGAGACCATGATCCCGGCCGTGTACGGCCCGGTCCGGGCCAGGTACGCGAGTGCCGGCGTCGGCACCACACCGACCACGTGGACATCCACGCCGAGGCTCGTGGCGCCGGCCGTGATGGCGGCCACGAACATGTCGCCCGAGCGACGCGTGTCCTGGCCGACGACGATCGCCCCGCCGGGTGCGGCCAGTCGTTGCGCCGTGGCTCGACCCAGGGCGTAGGCCAGGGGCGGCTTGAGGTCGACGTTCGCGATGCCGCGGATGCCGTCGGTGCCGAAGAGGCGGGACACGATCAGCCGGCCGGGCTGGCCGACGGGAGGACGACGGCCGGCGAGGCGGGCGGCGATGGGCGCGCTGAGACCGTGACCTCCACATCGACCGGGTCGGCGATGACCAGGGTCACCCCGGCCGGCAGGTCGGCCGTGACCGGGACGCTGGCCGAGCCGGTCGTCAGGTCGGTGACATCGAGATCGGCGACCAGCGTGGAGCCCTCAAGGCGGTCCAGGTCCGCGATGGAGCCGCCGACCGTGATCCGGACCCGGTCCGTGGCCGGGGTATAGCGCAGGTCGGGGTCCTCGCCGAGGAGGCGGAGCCCCACCTCGAACGTCCGCGTCGCGGTCACGGGCCGGAGCTCGATGACGACCTGCACCGTGTCCGTGTCGAGGGCCGTGACGCCGGATGGGAGCGAGAGCGGGACGTCACGGGTCTCCTCGGACGAGAGGCCGGTGACCGGGATCGGCTCGGTGTCGATCTTCACGAGGTTGGCCAGCTGGTCGGCATTGCCCTCGACGGTCACGGTCGGCGGCGACACCGTCAGCGAGGCGATCTCGAAGCCGCCCGCGGGGGTGCCCGTGACGATCGGCGTGACCGGCACGGTCTTCGACTTGCGATCGGAGAAGACCGGGATGTCGATGTGCACGATCGCCGGTTCCACCCGGACCGGGGTGACCGGGTTGCCCTCGGCATCGACCGCGGTGACGGGGACGTCCTGGTCGATGCTCAGGCCGCTCGGCTGGACGACGACCGTCGCCAGCGCCTTGACCACGTTGCGCACGATCGAGGCCGGGCCGGTCACCTTGACCGTGTTCGGATCGACGATGGTGGCGCCCACCTCCAGCGTGGGTGGGGCCGTGCCGTAGTCCACCTCGACGGGCACGTCCACGGTCGTGATGTCATCGAGCTCGACCGTCATGACGTCGGGTTCGATCGAGAGGACCGAGACCCGGTCGTCGATCGACTCCATCAGGATCGGGACCGAGACCGGGCCGCTGCCGGGTTCGACGCTGCTGAGGTCGACCGTCGCCCGGAACGTCGACTGACTGGGCGAGATGCCCGACGGGGCGAAGTAGCTCACGGAGCGCACCGGCTCGAGCGGCGTCAGGAGATAGGTCTCCTCGGTCAATCCGACCGGGTCGACCGGGATCGGGCCGGGCAGCGTGCGGCTGCTCTGGGACAGGACGAGACCCCCGTAGAGGAGCATGGCGAGGCCGATGGCGGCGACCTTGAGTGGCCAGTTGTGGAGGAGCAGCCCCAGGACTCGGGTCACCGCGGAGCCCGTGCGGCCGAGGTGGTCGTGCCCTCCGGCTGGGAGCGGAAGCCCAGACCCCGTCGGCGGCGGCCGTGATTGGGATCGAGCAGGTTGCGGATGGCTCGCGAGAGCTGCGTCTCGTTGAGGTTGCGCACGATGCGCGAACGCTCGACGAGGCTGATCTGGCCGTTCTCCTCGGACACGACCACGACGACGGCGTCGGTCTGCTCGGCGATGCCCAGCGCCGCCCGATGGCGGGTCCCGAACCGCTCGGCATGCACGGTGGTCTCGGCCAGGGGCAGGAGTGCCCCGGCGGCGAGGATCGTCTCGCCGCGGAGGATGACCGCCCCGTCGTGGAGCGGCGTGCGCGGCGAGAAGATCGTCCGGATCAGGTCGGCCGAGACGTCGGCGTGGATCATCACCCCGGTCTCGGCGATCTCCTCGAGGCCGGTCTCGCGCTCGAGCACGATGAGGGCGCCGTGGCCGTCATGCGAGAGGTCCGCGGCGGCGCGTGCGACCTCCTCGGCGACGTGGTCCACGGCTCGCGAATCGGCCGGGGACAGGAGCCACGCGAACGAGCCGACGCGACCGATGCGTTCGAGCGCGCGACGCAGCTCGGGCTGGAAGATGACGACGAGCGCGAACAGCCCGACGACCGCGCCACCCTGCAGGATGTTGGTCAGGAGCACGAGCCGGAAGGCCACCGCCAACAGGTAGACGACGATGAGGACGCTGACCCCGATGACGAGGCGGACGGCCCGCGTCCCGCGGATCAGGCTGAACAGCCAGTAGATCAGGAGGGCGGTGATGCCGATGTCGATCAAGGTCGTCAGTTGGACCTGATCGAGGATGGAGCGAAGGAGCTCTGGCATCGTCGAGCGAGTGTAGCATCGCGCCCCTGCGCGGCCGGGCTTGGATCAGGCGCAGATGGCGGCCAGCTGCGGGTCGTCCGCGAGCCGGGTCGTCGCGATCCGACAGACGCCCTCCCGCGCCTCGGCGTCATCCTCCAGGTCGGCCAGCCGTGCCAGCAGGAGCAGCTTGTCGGTCGCGGCCACACGCCAGCCGCGGTCCAGATAGAGGTCCGCGAGGGCCAGGTGGATGCCCGGATCGTCGGGGCTCGTGCCGAGGGCCATGTAGCAGACGTCGATGGCGGCGAACGGCTGATCGGCCGCGCGATGGCCGGCCGCGGCAGCGAGGGCCAGCGACCGGATCGCGCCCGCGTCGCCCGACTCGACGGCAGCCTCCACCTCCGCGATGGCGGTGACCGGATCGAACGGGGGCGGCGGCGGTTCGGGCTCCGGCTCCGGCTCGGGCTCGGGCTCGACGGTCGCCACGCCGCCACCGAGGAAGGTGCCCTTGGGCTCGCCCGGGACCTCGGACGGATCGAGCAGACCGAGCGCCCGGGACAGTGCTTCGGCGACCGTTGGATCGCCGGATGCGTCCGCCCGCAGGCGAGCCGTCAACGCGGTCACGGATGCGCGCCGACTGCGCGATTCGGCGAGTTCGAGCGCTCGTCGGGCCGCATCGGTCGCCTCGGGCAATCGCCCCGCCGAATCGAGCGTCGCCGACAGGGTGTCGAGCGTCTTCGCCGCCCCGACGCGGTCGCCGGCCGCCTGTTGCTGTTCCGACCGGCCGCGAAGCGCCGCCTCATCGGCGGGGGCACGCTCCAGAGCTGCGTCGTACGCCGCCAGGGCCTCGGTCGTCCGCCCGATCCGGCCCAGGACGTCGCCGATCCCCACCAGGGGCAACGGCCGGTCGGGGGCCAGGCGCGACGCTTCGCCGTAGGCCTCGAGGGCCAGGTCGAAGCGGCCCCGGAGGGCGGCCACATGGCCGCGCCGCAAGGCGTCCTTGTAGCGCTCGTACAGCGCCTCGCTCATCGTGGCTCCCACCACCCCCGGCGGTCGGGGCCATCGTGCCAGACGCGGTCGGTCGTCGTCAGATGCCCTCCGGCCCGGGCGCGTCGGCCAGCAGCTCCCGATCGACGAAGCGGGCCAGGGCCACGCGGCCGGCCACGTCACCGTTGAGGTCGATCGAGCGTGCCAGGTACTCGAGTCCCGAGAGGGCACGGCGGCGCAAGCCGAGGTCCAGGCGAGCGCGCGCGATGGCGAGGTGGACCTCCGGCTGGGCCGGCGCGAAGGCGAGCGCGTCCATCGCGACGTCGAGCGCGACGCGCGGGCGGTCCTGGCGGCGATGACCCTCGGCGAGCTCGAGCAGGAGGGCGACATCCCCCGAGTCGAGCGCCGCGCCACGGCGACGCTCCAGCTCGTCGCCGTCATCGAGGACGGCGAGGAGGCGGCGGAGGCGTGTGCGCGTCTCGCTGGCTTCGGCCGAGCGACCGGCGCGCTGGGCGAGCCAGGCTGCGACCCGGAACGCCTGCGGCTCGGCGGGTGCGAGGGCCAGGGCGTCACGCAGCACCGTGGTCGCCGCGGCCGGGCGATCGGCACGCGCGAAGCCGACGGCGACATCCAGCAGGCCCTCGGCGTCGCCATCGGCCTCGGCGACGGCCCATCGATCCGCCAGCGAGCGGATGACCGGGTCGTCATCGCTTCGGGGCGACCGCGCGGGCGCCATCGGGGCTGCCTCGGCGGCCGCCAGACGCGTCCTGACGGCCGTGAGCTCGGCCGTGGCGTCGGCGTGTCCCGGCTCGACCACCAGGGCGGCCTCGAACGCCTCGATGGCG
>DASPHN010000219.1:0-4383 GCA_035629655.1 Saccharimonadales bacterium (SeqCode) | reverse complement strand
ACGGCGCTCATCCCCGCGATCCTCGCCGCGATCCTCGTCCCGGCGATCCTCTACCTCCCATCGATCCCGTTCGGGGCGGGCGCCTTCGGCCTCGGCGACGTGAAGTTCCTGGCCGGCATGGGGCTGATGGTCGGGGGTGAGCGGGCCCTCGGCGGGACGCTCGTCGGGCTGCTGGTGGCCGGCGTCGTGCTCGCCGCGCTCCTGGCCACTCGCCGGATCGGGCGGCGGACCTACGTGCCGTTCGGCCCGTTCCTTATCCTCGGCGCGTTGTGGGCGGTCCTGCTCAGACCCTGACCGCGACCCCGGGCCGGGACGCTGCGACTAAACGCCCACTAAACACGCCCAGACCGTTGACATCGCGCGGACCCGACGCGCATCCTGTTCGACACCGAACCTAAACCGGTTTAGGTCCCGTGTCGACGCCCGCCCCGACCCCAGGTCAAGTCCGGCGGGAGGTCGATCCCAGGCGCGGTGCCTCCGGCTCCCACCCGTACGTGCCCACGTTCCGGAGGGTCCTCGATGCGCCAGCCGTCTCGTTCGCTCGGTCATCGCGTCGGCCGCCGACGGCGCCTCTCGATGCTGCTCGGTGGCATCGCCGTCATCGGATCACTCCTGCCCACCGCGGCGCTGGTCGCGCCGGCGCCGGTCCGCGCCGCGCACACGGATGAGCCGACCGCGGTCACGATCGCCGGCAGCTTCCAGTCCGAGGCCGGCTGCCCCGGCGACTGGGATCCGGCCTGCGCCGCGACCGGCCTGGACCTCGACGCCAACGACGCCGTCTGGCAGGGCTCGTTCGACCTGCCCGCCGGCGACTTCGCGTACAAGGCCGCGCTCGATTCGGGCTGGGACGAGAGCTACGGTCAGGACGGCAACGACGTCGCGCTCGCGCTCGGGGCCCCGCGCGCCGTCAGGTTCTACTACGACCACGAGACGCACTGGGTGACCGACGACGTCCGGTCCGTCATCGCCGTCGCCCCGGGCAGCTTCCAGAGCGAACTCGGCTGCAGTGGGGACTGGGACCCGAGCTGCCTGCGCTCGTGGCTACAGGACCCGGACGGCGATGGCCGCTACACATTCGAGACGACCGATCTGCCTGCGGGCCAGTACGAAGGAAAGGTCGCGATCAACGAGTCCTGGGACGAGAACTACGGCCAGGGCGGCACGCCGGGCGGCGACAACCTCGCCTTCACGGTGCCGAACGACGGGGCGACGGTGACGTTCACCTACGACGCCGCCAGCCACGTCCTGACCATCGCCGCGGGCCATGGCCCTGACGGCAACGTCGAGTGGGCCGGCCTCCAGCACGACTCGCGCGATCGTCTCTATCGGACCCCGGGCGGTGCCGTCCCGGCCGGGACGGAGGTCAAGCTCCGGTTCCGAACCTTCCATGACGATGTCACGTCGGTCCGTGCGCGGCTCTTCAGCGTCGATGCCGGCGGGGCCCGGGTCGTGTCGATGCGCCGGGTCGCCAGCGGCGTCGATTGCTACGAGGCGGCCCTCGCGTCGGAGCGCTGCGACTTCTGGGAGACGACTCTCGAGGGCGACCTCGGCGCCGACAACCTGTGGTACCGATTCGTCGTCAGCGACGGCGACGACATCGACTACTACGCCGACGACACGGCCGCCCTCGACGGCGGCCTCGGCAGCGCCACCGACGACCCGATCGATCAAAGCTGGGCGCTCATGCTCCACGTCCCCGGGTTCACCTCGCCCGATTGGGCCGCGGACGCCGTGATCTACCAGATCTTCCCCGATCGATTCCGGAACGGACGAGCGAACAACGACCTCAAGACCGGCGCGGTCCGCTACGACGACCCGGTCCTGCGCCTGCCGTGGGGCGTCAAGCCCGAGGGCTACTGTCGCAACTACGAGGACGGGGCGACGGACTGCCCGTGGCGCTTCGACAGCACGCCGCCGGCCGATAGCCCGACCAAGGAGCAGCCGCGCGGCCGCGACTACTTCGGTGGTGACCTCAAGGGCGTCGACCAGCAGCTCGACCACCTCGTGGCCATCGGCGTGAACACCATCTACTTCAACCCGATCTTCGACGCCGGCTCGAACCACTCGTATGACACACAGGACTACCGCGTCATCGACCCCGCGTTCGGCACCCAGAAGGACTGGGAGAACCTGGTCAAGCGCGCTGACACGCTGGGGATCCGGATCATCCTCGACGGGGTGTTCAACCACCTCTCGAGCGACAGCCCGTTCTTCGATCGCTACCACCACTACCCGACGGCGGGGGCGTGCGAATCGATGACGTCGCCGTATCGCGAATGGTTCGTGTTCAGCGCCCAGGCCGGCGGCGCGTGCGTCGGTCCGGACGGACCCAACACCATGACCTACGAGGGCTGGTTCGGCTTCGACTCGATCCCGGTCCTGCGCAAGTCGGAGGCCGAGGTCCAGGCCTATTTCCTGACCGCGCCGGACAGCATCGCGAAGCGCTGGCTGGCCGCGGGTGCCTCGGGCTGGCGCCTCGACGTCTCGGGTGACCCATCGTTCCCGGACGGCTACTGGGAGACGTTCCGCGACGTCGTCCGAGCCCAGGACCCCGAGGCCCTGACGATCAGCGAGACGTGGCAGAAGGACTCGACGCTGCTGCGGATGATCCGCGGCGACCGGCTCGACACGACGATGAGCTACCGATTCCGCGATGCGGTCCTCGGCCTGCTCGCTCCGGGCACCTTCGACTCGAAAGGCTTCGCCGACAGCGGCTCGGCCATCGAGCCGTCGAAGTTCGCCGCACGATTGCTGTCGATCCGCGAGGACTACCCGGACGCCGCCTACGACGCGGCGATGAATCTGCTTGACTCGCACGACACCGAGCGGATCCGGTGGACGCTCACACCCGGTCCTGAGACGACCGCGGGACGCGAGCTCGATGCAGCCAACGTGGCCGATGGGCTGGTCCGCCAGCGCCTCGCCTCGCTCATCCAGTTCACGACGCCGGGCGCGCCGACCGTCTACTACGGCGACGAGGTCGGCGTCACCGGGGATGACGACCCCGACGACCGCCGCACCTTCCCGTGGGCGGACCTCGGCGGCACTCCCGATACCGCCCTCCAGCAGCACTACGCGACGCTGGCCTCGCTCCGCCGTGAGCTCGGCCCGCTCCGCGATGGCGATCTCGACTTCCGGCTCACCGACGACGACGCCGACACCGTCGCCTACGGCCGCTCGACCGACAGCCGTGCCGCGCTCGTCGCGCTCAACCGCGACGACACCGCCCAGACCCTCACGATCCCCGTCGCCGGCTGGCTGCCGAACGGCACGGTCCTGACACGTCGCTACGGCGTGGGCACGGCATCGAGCGGTACGGTCACCGTCGCCGGCGGGGCCGTCCGCCTGACGCTGCCGCCGCTGTCCGGACTGCTGCTCGCGACCGGGACGCTCGACCTTGCCGGGCCGTCGGCCCCGACCGGGCTGCACGTGACCGGCGAATCGGCCAACACCGTGGACCTGGCGTGGAACGCCGTGCCCGGCGCGACCGGCTATGTCGTGTACGCGAGCCCGGTGTCGGGCGGTGGCTACGTCCGGCTGAACGACACCCCGACCACCGGCACCACGTACAGCGCCACCGGGCTCGAGAACGCGCGCCGCGCGTTCTTCGTCGTCCGCGCGGTGGACGCCGCGGGTAACCTCGGTGCGGAGTCGAGCGAGGTCGAGGGGCTGCCTCACCTCGTCATCGGCTGGGCCAACCTCCAGTGGCCGCCGACCATCACGCACACGATCAGTGCCACGACCCGGACCCCCGACATCTACGGCCAGGTCTGGATCGATGGCGTCACCGACGCTCCGGGCGCGGCGCCCAGCCTGCGCGCTCAGCTCGGCTCCGGCCCCGACGGCAGCGACCCGGCGACCGCCGACGGCTGGACCTGGATCGAGGCCGCCTTCAACACGAACGCCGGCAACAACGACGAGTTCGTCGCCTCGCTCCTGCCGGAGACGACGGGCACGTTCGACTATGCCTACCGCTACACCGTCACGGACGGTCGCGACTGGATCTACGCGGACCTCGACGGGATCCCGTATTCGGCCGACCAGGCGGGCGCGCTGACCGTCGTCGCGAGCGACGACACGACCGCACCGGCCACGCCGACCGGGCTGGAGGTCGTCTCCGCGTCGCCGGCGGGCATCGAGCTGACCTGGGACGCCGACGCGTCCGACCCGAGCTTGTTCGCCTACGAGGTGCGCCGCTCCGACGAGCCCGGTGGGCCGTACACGACGCTCGCGACCACCACGGATCCGACGTTCACCGACACCGCCGTCGAGGAAGCGGCCACGTACCACTACGTCGTGCGGGCGGTGGACACGTCGTTCAACCGCTCGGCGGACTCGGCCGAGGTGACCGCCACGGCCGAGCTGCGGACCGTGACCCTGCAG
>DASPHN010000218.1:0-2785 GCA_035629655.1 Saccharimonadales bacterium (SeqCode) | reverse complement strand
AGCTCCTCGAGCGTCTCCATCGGGACGCCGACATCGCCGACCCGATCGGCCAGCGAGGCGTAGTACTCGTGCGGCAGCCCCAGGAACTCGACACCGTTGTCGCGCAGCCGGCGAACGGTCCCGACGATGTCGTCGGTGCGCAGCGCGATGTGCTGGCAGCCCGGGGTGTGGTACCAGTCGAGGTACTCCTGGATCTGGCTCTTCTTCTTGCCGGTCGCGGGCTCGTTGATCGGGAACTTGATGCGGCCGTTGCCGTTGGTCATCACCTTGGACATCAGGGCGCTGTAGTCCGTGTGGATGACCTTGTCGTCATAGTGGATGAGCTGGGCGAATCCCATGACGTCGCGGTAGAAGTCGACGAAGGTGTCCATCTCGCCCAGGCCCACGTTGCCCACGCAGTGATCGACCTCGAGCAGGCGCAGGCCCTCGGCTGCCCGGGGCGGCGACTTGACCTTGCGATAGCCCGGCGCGAAGACGCCGCCGTAGTCTCGCCGATCCACGAACGAGTGGAGGGTCTCACCGTAGGTCCGGATCGACGCCCTGCGCAGGACCCCGTCCTCGCCGCCGTCGAGCTCGGTCGGCACGAGGGCCGAGACGGCGCCACGCGACGTGGTCTCGCGCCAGGCCGACTCGACGTCGTCGACGGCGAACGCGATGTCGTGCACGCCATCGCCATGAGCCCGCACATGCTCGGCGATCTCGCCGTCCGGCGTGAGCGGCGCGGTGAACACGAACCGGATGTCGTGCTGGACCATCACGTACGAGGCCCGATCCCGGACCTTGGTCTCGAGCCCGCTGAACGCGACGGGCGTGAAGCCCCACAGGGCACGGTAGTAGGCCGCCGCCTGGCGGGCATTGCCCACCCAGAACTCGACGTGATCGATGCCGTGGAGCGGCAGGAAGTCGCCGGCCTTCGCATAGGCGTCGGCATCGACCCGGGCGCCCGCCTGATTGGCGGCACCCCGGGACAGGGTCTCGGTCATCGCGCGATCTCCGCTGCAGCGGTGGCGTCGCGGGGCGCCCATCCCTTGCTCGCGCGCGGTCGGGAGCGGCCCGAGGCGGTTGGTCAGTGCGCCCATGCTACGCCCGGCATGCCACACTGGCGACCCATGCCCGATCCGACGACGACCGACGAGCCCGCCCGCATCCAGGCGCTCCGGGACGCCTTCGTGGCGCTCCGCCCGCGGGTGTCGGCCGGGGCCCCGTGGCCGATGGCGGTCGCGTTCGGCGTCGAGCCCGAGGCGTCCTGGGGCCCGCCCGAGGTCCTCGCCCACCTCGCCGAGATGCTGCCGTTCTGGATGGGTGAGCTCGAGCGCATCGTGGACGGAGAGCCGGCACCGGTCCCGTTCGGGCGCGTGACCGAGGACACGGTCCGGATCGGCCTGATCGAGCGCGACCGGACACTCCCGGTCCGCGTGCTCTTCGACCGGATCGATGCCGGTCTCGCCGACTGGGGCGCCCGGCTGGCGACGCTCGGGGCGGCGGACCGCTTGAAGCTGGGACTGCACCCCCGGCTCGGGCCGATCTCGATCGAGACGTTCCTCGAGCGCTTCGTGCTGGGCCACGCCGACGACCACGTCGCCCAGCTCGAGGAGATCCTCGCGACCCGTCCGGCCTGACAGGACGCCGTCGAGGGCCCGGTGTTCATCCTCTATGCGATCCCGATCGGTCTGCTGCTCGGCGCGTTGCTGGGCGGCCGCCTCGAACGGCTCGGCGACCTGCGGTTCCGCTGGGGCTGGCTGGCGATGGCCGGGCTCGTCGCCCAGGTGATCCTCTTCTCGGGACCCGTCGCCGACCGCGTCGGCGACGCCGGGCCGCCCCTGTACGTCGCATCCACGGTAGCCGTGCTCATCGCCGTCGTGCGCAACGTGACGACGATCCCGGCGCTGGGCCTCGTGGCCCTCGGCGCCGCCTGCAATCTCGCGGCGATCGCGGCCAACGGCGGGGTGATGCCGGCGTCGCCGGAGGCCGTCGCAGCCCTCGGCGCCGAGGCGGCGACCGGGTTCTCCAACAGCGTGGTCATGACCGATCCGGCCCTGCGGCCCCTGACCGACCTCTTCGCCCTGCCACCGTCGGTGCCCTTCGCGAACGTCTTCAGCATCGGTGACGTGCTGATCGGGCTGGGTGTCGCGCTCGTGATCGCCCTGGGCATGCGCGGTCCTCGGCACCCTCGTGCTGGGGCGGATCCGGCGGCCTGAGTGCCAGGGCGGTGCGTCGGGGCACTGCCTCCTCTGGGTGGTCCACCCCGTACCGATGGGCCATGGCCCGCTGGTCCCCTCAGGCAGGAGTGTTGCGGCCTAGGGGGTCAACGACTTCCATCTCCCGAGGTACGCGATGCAGGTGCTCAAGTCGCAGACCTTTCGGATCGTCATGTTCCTGTCCGCACTGGCCAGCTCCAGCATCGTGCTGATGGCCGGTCGGCGCTGGTAACGATCCAGGTCGACTGATCGATCCCGGCGCACGCCGGGCTCGACGGCAGCAGTTCCGACGACGGCCGTCCGCGAGGATGGCCGTTCTCGATTCCCGGCGCGGACCGGGCGCTACAGTCGCGCCATGCCGAGCCTGCCCGACATCGGATCCACGATGTCACGTGGACCGGGTCGTCGCTGGATCGAGGTCTGCATCGTGGCGGCCCTCGCGGCCGTGCTGCTCCTCGCATCCGGCTGCGCCGCCATCCGGACGGCCCGCGATGGGTCGGCTCCGCCGGTCGACGTCCCGGTGACCGTCACCCTCGGCGACCGCGAGTGGACGCTGCTGCGCGACCCGGGCATCGGCATGCGCTTCC
>DASPHN010000217.1:0-2315 GCA_035629655.1 Saccharimonadales bacterium (SeqCode) | reverse complement strand
CGCCATGATGGTGTTGACCACCAGGCTCGCCAGGAAGACGGTGATCTCGCTGGAGGGCAGTCCCGCGTCCTGCATCACGGTGTTGGTGATGACGCCGTAGATGCTGATCGGCGAGAAGCCGCCGGCCTGCGCACCGTGCACGACGAACATGCCCATCATCAGCGGGCTGATGCCGTAGCGACCGGCGAAGCCGAGCGCGATGGGGCCGATGATCGCGCAGGCCGCCGGGCTGACCGCACCGATGCCCGTGAGGACGGCGGTGACCCCGAACATCACCCACGGGATGAGTGCCACCCGGCCACCCACGCCCTTCACCGCCGTACGCACGATCAGGTCCACCGTGCCGTTGTTGCGGGCGATGGCGAACAGGTAGGTGACGCCGATCAGCGTGAGGATGAGGTCACCGCTCACACCGGCGATGATCTCCTTCTCGTCCAGGTCGAGGGCGTACATGCCCACGAACCACGCGGCCACGTAGGCCAGCGCTCCCATGTTGATCGGCAGCACGGTGCCGACCACGAACAGCGCGACGAGCGCGATGATCGCAATCCATTCCGGACCCATGACGGTCACCTTCCGAGTGATGTGCCGGCACGGCGGGGGTCGCGGGGCGTGGCCCTCGTCACAATGCTGGCTCAGTGGACTAGCCAATAGGACAATGAGCCGATCGTCAATAGGCTGGTCCCATGTCCGAGTCGTCGTCCTTCCCGCCGCGGTTGCTCCGCACGCGTCTCTACGAGCAGGTGGCCGGGCAGATCTCGTCGTGGATCGACGACAACGGCCTGCAGCCCGGCGACAAGCTCCCGCCCGAGCGCGAGCTCGCGCAGCGCCTCGGCGTCAGCCGCGCCACCCTGAGCCAGGCGCTCGTGGCGCTCGAGGTGGTCGGGGTGGTCGAGGTACGCCACGGCGACGGCACCGTCGTGACCGCGCGCCACCAGAAGTCGAGCCGCATCGTCGAGGCGATCCGCAGCCACGCCGACCGGCTGCCCGAGGTCATCGAGACGCGCGACGCGCTCGAGACCAAGATCGCCGCGCTCGCCGCCGTACGACGCACCGACGACGACCTCGCCCGCATCGACGACGCACTCGCCTTCATGGCGGCCGACATCGAGGCCGGCGGCCGCGGCGTGGAGGGCGACGAGCGCTTCCACGGCGCCGTCACCGCCGCCTCCCACTCCCTCCTGCTCGCCCGGCTGATGGATGAGATCGGCGACCTGATCAAGGAGACGCGGCTCGAGTCGCTGGGCCAGCCCGGCCGACCGCAGGACTCCCTGGCCGGGCACCGCGCGATCGCCGAGGCGATCCGCGCCGGCGACCCGGCGGCGGCGGCGGAGGCGATGCACGCCCACGTCGCGATGGTCAGTGACGTCGCCATCATCCGCGAGGCGCAGTGACCTCACTCGAGGCGCTGGTGGTGCTGGCCACCGGGTTCGGCGCCGGCGTGCTCTCGTCCACGGTCGGGGTGGCGTCGCTGCTGAGCTTCCCCGTGCTGGTCGCCCTCGGCCTCCCGCCCGTCGTGGCCAACGTGTCCAACACCCTCGGCCTGATCCCGGGCGGCCTGGGCGGGGTGGTGGGCTATCGCACCGAGGTCCGCGAGGCGGGACCGATCGCGAGGACGATCGTCCTCGTCTGTGCCCTCGGGGCCGTCGTCGGGGCAGCCCTGCTGCTCGGGCTGCCGCCGGGCGTCTTCGAGGCGATCGTCCCCTACCTCATCCTGTTCACCTGCCTGCTCGTCGGCGTGCAGCCCCGCATCGCGAGGTGGCTGCGGGCCCGCCACGAGGCGCGGCACGGCGTCGCGCTGGCCGAGCGTCGGCACATGTCCCCCGCGACCACGGCGTTCGCCACGATCACGGGCGTCTACGGCGGCTACTTCGGTGCGGGCGCGGGCGTGATGATGGTGGCCGTGCTCGGCATCGGCACCGACCTCGAGCTGCGCATCGTCAACGGTCTCAAGACCCTGTCGCTGATGGTCGGCAACGTCGTCGCCGGCCTGATCTTCATCGTGGTGGCCGAGCCGCGCTGGGACGTCGTGGTGCTGCTGGCGGCCGGCTCGCTGGTGGGCGGCTACGTCGGCGCCCGCATCGGCCGCAAGCTCCCGGACGCGGTCTTCCGGTGGGCGGTCGTCGCCGCCGGCGTGGTCGCCGCGCTCCTGCTGTTCTGACGACCCGACGCGCTCGTCAGGACAGCAGCCCGCGCACCACTCGGAGACCGACGGACAGGCGGGCCAGCTCGGCGGTCTCCTCGCGGCAGATCTCCTCCAGCGTCGACGCGGCGCGGCCCACCACCTCCTCGTCGGCGTCCTCCCAGGCGGCCAC
>DASPHN010000216.1:0-2194 GCA_035629655.1 Saccharimonadales bacterium (SeqCode) | reverse complement strand
AAGGCGCCGGCGGCGTGTTTCTCGCCCGAGCCCGTGCCCGCGTCACTGCCGGTGGAGCTTCCTGCTGTGCTCATCGGACTCTCTCCTGACTCAGCGGAAGATGACGTTCAGGATGATCACCATGACCAGCGAGATGGTCGCCAGCTTCGTGGGCGACCGGTACCACGGCAGCAGGCGTGCCTGCGGGTCGGTGCGCTGCTCCTTCGGCGTCTCCGAGTAGACGAGCCCGACCAGCTCGGCCACCGGCTTCGGGGCCGTCACCTGGGTGACGAGGACGCTGACGATGATGTCCACGACGAACGCGGCCCCGGCGGCCGCGAAGCTGGCACCCTGGCCGCCGAGCGGGATGACGCCAAGGGACAGCGCACCGAACGCGTCCTCGCTGAGGAACGCGACGGCGACGGCGGCCAGGGTGCCGGAGACCAGCCCCGCCCAGCCGGCCGTCGGCGTCATCCGCTTCCAGAACATGCCGAGGATGAAGGTGGCGAACAGCGGCGCGTTGAAGAAGCCGAAGAGCGTCTGCAGGTAGTCCATCAGGTTCGTGTAGCCGGACGCGATCAGCGCCGTCCCGATGGCGGTGACGGTGGCGCCGACGGTCGCCCACCTACCGACGACCAGGTAGTAGTGGTCGGGCCGGTCCTTCTTCACGTACTGCTGCCACAGGTCGTAGCTGAAGACGGTGTTGAAGGCCGAGATGTTGGCCGCCATGCCGGCCATGAACGCGGCCAGCAGGCCGGCGAGCGCGACGCCGAGCAGACCGTTGGGCAGCACGTCGCTGATCAGGTACAGGATCGAGTTGTTGTAGTCGAAGTCCGGGTCCCCGGACGCCTTCGCCTCGACCACCTCCGGCACCAGGATCGTGGCGATCATGCCGGGGATGACCACGATGAAGGGCACGAACATCTTCGGGAACGACCCGATGACCGGGGTCGCGCGGGCGGCGGAGATCGAGTGCGTCGCCAGGGCCCGCTGCACCTCGACGAAGTTCGTCGTCCAGTACCCGAAGGACAGGACGAACCCCAGGCCGAAGACGATGCCGACGACCGACCAGAACGGGCTCTCGAAGCCCGTGAGGTTCGTCGCCGGCCAGGACGTGAGGTCCTCCTCGTTGCCCGCCTCGGTGATCTTGTCGACCAGTCCGCCGACGCCGCCCACCCGGTACAGGCCGATCAGCGTCAGCGGCACCAGCGCCGCGACGATCACGAAGAACTGCAGGACCTCGTTGTAGATGGCCGCCGACAGCCCGCCCAGGGTGATGTAGCTGAGCACGACGAGCGCGGCGACGATCAGCGAGACCCAGAGGGGCCAGCCCAGCAGCAGCTCGACGATGTGCGCCAGCAGGTAGAGGTTGATGCCCGCGATGAGGATCTGGGCGACGGCGAAGCTGATGGCGTTGACCAGGTGCGCCCCGGTGCCGAACCGGCGGCGCATGAACTCCGGGACGCTGCGGACCTTCGACCCGTAGTAGAAGGGCATCATCACGATGCCCAGGAACAGCATCGCGGGGACGGCGCCGATCCAGAAGTAGTGCATGGTCGCCATGCCGAACTGGGCCCCGTTGGCCGACATGCCGACGATCTCGACCGCACCGAGGTTGGCCGAGATGAACGCCAGGCCGGTCACCCACGCCGGGAGCGAGCGCCCGGAGAGGAAGAAGTCGAGACTGTCGGAGACCCGCCGCCGGGCGGCGAAACCGATCAGCAGGACGACAGCGAAGTAGACCCCGACCAGCGCGTAGTCGACGAAGTTCGCGTCCAGCCGCAGGGTGTCCTCCACGCCGGTCCTCCTCGAGTCAGGCGATCCGTCGGGCGCCGGCGGACGGCACCACGTCGAACGTCCTCGGCGCCGCGAACCCCTCGCGCGCGAACCTCTGCCGCACCGCCTCGGCGACCGCGCCGGCGCGGTTCCGGTCGACCAGCACCACAGCACTGCCGCCGAAGCCGCCGCCGACCATGCGTGCCCCGTGCGCTCCGGCCCCGACCGCGGCGTCGACGCAGGCGTCGAGCTCGACGGTGGAGATCTGGAAGTCGTCACGGAGCGAGGCGTGGCCCTCGGTCAGCACCGGACCGATGGCCCGGGGGTCGGCGCTGCCCCGGAGGATGCGCACCACCTCGAGCACCCGGGCGTTCTCGGTGACGATGTGGCGGGCCCGGCGGAGCAGCACGTCGTCGTCCAGCGCGGCGAGCCCCTGCAC
>DASPHN010000215.1:0-3219 GCA_035629655.1 Saccharimonadales bacterium (SeqCode) | reverse complement strand
CGCTGCTCAACCTGTTCGTGACGGCCACCGCGATCGTCGTGGTCAGGGGGCTTGGACGATGAGCTTCATCCCCGGTCTCGGCATCGCCAAGGGCATGGCCCTGACCCTCCGTCGATTCTTCGAGCCAAAGGTCACGATCATGTACCCGGAGGCGCGGGCCGACGTCGCGCCCAAGTTCCGCGGTCGGCTGCAGCTGCTGTACGACGAGTGGGGGACGCTCAAGTGCGAGACCTGCTTCCAGTGCGCCCAGGCGTGCCCGATCGAGTGCATCGACATGGGCGGCATCGACACGCGCGGCCGCTACCACGTGCACTGGGGCGCGCCCGAGACGTACGGGGAACGGCGCGAGGAATCCGCGTTGCGTCGATCAGGCCGGCCCGTTCCGGACCTGGCGTACCAGCCCTTCCAGCCGGTCGACCTGACGGCGCTCGACGGGATCCTCGAGGACTTCGACCATGATCCGGCCCGGATGCTCGACATCCTCGAGGCGACCCAGGCGGCCTACGGCTACCTGCCGGTCGCCGCGCTGAAGCGGATCAGCCACGTCACCGGCGCGTGGTACGCGATGATCTACGGCACGGCGAGCTTCTACGCCCACCTGCGCTTCGAGCCCGCGGCGGCCGCCGAGCAGGCCACGGCCGTCGCGGATCATCGCCCGGCCGAGGCGACCTATCTCGCGGCGCTCGATGCCGCGCTGGGCGGGAATGGGCGCCCGGGCGCCCCGGCCCGGGCGTAAGGCGATGACCGACCTCCTTGCGACCCCGGCCGACTGGCCGCGGATCCTCCTCGCCCACGCGGACGCCGCGGACCCGCTCGATCTGGATGCCGCCGTGGCGGCCGGCGCGTTCGTGGCGTTGCGTCGTGCCGTCCGCGATCTCGGCGGCACGGCCGTGACGGCGATCATCGCCGCCTCCGGCCTTCGGGGTCGCGGCGGGGCCGGCTATCCCGCGGGCGAGAAGTGGCGTGCCGCTGCCGCGACCGAAGCACCGCGCCGCTACGTGGTGGCCAATGGGTACGGCGCCGATCCGGCCTCGCATACCGACCGGACCCTGCTGGCCCGTGACCCGTTCGCCGTGATCGAGGGCATCGCGATCGCGGCCCTGGCCATCGGGGCGAGTGAGGCGTTCATCGCGCTGCGGGCCGAGGACTCGGACCTGATCTCCGCGGTCTCGGCGGCCGTCGGATCCGCGACCGAGGCGGGCTTCCTCGGCCCCGACGTCCTGGGCTCCGGTCACGACGTCTATCTGACCGTCCGGCCGGTCCAGGGCGCCTACATGCTCGGCGAGGAGACGGTCCTGCTCAAGGCCCTCGAGAGCAAGCGCGGCCAGCCCGAGCAGCGACCGCCGTATCCCGCGACCGAGGGACTGCTCGGGATGCCGACCCTGGTCCACAACGTGCAGACCCTGGCTGCCGTCCCGTGGATCATCCGCGAAGGCGCCGACGCGTTCCGGGCGATCGGCTCGTCCGACGCGCCGGGCACCGTCCTGGTCCAGGTCCGCGGTCCGGGCGGCGACGGCATCGCCGAGGTTCCCCTCGGCACCCCGCTCCGCGACGTGATCGGCCTGGGCGGCGCCATGCCGGCCGGGCGGTCGGTGCAGGCCGTCCTCGTCGGTGGGCCATCGGGTGGCCTCCTCCCGCCGGACGCGCTGGATACGCCCTATACGTTCGCCACCTTGCGCGCCTCGGGTGCGCACGTTGGCTCGGGCTCCGTGGTCGTCATCGATGATCGGACCGACCTCGTGGAGCTGGTCGGCGTCCTGACCCGCTTCTGCGCCAATGAGGCGTGCGGCAAGACCATCCCGTGCCGCATCGGGACCAAGCGCCTGGCCGAGCTCGTCGGTCGTCGCGAAGGCGGCCTCATCCGACCCAGCGATGCCAGGCTGGCGACCGATCTCGCGGCCGACATCGTCGCATCCGCGCTCTGCGACCACGAGCGCCTGGCGACCCTCCCACTCACGACCGGGATGCGATACTTCGAGTCCGAATTCGCCCCCGCCAGCCGTCCCCAGCCGGCCGCGACCGAGGCCCCCCGATGACCGACACCCTCGCCCGCCCCGAGCGCCCCGACGGCCGCCCCATCCCCGCGACCAACGCGCGGACGAACGCCGATTCGCTCGCCGAGCGCCTGCTCGACACCCAGTCGCCGCAGCGACCGCAGTCGACGCCGCGCATCCGCATCGAGGTGGACGGCAGGGTCGTCGAGGGCTTCGAGGGCCAGACGATCCTCGAGGTCTGCCGCGACAACGGCATCGAGATCCCGACCCTCTGCTACGAGCCCAAGCTGCCGGGCTTCGGCGCCTGTCGGATGTGCGTGGTCGAGGTCGAGGGCGAAGAGCATCCGCCGATCTCCTGCTCGCGCGTGTGCGAGCCGGAGATGAAGGTCCAGACCCAGACCGAGGATCTCCGGCGCGTGCGCCGGACGAACCTGGAGCTGATCTTCAGCGACCACAACGCCTACTGCCTGCCGCCATGCCAGAACAAGTGCCCGAGCCACATCGACATCCCGGGCTTCCTCAAGGCCAACGCCGAGGGCAACTTCCGCGAGTCCGCGCGGGTGTTCAAGCGGACCATCCCGTTCCCCTCGGTCCTCGGTCGCGTCTGCCCGGCCCCGTGCGAGGAGCACTGCCGCCGCGACGAGGTCGACGAGGCCATCGCCATCCGGGACACGCATCGCTACGCCGGCGACCAGGTCCTCAAGGCGATGCTCGACGATGGTGTCGATCCGCCGGTCCCGTTCGAGCAGCAGGCCAAGAGCGGTCGGCGTGCAGCGGTCATCGGATCGGGCCCGGCGGGCATGGCGGCCGCCTACTACCTGCTCCTGTCCGGCCACGACGTCACCGTCTTCGAGCGCGACCCATCGCCCGGCGGGATGCTCCGCTACGGCATCCCGCAGTATCGCCTGCCCAAGGTCGAGGTCCTCGAGGCCGAGTACGAATCGGTGACCCGGCTCGGCGGGAAGATCGTGGTCAACGCGGGGCTCGGCCGCGACTTCACGCTCGACGACCTGACCTTCCAGGGCTTCGATGCGGTCGTCGTCGCCATCGGCTGCTACGACACCAACACGCTCGGCATCCCGGGCGAGGACGCGGCCGAGGTGATCGACGGCCTCGAATACCTGCGGACCGCGACCCTGGGCCTGCCGTATCCGGATCACGTCGGCAAGCGCGTGGTGGTGATCGGCGGTGGCTTCACCTCGATGGACTGCTCGCGGACCTCGGT